>JAIBCN010000203.1 GCA_019694155.1 Vicinamibacteria bacterium | reverse complement strand
CATCATGCAGGCATAGGGCAGGCCCCACGCGTTCGCGTGGAACATGGGCACCACGAGAATCGACACGTCCCTCTCGGACAACCCGAAGCAATCCACCAGGGACAGAGCGTAGGAGTGCAGGACGTTGGAGCGGTGCGAATACACGACACCTTTCGGATGGCCGGTGGTGCCCGAGGTGTAGCACATCGCCGCGGCCTGCCGCTCGGGAAGGTCGAGGGGATAGTCGATCGGCTCGATGTCCGCGATCAGGGCCTCGTAGTCGTGGGTGCCGGGGATCGGCGCCCCGCCCACGTCGTCGATGACGACGACCTCGCGGACGCAGGTGACCTTGGGAGCGATCTTCTCCCACAGCGGCCAGAGGGACTTATCGAGGACCAGCACCCGGTCCTCGGCGTGCTGGACGATGTAGGCGATGTCGTCAGGAAAGAGGCGCAGATTCAGGGTGTGAAGGACGGCTCCCATGCAGGGCGCCGCGATATAGACCTCGAGGTGCTCCTGGTGGTTCCAGCAAAGCGTCGCCACGCGCTCATCGCCGACGACGCCGAGCGAGCGAAGGGCGGCCGCGAAGCGACGGCTTCGCTCGATGACCTCCGAGAAGGTCGCGGTCTTTTTCCCGTCCGCGGTCTTCGTGGTCACGATTTTCCGCGGATGAAGCCGTTCGGCGTGGCGGATGAGTGCCGGGAGGTTCAGCGGCACGTCCTGCATGAGGGCCTGCATCGTTCCGATCTCCTGCATCGTCTTTGAAAGCAACGAGGTCCCGCGCGACGGACGACCATCATCGGAACGGACCTTTGGGGGTGGGTGTGCGCCGATGATACGCAAGTGCGCCTCCGCCGCGGGGCGCCCTTTGGAGAGGGGCCGGCTACGACTCGATGAGGTTCGGCAGTTCCCCGTCGAGGTCCGAGGGCTGGATGCGAGCAACAAAGCGCGCGCCGTTCGACGCGTCGCGCAGCAGTTCAGGCGCATCCTTGAGAGCGTTGTTGACCGCGAGCACCCGCCCCCCAAGGGGCGACCACATCCCGTGGGCCAGCCCGTCCGAGGTGAGCAGGGTGACGAGGCGGCCTCCCTGCCTCAGCTCGGCGCCGATTTCCGGGAGCTCGACGCCCTCGATGCGCTCGAGGGTACGGAGTTCCTTCTCCGTGACTCCGAGCAGCACCGTCCCGTCCCGCTCCGGCCGCGCCCAGGTCTGGACGCCGAGATGGAACTCGCCGCGCTCGCCCGGCCCACGCGCCCCCAGCGTGAGCCGCAGTTCGACCGCGCGGCGGGCGCGCGCCACCGAGCTCAGGAGTTCGTCGCAGGTGAAGGGCTTGGGCAGGAAGTCGAACGCGCCATGCTTGAGCGCCGCCACCGCGTTCTCGACGGTCGAGAAGCCGGTGGTGAGGATGATGACCAGACCGGGATCGTGTTCGAGCGCGTTGTCGAGGAGCTTCATGCCCGAGGCGCCGGGAAGCACGAGGTCGCTGATGACGATGTCCGGCGCTTCCGCGGCGAGCAGCTGAGAAGCCGCTTCCGCGTCCGGGGCGGTCAGCACCGTGAGGTCGGAGCCGAGGATCTTCCTCGCGGAGTCGAGGATCACCTGCTCGTCGTCGACCACCAGGATCCGGAGTTTGCCGGTCATGGCAGGGGCCGGTTGCGAGACTCCGCGGTCAGCGGCCGGGCCACGGGCACGAGGATCGTGAACGTCGTCCCCTTCCCGACCTCGCTCTCGACGGTGAGACGTCCCCCGTGCCCCTCGATGATGCCCCAGACGATGGCGAGGCCGAGGCCGTTGCCGCGCGTCCCCTTGGTGGAGAAGAACGGCTCGAAGATCTTGTCGAGGTCCTTCTTCTCGATGCCGCTGCCGGTATCCGCCACGCGGATGCGGACCGCTTCCCGGGGCCCCTGCGACGCGCCCCCCAGACCGGCATCGTCCACGAGGTCCGTGGTCACGGTGATCGTCCCTCCCTTCTCCTCGGGCATGGCGTCGCCGGCGTTGACGAGGAGGTTCACCAGGACCTGCTGCATCCGGCTCGCGTCGGCGTGGATCAAGGGCAGATTCTCACCGAGATTGAGGACGATGGTGGTCTTCTGGGTCGAAAGGGGGTTCTTCACGATGCGGCAGGCGTCATGGACGATGTCGTTGACGGGCACCGGATGGCGCTCGGAAACCGACTGCCGGGAGAAGTCCAAAAGCCCCTTGACGATCTCGCGGCAGCGTTTGGTCTCGCGAACGATCACGTCGAGGTCGTCCTTGAGCTCGGAGTCCTTTCCCGCGCGCTTGAGCAGGAAGCTCGAGTAGGTCAGAACGCCGGTGAGCGGGTTGTTGATCTCGTGGGCGACGCCCGCCGCAAGCCTCCCCACAGAAGCGAGTTTGTTCGCCTGAAGGAGCTGGCGCTGAGCATCCGCGAGCTTCTGCATCATGTCGTTGAACGACTCCCCGAGCTTCCCGATCTCGTCGCTCGTCCGCACGTCGACCTTCTGGGAGAGGTCGCCCTCCGCCACCTTGCGGGTCACCGCGGCGATCCGGCGCACGGGCTGGAGGACGACGCGGCCCACCAGCCAGTAGATCATGAGGCCGGTAGCGAAGACCGCGATGAGGGCGAAGGTGACGAGGCGGGCCCGCCCCTCCCGCGCCGCGCGCTCCACGTCGGCCATGGACATGGTGATGTCCAGGACCCCGAGCACGGTCTGGCTCTTCGGGTGCGCGTGGCAGGAGCTCTGCCAGCACCCCTTCTCGTTGTAGATGGGGTCGATGATGCCGAACGTCGACACACCCTGGGCGGTCTTGAAGATGCGCACTCTCTCCGAAACCGGCACGCGCTCGAGCGGCTGATCGGCGGTGTGGCACACGTAGCAGGCCTCGGTTTTCTTGTCGACCATCTTCCCGGCGTCTTCGGGGTCCGTGGAGAGGATGATCCGGCCCTCCTTGTTGAAGATGCGGACCTTCTCGATGCCGTCCTGAGCGCCGATGGTGCTGATGATCCCCTGCACCGCTTCCGGCCGGTTCAGCATCATGTCGTCGCGGGTGCTGCTCTTGATGGTCGCGGAGAGCTGATTGGCGCTGCGCTCGAGGTCGCTCAGGAGCAGGCGCTGCTGGGAATCGAGGATCACCCACGCGAAGACGCCGATGATGACGATGGCGACACCAGCCACCCCGACGATGAGCTTGTGGCTGATTTTCGAAGTCATCTCAGCCCTTACTTGGCCGGGCGGCTGATGTAGCGGACGAGGAACACGAGCATCACCAGGAAGCTCAGGACCAGCAGGTTCTCGAGTCCCTTGGTCTCGAAGATGTTGACGTAGGTGTAGGTCTCCATCGCTTCGCTCCCTAGTCGAATCCCGTCGCCTTGCGCAGGACGGGCATCCGCATGACCACCCAGCGGAAGACCCAGATCTCGCAACTGATGATCATCGCCGTGACCCACACCTCCTGCCAGGAGGGATAGTAGTGGTTGGGAGAGAACCAGTTGAAGGCGATGAGGGAGATGTTGAGGCGGTTCAGGACCACTCCCAGGATGGCGAGGCCGGCCGCCCACCGCACCACCCCGAGGGAACGGTGGCGGATGCCGTACGCGAACATGAAGCAGGGCACGAGAGTGAGGCCAAGGATTTCCAGGAGGTAGAGGTAGCCCCAGCGGTCGCCCATCAGGTTCCAGTGGTGCTCGTGGATGAAGATAAGGGCTTTGAAGAAGTAGTAGGCGAACATGGTGAGGGCGGCGCCCCTGGCCAGGCCGAAGATCAGCTTGTCGAACTCGCCGTGCTCGGCGTCCATGTGGTCCTTGAGCACGTGGTGACTGAGCGTGCCCTCGACGATGATCATGGAGATGCCCGCGAAGATGCTCGAAACGAAGAAGAGCACGGGCATGAACTCGGTGTACCAGAGCGGGTGGATCTTGCCCTTCGCCATCAGGTAGAGGGCTCCGAGCCCTGCCTGGTGCAGGGTGGAGATGGTGAATCCCGCGATGACCGTGCCCACCGTGATGGACTGGAGGAAGCGACGCATCCGCCTGGCTCCCAGCCATTCCGCGATCGCGGGCGAGAACTCGATGAACTCCGCGGTCATGTAGAGGGCGAAGTGCCAGGCCACCAGGAAGAGGACCGAGTTGTATCCGAACGAATTCCCGATCATCGGGTTGATGATGTGCCAGGGCTTCCCGAGATCGAGGAACAGGCCGCCCGCGTAGAAGAGGTAGGCGAGGAAGCCGTTCAGCACGGTAACGCGCACGATCGGGTGGTAGCGCTCCACCTTGAGCACGTAGACGACGAAGGTGATCACGTACGCCCCTCCCGCGAGCGCGACGCCCGTGACCACGTCGAAGCCGATCCAGAAGCCCCACGGGAACTCCTGGTTGAGGTTCGTCACCGACCCGAGGCCTTGAGTGAAGCGGACGGCGAGGATCACGAGCCCCACGAGAATGATGGGGATCGAGATGACATTGAACGGCGTCAGGAACGGTGCTTTGGGCTTCAGCTCCTGCCGCAGGAACTGGAGCAGTGGGAGCGGGCGGGCTTCGGGCAGGGCGGTGGTGCTCATTGGGAGACCTCCCCGTCGTCATCGTCGTGTTTGTTCCGCCCGGCCTGATCCACCAGCAGCTTCAATCCGATGAGCAGCGTGGGCAGGCCGAAGTCGAGGATCGGAACCGAGTAGAGGAACTCCTTCGTGTACTCCGGGTAGGGCGTGGTGCCGAGGTGCATCGGGAAGCCGAGCTGCTCGAAGGGCACGGAGGCGAGGTACAGCCAGCCGGTGCCGCCCACTTCCTGCTCCCCGTAGATGTGGCGCACGTACTGGCGGGGATGGTTGTAGATCCTCACCCGCGCGATCTCCATGAGGTCGCGCTTCTGCCCGAACATGAGCGCGTCGGCTGGGCAGGCCTCGACGCAGGCCGGCCTCTTCCCTGCCTGGAGGCGGCCGTAGCACATGGTGCACTTCTGGATGTCCGGGTTCCACTCGTTGTATTCGAACTTCGGGATGTTGTAGGGACAGGACACCATGCAGTAACGGCAGCCCATGCACTTGTCCGCCTTCCAGATCACCGGGCCTTCCTGGGTCTTGAACATGGCGTTGGTAAGACAGGCCGCGGTGCAGGCGGGCTGCCAGCAGTGCATGCACTGCTTCTTCACGAACACGTCGCCCTTCTCCGTCTTGTAGCGGTTCACCACCGTCCACTGCTTCTCGCTGGTGGTGCGCTCCTTCTCGAG
>JAIBCN010000152.1 GCA_019694155.1 Vicinamibacteria bacterium | reverse complement strand
GGTCTTTCCGGAATGCGGGAGAGGATCGAGGGTGTCGGGGGCACGCTCGAGATCGACACGGGCGCTCGCCGGGGCTTCGCCATCAGCGCCATGGTTCCCAGGAGGACGCGAACGTGATCCGCGTCCTCATCGCCGACGATCACAACCTGGTGCGCCAGGGAATCCGCACGCTCCTCGAGATCTCGCGCGATTTCGAGATCGTGGGAGAGGCGACGGACGGGGAACAAGCCCTCGCTCTGATTTCGACCGCCCGTCCGCAGGTGGCGCTCCTCGATGTGCGGATGCCGAAGCTCTCGGGCCTCGACGTGCTGCGGGCGGCCCGCTCCCGCTTCCCGGATGTGGGCGTGATCCTGCTGACCACCTTCGACGAGGATGCCGTGGTCCTCGAGGCGGTCCGCCTGGGCGCCCGAGGATTCCTGCTCAAGGACGTCTCTCTCGAACAGCTCGAAACCGCGGTGCGCACGGTCGCGGCGGGGGAGTCGCTCATCCGGCCCGCGGTGACCGAGCGCGTCCTGCGCGGCCTCGAGAAAGAGACCACGAAGTTCGAGAGCGCCGATCTGCCCGACGCTCTCACGCCGCGCGAACGCGAAGTCCTGCGCCTCATCGCCGCGGGCTTCTCGAACCGAGAGATCGCCGAGGCCTCTGGCACGGCGGAAGGCACGGTCAAGAACCAGACGTCCTCCATTCTCTCGAAGCTCGGCGTGCGCGACCGGACGCGCGCGGTGTTGAAGGCGCTCGAGCTGGGCGTCATCTAGCTCGCCCGCGTCCGGCTCCTCCTTCTCAGAGAGGTTCGTCGGCGTCGACGACGGCAAGCTGAATCCGCAGGTCGAAACGCTCCATGCCGTGCGCGAAGGGCTTGCCGTTCCACGCCTCGAACATCGGCTGGTGGGCGGGCGCATAACCGCTCGTCGGGAGCCAGCCCAGATAGATCCAGTGGAGCGCGCGCAATTCGAGATCGATCGTTCCAAGGATGTCGAGTTCGGCCACGCGCATGGGTTCGAAGTCCGTGACGCCGACCTCGCCGTCGCCTTGGGTTCCCCCGGGCACCTCTACGGCTACGTCGTAGCGGCACTTGTCGAGAGGAACGATTTCCGGATCGTCCCACTGATATCCAAGCCACTGACCCCCGGCGAGGCCGCGCGCCTCCGCCCACGAGGTGAGGCGGGCCGCCGCGCCCGCGACGCCGCCCTCGTAGGCCCGGGTCACCCGGATGTAGGCGACGCGCCGCGCGGGAAGGTCGCGCAACCGGGCTTCAAAGCCATCGGGGTTCGCGCTCACGGGCAGCCCTTCGAGCCGCGGCCCCTCGCCGGGCGCCGCGGTCGATTCCCGCATGGAGTCGCGTTTCGGCCGGCGAAAGGCCTCCGCATCGAACCTGCGGGGAGGCACGCCGTACTGGCCGCGGAAGGAGCGGGAGAAGTCGGAGCTCGACGAGAACCCGCAGGCGTGCGCGATCTCCGTGAGACTGGCGCCTGGGCGGTGAGAGAGGAGATAGACGGAGCGCTCGAGGCGGACGCGCTTCACGAACGAAGCCAGTGTCTCGCCCATGAGGCCGCGGAAGATGCGGTGGAAGTGGAAGGGCGAGAAGCACGCGCCCTTCGCCACTTCCTCGAGGGGGAGGGGCTCCGCGAGGTTTCTCGTGATGTGATCGATCGCGCGATTGATGCGGCCCACGTAGTCGAGATTCGCAAGATTTGGCAAGTCCGCCATCCGGGCGCGATGGTAGGTTGCCGCTCATGTCAAAGCAACCCACCACACTCGGCGCCTTCTCCCTCAGTCTGGCCGTCAAGGACCTCCCTGCCTCGCGGGCCTTCTACGAAAAGTTGGGCTTCGCGGCGGCGGGCGGCGACGGCAAACGCTGGCTCATCCTGCGCAACGGAACGGCCACCATCGGCCTCTTCCAGGGAATGTTCGACCGCAACGTGCTGACCTTCAATCCCGGCTGGGACGAAATGGCCCAGCCGGTCGGAGAGTTCACGGATGTTCGCGAACACCAGCGACATCTCAAGGCTGCCGGGCTTTCATTCCAGACCCAGGCCGACGAGAACGCCAAGGGCCCCGCGAGCTTCATCCTCGTCGACCCGGACGGCAACCCGGTTCTCGTGGATCAGCACGTGTAGCGGCCAGGAAATCAGAACTCATACCCTAGCCCGCGGAGATCGCGCGGGTAGAGCTCCGCGACGAGACGCCGGGCGCTGTCGTTGTAGTAGGTCGCGTAATGATCGTGCCGGGTTGCGGCGGCCCGGGGCAGTTCTTCGATACCGATCCCGAGACGCATGCAGATGCGCCGGGCGTCCGCATCGAAATTCTCATAACGTCCGAGCTCATCCACCAGGATGGGTCCTTCGCCGTCCGTGAGAAGGGACATCTGCTCGGCCGGAAACGGCCGCGGGCCGCCCCGGATCAGGGCATCGCGGCAAAGGAGAAGGTAGCCCTCGAGAGTGTCGGGGATCGTCGAGCCCGCGGAGCCCGGAGGCCGCGGACCCTGTCGGAGAAGCATCCACCAGGAGACGATCCGATCCCAGGGATTGCGAACGAACGCGAATTTGAAGTAGTCGTCGAATTCCTCGCCGAGAAGCCCGCGCGCCTCCGTGATCGGGGAGTGCTGGCTCCCGAGGCGGGCCGCGCCCGGGAGCCGCTGCAGCAGCAGACTGCGGAGAGTCGATCCGCCCGTGCGGTGGACGTGAACGAAAAGGACGCGCCGCGGCATCGAGACGATCATGCCGCGACCTTATAACCCCCGGCCACAATATCCACGCCGCTCGTTCGTCCATACTCTGTAGTGAAAGACGCGGCGACCCGAATGACACTCGAACAGGACCGGCGGATCTCCGAGGTGGTCGATTCCGAGCGGTCCCGGCTGCGCAGCTTCATCCGCCGCCGGGTGCCGGACCCGCGCGACGTCGAGGACGTTCTCCAGGACGTGTTCCAGGAGCTGGTGGAGGCGAACCGGCTGCTGATGCCCATCGACCATGTGGCGGGCTGGCTGTTCCGGGTGGCGCGCAATCGCATCATCGACCTCTTCCGCAAGAAGAGGCCCGCGAACTTCAGCGACTTCGCGGGCTCAGGTGAAGACGGAGAGCAGCTGCGCCTCGAGGACCTCCTGCCGTCGCCCGACGCCGGCCCCGAGGCCCTCTACTCGCGCCGCGTCCTTCTGGAAGAGCTCGCGCTCGCTCTCGACGAGCTGCCCGAGGACCAGCGGTCGGTGTTCGTGGCCCACGAGATCGACGGGCGGAGCTTCAAGGAGATTTCCGAGGAGACGGGCGTGGGCGTCAACACGCTTCTCTCCCGAAAGCGATACGCGGTGCTGCGGCTGAGAGAACGCCTGCGCGCCGTATACGAGGACATCACAAATGCATGAGGAGCCGGATATGAGAATGAGCAGAGGAAAGAAACTGATGTTCCTGGCCGTGGCGGCGCCGCTCGCGATTCTGGTCGTGGTGGGAGTCGGCGGGGGCCTGGTCATGCTCCTGTGGAACTGGCTGATGCCGGCGCTCTTCGGCCTCTCACCCGTCACGTTCTGGCAGGCGTTTGGACTCCTCGCCCTGTGCCGGATCCTCTTCGGCGGCCTCGGACTCCACTCCTCCGCGGGCTCCCGCATGCGCCGTCGCATGGGCGAGCGCTGGGATGGTCTGCCCCCGGAGGAGCGGGAACGTATCCGAAAGGCGATGCACGACCGCTGGGGCCTCGGTTCGGCCCCGGCCGGGCCCGAGGGCGTCTGACTCGCTCAGTCCTTGGCCGGACCCGCGGCCTTCGTCTCGAGGCCCCGTCTCTTGAGGAACGGCTCGATCGACGGCTCCGACCCGGTGAAGTTCTTGAACAGCACCATCGCATCCTCGCTGCCTCCGCGTGAGAGGAGCGTGCTTCGGAAGTGGTCGCCGTTCTCCCGCTTCAATCCGCCGCGGGCCTTCATCCACTCGACACTGAAGGCGTCGAGGACTTCGCTCCAGAAATAGGAGTAGTAGCCCGCCGAATATCCGCCCGCGAAGATGTGGGAGTAGTAGGTAGAGCGATAGCGCGGCGGCACGGGCGCGAAGGCGACACCGCCCTGCTCCAGCGCCTTGCCCTCGAAGGCGAGGGCGCCGTTCGCGTCCGGCACCTCGTCGGCCTTCCGCTGGTGCCAGGCCTGGTCGATGAGGTTCGCCGCGACGAGTTCGGTCGTCGCGTAACCCTGATTGAACTTCTCGGCGGCCTTCACCTTGTCGAGCAGGTCCTGGGGAATGGGCGCGCCCGTCTTGTAGTGCTTCGCGTAGTTCTTCAGCACCTCGGGCCAGGTGGCCCACATCTCGTTCACCTGCGACGGATACTCGACGAAATCGCGGGGGACGCTGGTGCCGGAAAAACGCGGGTACTTCACGTTCGAGAACATCCCGTGAAGGGCGTGGCCGAATTCATGGAAGGCCGTCCGCACTTCGTCATAGGTGAGCAGCGTGGGCTCGCCCTTCGGCGGCTGGGGGATGTTGAGATGGTTGGCGATGACGGGCTTCGTGCCGAACAGGCCCGACTGCGGCACATAGGCGTTCGCCCACGCGCCGCCGTTCTTGTTCGAGCGCGCGTAGTAGTCGGCGAGGAAGAGGCCGAGCTGCGATCCGTCCTTGTCGAACACGTCGAACACCCGCACGCTCGGTTCATAGACGGGGAGGTCGTGTCGCTCCTTGAAGGTGATGCCGTACAGACGCCCGGCCGCGTAGAAGACCCCGTCGAGCAGGACGTGGTTCAGTTCGAAGTAGGGCTTGAGCTGCGACTCGTCGAACGCGTACTTCGCCTTGCGCACCTTTTCCGCGTAGAAATCCCAGTCCCAGGCCGCGATCTCGAAGCCGCCCTTCTCCGCGGCGACCAGGGCCTGCATGTCGGCGGCCTCCCGGCGCGCATTGGCGACCGCGGGAGGCGCCAACTGCGTGAGCAGCTTGTTGACCGCGTCGACGCTGCCCGCGGTCTGCTCCTCGACCTGGTAGGCGGCGTGGCTTGCGTAGCCGAGCAGGGCGGCCCGTTCGGCGCGGCGCTTCGCGATGAGGGTGGCCGTTTCGCGATTGTCGAACTCGCCGCCGCGGCTGCCGCGGGCAAGGGAAGCCTCCATGACCTTCTGCCGGAGCGCGCGGTTCTCGAGGGAGCCCAGGATCGGCTGGCCCGTGGTGTTGGTGAGGCGCAGCTCGTACTTGCCATCCTTGCCGCTCGCTTTGGCGGCCGCCGCGGCGGCAGAGATCTGGGCTTCGGTCAGACCCTTCAGTTCCTCTTTCGTGTCCACGAACACCGAGGAGGCCGTCACCTCCTTGAGGACGTTCTGCGTGAAGGTCGCCTGGAGCGACGCCAGCTCCGCGTTCAGGGCCTTGAGCTTCTGCTTGTCGGCCTCCGAAAGCTTCGCGCCCGCGCGAACGAAGTCGCGGTTGTAGCGCCAGAGCAGCCGGCTGGACTCCGGATCGAGCTTCAGGGTGTCCTTCGCCTCGTAGAGCGCGGAGACCCGGGCGAACAGCGCGGGGTTGAGAGTGATGGAATCGCTGTGGGCGGCGAGCTTCGGCGCGATCGCCCGCTGCAGCTTCTGCATCTGAGGGTTGGTGTTGGTCCCGGCAAGGTTGAAGAAGACCCGGCTCGTCCGCGCGAGAAGCTGGCCCGCCTTCTCCATGGCCACGATCGTGTTCTCGAAGGTGGGCTTCTCCGGATTCGTTGCGATCGCTTCGATCTCCTTCGAGTGCTCGGCCATTCCGGCCTCGAAGGCCGGAGCGAAGTGGTCGTTCCGGATGAGATCGAACGGGGGATAGTGGAAGGGCAGCTTGCTCTCGACGAGGAGGGGGTTGTCGTTCATGGGTTCCGATTTGGCGGGCGGCGTCTGGGCGCCGGCGGGGGCGTTTACGCAAAGAGCGGCGAGGAGGGCCGAAGTCGCGAGGCGGAATGATGTCATCTGCATGGCGTCGTGACTATAGGCCTCCTCACCCTGCTGAAGGATCTTTACGGCGGCGCCGTCCGCCCGTGAGCAAGGACTGATCCTTGCTAGAGTAAGGACGTGTCCAAGGTGACGAGCAAGCTCCAGGTGACCCTGCCCAAAGCGATCGCGGACCGCTACGGCGTCGTGCCTGGCTCGGATGTCGTGTTCGAACCCGCGGGTGATTCGATCCGTGTCCTCGTGGCCCGCGAGCCCGGCCTGACTCCGGCCACCGCGCTTTCGGTCGCCGACAAGCAGGCCCTTTTCGAGGCCGCATCCCTGCGTCAGGCGGTTCGCAATCGGCGCCATCGCCAGGCCCAGGCCGCAGCCGGCCGGAAGGCGGGCTCCGGCAAGGGCGCGAAGTCGGTCAGCCGCGGCTGGACTCGAGAGGAGCTCTACGATCGTGACCGCTCTCGTTGATACGAACGTCCTCGTGTATCGCTTCGATCCGCGGTTTCCCGAGAAGCAGGAACGGGCGACGCGGCTCCTCGCCGGCGCGGTTCAGTCCGGTTCCCTGAGCCTTCCTCATCAGGCGCTCGTGGAGTTCATGGCCGCCACCACCCGACCGCTCAAGCGGACCGGGCCGCTCCTCTCACCCGGCGAAGCGCGCGAGGAGATCGAATCGATGCTTCTGACCTTCGACATTCTCTACCCGGACGCTTCACTCGTTCGAACGGCTTTGAGGGGTGCGGCCGCCTATGGGCTCTCCTGGTTCGACGCACACCTGTGGGCCTACGCGGAGCACTTCGGATGCCGCATCCTCTATTCCGAGGACTTCCAGCACGGACGCGTCTACGGCTCGGTCCGCATCGTGAACCCGTTCTTGAAGAAGGACGCGGCTTAAGGCGCGCCATTCTTCCTTGCTGAGGGCGCCGGCCTGCCGGCCGCCTCACCATGACAGCCGATCGCGCCGGCCCCGCCAGGTCGGGTGCGGCAGCTACGCCAGATCCTCCGTCCGAACCGGGAGCCGGCGCACGCGCTTGCCGGTCGCCGCGAAGACCGCGTTCATCACCGCGGCCGCGCAAGGCGGCAGTCCGGGCTCGCCGGTGCCGGTGGGAGTCGCTTCGCTCGGGACGAAGTGGACTTCGATCACCGGCGCTTCGTCGATACGGAGCATCTCGTAGTTGTCGAAGTTGCTCTGCTCGACCCGGCCCTTGTCGATGGTGATGGCGCTCTTCAGGGCCGCGGTGAGGCCGAAGTTGATACCGCCCTCGATCTGGGCCCGGGCCCCGTTCGGATTGATGACGCGGCCGCAGTCCACCGCGGCCACCACGCGGTCCACTTTCACGACGCCCTTGCTGACCGTGACCTCGGCCACCTCGGCGACGTAGGTATCGAACGAGAAGTGACAGGCGATGCCGCGTCCGCGCCCCTTGGGCAGCGGCTTGCCCCAACCGGCCTTCAGGGCCGCGAGTTCCACGCACGCGCGCAGGCGGCTCGTGTCCAGGGTGGATTCGTTGTCGGGTGGGACGCGCACTTTGCGCGGCTCGGCGAGGAGACGCAGGCGCAGCTCCAGCGGGTCGACCTTGCCGGCCGCCGCGAGTTCATCGAGGAAGCACTCGGTCACGAAGCCGTTCGTGGAGTGCTCGACCGACCGCCACCACATCACGGGCACGCCCGACTTCGCGGGCGCGTACTCCATGCGCAGGTTCGGGATGGCGTAGCCGAGGTTCGCGGCCCCACCCACCTCGCTGCTCGCGGGCTTGGCCTTGTCGGGCGGCGTCCAGTACTGGTCGATCGACACCGAACTCATCAGATGCAGCCACGCCTGGGGCTGACCCTTGGCATCGAGGGCGCCGCTCAGCTTGTGGAGCGAGGCCGGCCGGTAGAAGCCGTGCTGGGTGTCGTCCTCGCGCGTGAACACCACCTTGATCGGCGCGCCGGTGGCTTTCGAGATCTGCGCGGCCTCGGCCACGAAATCGGCGTGGTAGCGCCGTCCGAATCCGCCGCCCAGGAGCGTGGTGTGGACGACCACCTTGTCGCCGGGAAGACCGGCGATCTTCGCGATCGCGTCCTGGCCCCACTGCGGGCCCTGGCTCGGAAGCCACGCCTCGGCGCCGTCCTTGCGGATGTGGACGGTGGCGTTCATGGGCTCCATGGGCGAGTGATTCTGGAAGGGCACCTCGTAGGTGGCTTCGATCTTCTGGCCCGCGCCTTGAAGGGCCGCGCGCGCGTCCCCGTCGTTGCGCACCACGGTGCCGTCGGTTCGCGCCAGCAGTTCCTCGAACTGCGTCCGCAGAGTGGCGCTGCTTTCCGTCGCGTGCGCGCCTTCGTCCCACTCGATGGTCAGCGCGTCCCGGCCCTGCATGGCCGCGTAGGTCGTGTCGCCGACCACCGCCACCCCGCCCGCGGTGTGAGCCTCGGGAAGGGCGGGGATCTCGAGAACGTGCCTTACGCCTCTCACCGCCTTCGCCTTCGTGGCGTCGAAGCGCTTGACCTTGCCGCCGAACACCGGGCAGCGCGCGACCACCGCGTACAGCATGCCGGGCACGCGCACGTCCATGCCGAAGACGCCGCTTCCATCCACCTTGCCCGGGATGTCGGCCCGCGGGATGTCCGTGCCGACGATCTTGAACTCCTTCGGGTTGAGGAGCGTTACCTTCGAGAAGTCGGGGACGGGAAGCTTGCTCGCTGCCGCGACCAGCTGCGAGTAGGGGAGCCGCTTGACTCGCGGTCCGTGAACCACCGCGCCCGCCTCGGCGCGACACGTGTTCGCGTTCACCGCCCAGTGGCTGGCCGCCGCCTGTACCAGCATCTCGCGCGCCGCCGCTCCGGCCTGTCGCAAGGGCAGCCAGGACGTCCGCACGCTCGCGCTGCCGCCGGTGCCGTGGTCGTAGATGTTGGGGTTCGTGGGGGCCTGCTCCACCCTCACCTGTTTCCAGTCGATCGCGAGCTCCTCGGCCAGGATCATGGGCAGCGTGGTGGTGACGCCCTGTCCCATCTCCGACTTCGCGAGGACGAGGCGCACGCGCCCGTCCGCCTCGATGTGGACCCAGGCGTCGAACGGATTGATGAGCTTCTTCTCCTGCGCCTCCTGGGCGAAGGCGTCGTCCGAGAAGCGGAAACCGATGACAAGGGCGGCAGCGCCTGTGGCCCCGCTCTTCAGGAAGTCGCGACGGGCCCGGCTTTTCGGGGCACTCACCTGGCCGCTCCCTTCGCGGCCGGCTTCGGTGCGGCGGGCCTGGGCGCCGCCATGGCGGCCGCGGTCTTGATGGCCTTGCGCAGGCGCGGGTAGGTCCCGCAGCGGCAGATATGGCCGCTGATCGCCTCGTCGATGTCGGCGTCGGTGGGCTTGGGTTTGCGCTTGAGAAGCTCGGCCGTGGTCATCAGCATGCCCGACTGGCAGTAGCCGCACTGAGGCACCTGCTCGGCGATCCACGCGAGCTGGGCGGGGTGTGAGCGGTCCGCGGACAGGCCCTCGATGGTGGTGATCTTGCGGCCCTGCACGTCTTCCACCGCGGTGGCGCACGCGCGCGTGGCCTCGCCGTCGAGGTGTACGGTGCAGGCGCCGCATTGCGCGATGCCGCAGCCGTACTTGGTGCCGGTCATGTTCAAGGTGTCGCGCAGCACCCAGAGCAGGGGAGTCTGCGGGTCCACGTCAACCGCGTGGGCCTTGCCGTTGACGTTGAGGGTGATTGGGGGCATGCGTTCTCCTGGGGAAGCGACGATTGTAGCTCCGCTTCCGGAGGGATTCGGGCCCTCTGCGCCCTCGTGACGACCGGGGCTTACTCTCCCGATTCCGTCGGCAGGTCCTTCGCCACCCAGCCCTTGATGCCTGCTTTCATGACCTGCACGTTGCGATAGCCCATCTCCTGAGCACGCCGGGCCGCGTTGGGCGCCTTGCGGCACATGGAGTTCGAGCAGTAGAAGACCACCGGCGCATCCTTGTCGGAAGGCAGGTCGCCGCCGTCGTACGCGGGATCCAGGTTGATGGCGCCCGGGACCCGCGCTCTCTTCCAGCTCTCCGGCGAGTTGACGTCGACGACCGTGACCTTCTTCTCCTCGATGAGCTGTCGCAGGTCTCCTGGAGAAATCACCCGAGCGTCCTTGCTTCCACCGGACAGCATTCCGGCCAGCCGTGCGACCACGAGGAGGACAGAGGAGCCGAGGGCGCTCACCGCAATCGCATCCGCGCTCTCGTATGGCGCCAGGATCGAAGCCGCCGCGAAGGCAGCGCCTCCAAGCGCGAGGCTCCAGCCCGCGAACCGGCGCAGCGCCTGCTCGGCCGCGGGGTCGCAGCGCATCCGGACCAGGGGCGTCAGCGACTTGGGCACGTCGTTCGCGTAGAACACGACGAGGGCGCCCATCAGGACGCCCATCAGGCGGTGGGCCATTTCCGCGCTTAGGGGATCGGGGGTCAGCCACTTCAGCGCTATCGAAGCCTGAAGGAAGAGGCCGGCGATGATCAGGCTGCTCCCGATGGCGCGGCTGGTCTGCGATCGATTCGTGGTCATGACTTTCTCGCTCGCGCCTTCGCGGGGGCGAAGGCGCGTTCTCCCGTGGTGATTCGGAATCCGAAGGCCTGGGCGAACCCGAGGAGGGCTTCCTCGAGCACCGACATCTTGAGCCGGTACGCGATGGTGCGGCCGGTCTTTTCGGCCTCGATGAGACCGGCGTGGACGAGCACCGCGAAGTGCGCCGACATGGTCGGCTTGGTCACGTCGAAATGATCGGCCAGTTCCCCCGCGCTCATGGGGCCGCGCTGCAGCAGCTGCAGCACCCTTCGCCTCGTGGGATCGGCCAGGGCCCTGAAGACTTCGCTCATGGTGCGATATTTAGCCAAATATCGAACTATGTGTCAAGTCCCCGCTCCGTGCAGGTCCGCCTTTTGGCGATCGTTCTACTCTTCGTCCGCCGGGCCGCCGCCCGATTTCGCCACGTCTTCCTGCTTCACCCGGTCGACGTTGAACTTGGCAGCGCTCGCGATGATCTTGTCGAGAGTCTCGTCGAAGTCGAACGACGTTGCTTTCGAGAAGCGCGTGTAGTTCACTCGCGAGACCAAGAAAGGCCGCAGGTACGGACTGGTAAGTCCCTTGGCCTTGAGCTTCTCCACCGCCGCGCTCACCGCGTCGTCGAGCTTGAGGATCTTCCTTCCGCGCCGCTCGCGCTCCTTGATGGCCTGTGACATCGGGTCGTCGAGGAAGGTGTCGACCCTTCGCAGGATGGACTGATAGGCGCCGCCCGAGAAGCGCGGCCGCTCCTCGTAACACTTGCCGAGGGTCAGGAACGCCGGCTGCTCGAACTCGAAGGCGAAGGCGGACTCCGGCTGTTCCTTGTCGGGCATCTTCGCAAGGGCGCGGGCCATGCGGATGGTCTCGAGCGATTTTTCGCGGAGGTTGTGGGCCTTTTCCGTGTTAAGAGCCAGGATCTTGAAGGCCACACTCGCGTCGGGCACGAGAAGCGCGATGACCGTCTTCACCCCGAGCTTCTTGAGCGCTTGCAGCCGATGGTTCCCGTTGGGAGTCAGGTACTGCCCATCCTCCCGCACGGCCACGATGGGATCGAGGAAGCGGCCGATGGTCTCGATCACGCCCATGAGGCGCTTGACGTGCGGTTCGGACGGGTCGCGCTGGAAGGGTGTCGGCTCGACGCGTTCGATGGGCAGAGCCACCAGAAGCAAGGGCGTGCCGCCGAAGGGCTCACTGTAACGGCCCACCACCTCGCCCCCGTCCCTGGCGACCTGTTCGGCGAGACCGTCGAGTTCGTGGCCCCTGGTCTCACGTGTCTCGGCTGGTGTGAGTCCGACCGAAGCGGCGGCGACCTTCTTCCGGCGGACGGCTTTCTTTCGCGGTGCTGGCATGCGGCGATGATACCGACGACGTGCAGCCGGTCGCGCGCCGGGCTCATTCGTAGGTGGTGTCGTACTCGATGAACTGGGTCATGTTCGCGAATCGCTGGGGGACCTTCGGGCCGCGGACGAACTCCTCGGTGGCCGCGTCCAAGCTTGCGTTCACGCACCGCTCGCGCAGGTACGCGGTCAGACGCCGGGTGTTGTCGAGGCGCGAGGAGGAGTTGCCCCCGGGGATCGCGGCGTAGTTCACCACCGTGGTCCCGAAGACTCTCACCGGCTCGGGGCTGGCCTCCTTCGTGGGCACGATGTCCACGATGAAGGCGCCTTCCCACGGCGGGTCCGGCGGGAGCTGCCGCGCGACCACGGCCGCGACCTGCTCGTACCGGATCTCGCGGGTGGCGCCGCTTGCCCACACCACGCGAAGCCCCTCGGCGCCGATCTCGACGCGATGCGCGATGAAGCGCAGCGACTTGCGGGCGGCGTCGACCCCGGCCGCGCCCTTCGTCTCCACCCGAAGACCCTTGGCCGACACCGTGCTCGGGGCCGCGTTTCGTTCACTCATCTGAAGGCGCAGCTTCTCCGCGTCGCCCGCGAGCGCCCTGACCGGCGCGGGTCGCGGGGCGGGGGTTGGAACGGGGGCGGCCGGCCCGACCGCGGCCCCTCCCGCAGCCGGCGACGCCGGCCGGGGGGAGGCGACAGGAGCCCCGGGCCGCGATCGCGGCGGGATGCGCTTCGGTGGTCGACTCAACTCCTTGAGCGCGGAGAAGCCCCGAAGCATGGGCATCACGAAGAAGAAGCGCGCGACCAGACCGCCCACCGGCGGGGACACCCTCGCCTCCGCGGCGATCACGAAGCTGTAGAGGCCGTCGAGCACGAACAGGGAGACCGCGACGGCGAGGGCGGCGGTGGAACGCCGTTTCACCAGGGCGGCGAGGCCCGCGTAGATAATGCCTGCCAGGACCGATCCCCATCCCACGCCGATGGACTGAAGGAAGCCTATGTCGAGGACGGCCGCGATCAGGCCCAGCGCGGCATTGAGCCCCGCCACCAGGAAGAGCATGGTGTAGGCGGCTTCGAGCTGGGTCTGCGGGTCGCCCGAGGTGCCGGGAAGTGCTTCGCCGTCGCGCGAGAGGCGAAGCTCCGGGAACGGACCGAACTTCGCGAGTACCACGGTGAGCTGCGACCCGTCGGGGAGAGGCATGGGCCTCGGCGTTTCCAGCTCCTTCGCGGTCGCGAACGAGCCGAGCGGCGCTCCGTCGAAGGTGACCGAAAGCTCCTTGAAGGCGCCTTCCCAGGACACGCCGACCCGCTCTGGACCGCCCCGATCGAGGGCGTAGTTCTTGGAAGGCATTCGAGCGCTCCTTTCGGCTTGGGGCCGAGCATAGCCAAAGGCGAGGAGGGTCTACGGCCCCGCGCGCCGGATGATCCGGCCGCAACGCCAGCCGAGATAGGTCACGAACATCCAGAAGTTCCGGAACGCGGGGTTTCGCGTCTGGCCCTGCTGATACCGGTAATAGATCTGCTGCGCGATCACGGCCAGGCGGAACAGCCCGTACACTTCGTAGAACGCCCAGTGGGCCGTGCGGCGGCCGGTCTTCTCCGCGTAGTAGTCGACCACCCCGCGGCGGGTGAGCATCCCGGGCAGGTGGGTGGGCTGCCGGCGCAGCGACCGGATGAAGAAGTCGTCATCCGCCTGGACCCAGTAGGCGAGCGCGTTGCCAAGGTCCATCAACGGATCGCCGAGGGTCGCCATCTCCCAGTCGAGAACGCCGATCACGCGCGTCGGATCCCTCGAATCGAGCACCACGTTGTCGAAACGGAAGTCGTTGTGGATGACGCAGGTCGCGGTGTCTTCGGGCGTGTGTTCCGCGAGCCAGGTCATGACGCGTTCGAACCGCGGGACGTTCCACGTCCGCGCCTTGCGGTAGCGGTCGGACCAGCCTTCGATCTGGCGGCGCGCGTAGCCGGCGCCTTTGCCGAGGTTCTCGATACCCGGTGCCGTGACCTCCACGCCGTGCAGGGCGATCAGGGTGTCGATGACATTCAGGCAGAGCCGCCTTGTCTGGTCCGGGGTCAGGGCGAGATCGCGGGGCGGGTTCTTGCGCAGGATCGTGCCATCGAGACGGCGCATCACGTAGAACTCGCAGCTGATCACCGCGGGGTCGTCGCAGAAGGCGATCATCTCCGGCACGAACGGGAACACCGGGCCGAGCGCCTTCTGAATCCGGTACTCGCGGCCCATGTCGTGCGCGGACTTCGCCTTGGTTCCCTCCGGCGGCCGTCGCAGGACGAGATCATGGGACTCGTAGCGCAGGCGATAGGTCCAGTTCGAAGCGCCGCCCGAATACTGCGTGACCTCGGGCGCGCCCGAAAGTCCCGGCACGCGGTCCTTCAGCCACGCATCGACTCTCGCGACCTCGAGTTCCTCGCCCGCCCGCATCGCGGCCACGCGCGTTCCGGTCTAACCCTTGCCGTGCTGGGCGTCGATGAGGCTCTTGTACTTGCCGAGTTCCAGCCGCGCGATGACGCCGCGGTGGACCGCGTCGGGTCCGTCCGCGATGCGCAGGGAGCGCGCCATCGAGAAGAGGGCGGTGAGCGGGAAATCGTGGCACACGCCCGCGCCGCCGTGCATCTGGATGGCCTCGTCGACCACGCGCTGCAGGACGTTCGGGGCCACCACCTTGATGGCGGAAATCTCGTTCATGGCGCCGAGCGCGCCCGCGTCGTCGATCTTCCAGGCGGCGTGGAGAGTCAGCAAACGCGCCTGATCGATGGCCATGCGCAGGTCGGCGATCAGTTCCCGGTTGCCGCCGAGGTTGATGAGCGGCTTGCCGAAGGCGGTGCGGGTGATGCCGCGCCGGATCATCAGCTCGAGCGCGCGTTCCGCGGCCCCGATCGCGCGCATGCAGTGATGGATGCGGCCGGGACCGAGGCGCATCTGCGCGATCTCGAAGCCGCGGCCGGGGCCGAGGAGGAGGTTCGCCTTCGGCACGCGCACGTTCTCGAACCAGACTTCGCCGTGACCGTAGGGCTCGTCGTACTCGCCGAACGCGGTGAGCATGCGCTTGACCGTGACCCCCGGAGTTTCGATGGGCACGAGAACCATGGCGTGGCGGTGATGCCGGTCGGCCTCCGGGTTCGAGACGCCCATGAAGATGAGGATCCGGCAGCGGGGATGCCCGATCCCGGTGGCCCACCACTTCCTCCCATTCAGGACGAGGTGATCGCCGTCCTCCGTGATGGCGGCCGCGATGTTGGTGGCGTCGCTCGAGGCGGCGTCCGGCTCGGTCATGCAGAACGCGGACCGGATCTCGCCCGCGAGCAGCGGCTTCAGCCAGGCCTCCTTCTGCTCTTCGGTGCCGCAGTGCCACAGCACTTCCATGTTCCCGGTGTCGGGAGCGTTGCAGTTGAAGATCTCGGGAGCGAGCAGGCTGTGCCCGGTCGCTTCCGCGATGGGAGCGTAGTCGAGGGTCGAGAGTCCGGCGCCGAGCTTCTTGTCGGGGAGGAACAGGTTCCAAAGGCCCGCCGAGCGGGCCTTCGCCTTGAGATCCTCGATGAGCGGCGAGACCTCCCACTTCGTCCAGTCCGCACCGTGATTCTTCGAAAGGAGTTCGGTGAAGTAGCTCTCTTCGATGGGTGCGATGGACTCCTCGATGAAGGAGCGCGCGCGGGAAAGGAAGTCCTGCGATCGCGGAGAGGGTGTGAAATCCACGGCGTCCGCATCATAGAACCCGGCCGACCTACAATTCCCGGCAAGGAGAGTTCATGCATCGACGCTCATTCGTGCTCGGCCTTGGCGGTTCCGCGGTTCTCGCGAAGAGCCTCCTGGCCGGATCAGGGACCCTCGCCGCTTCGCCTCGCGCGGATCGGCTGGTGATGGACGCCATGGGCGAGCTGCGTCCCGAATACGAGGCGGCGCTCATCCGCGACATGCTCGCGAGCGGCAAGGACTCGATCACCATCACCCTCTGCGATCCCAAGCCCGAAGGCGCCGAGGCGCTGGAACTCGCCCTCGACTCGCTGCTCCAGTACGACCGGCACCTCGCCTCGAAGCCGGAGTTCTTCGTGAAGGCCACGACGGTGAAGGACGTGGACGCGGCGCGGCGCGCGGGGAAGATGGCGGTCTTCTACCTCTACCAGAACACCGTGCAGTTCGGCCGGGACCTCGATCGCGTGGATGTGTTCCACCGGCTGGGGCTGCGGGCCTGCCAGCTCACCTACAACACGAAGAACCACGCGGGGGTCGGATGCTGGGAGGAAGGCGGCCTCACTCCCTTCGGCCGGG
Source organism: Vicinamibacteria bacterium (assembly GCA_019694155.1). GTDB lineage: Bacteria > Acidobacteriota > Vicinamibacteria > Fen-336 > JAGNNV01 > JAGNNV01. The sequence goes on along the minus strand of JAIBCN010000152.1, from coordinate 10,148 downwards.
AACTGATCGGACGGATGAACGCCCGGCGGATGCTGATCGACCTCTCCCACGCCAACATGCAGACCATGGCCGAGACCATCGCGGCATCGAAGGCCCCGGTCCACGTGTCCCACACCGCCTGCATGGCGGTCCACGCGAACCGGCGCAACACGACGGACGAGAACCTGCGCGCGCTCGCGAACCGCGGCGGCGTGGTTGGAATCTGTCAGATGCGCCCGTTCCTCACCACGAAGAAGAAGGACTGCCTGCCCGCCTACTTCGACCACATCTTTCACGCGATCAAGGTCGCGGGCATCGAGCACGTCTGCATCGGCAGCGATCGCGATCACCGGGTGATCCAGCTATCCCCCGAGTACATAGCGGAGCTCAAGAAGGAAGAGGGCAGTCAGGTCAATGACTCGGAGCTTCCGTACTTCATCGACGAACTGAACGGCCCGCGCCGCATGGAGGTGGTGTGGGACGGGCTCATCAAGCGAGGCCTCAGCGAGCGGGACGCCGAGCGCGTGATGGGCGGAAACCTCCTGCGGCTCTACCGCGACGTCATCGGGTGAGGGGCGCGCGGAAACAGAGCGGGTGGGTTGCCGTCATCCCGGCGAAAGCCGGGATCCACCCTTTCCATTCATTGGTGTTCGAGTGGATTCCGGCTTTCGCCGGGATGACAGACTGAGTCTTCCAGCACCCTGCTAGGACTTCTTCGCCTTCGCTCCCGGCTTCGCCGAGTCGGGCCGCTCCGTCAGCTTGACCGTGCCCGCCTTCTCCGCGGCGCGCAGGTAGTTCATCACATCCTCGAGCGGCACCGGCTCGAACTCGCCGGTGAGGAAGTCGCGGATTTCGAGCGCGGTCATTTTCCGGCCGAGCAGTGGATTGATCTCCGACCTCATGTGCTGCGGGATCTTCTGCATCGCCGCCGCCACCTCGCGGTTCTGCGGTCCTCCGAAGCCTCCGAAACCGCCACCCGCACCGGCCGCGGCGCCCGGGGGCGGCGGGACTCGCTCGACGATCAGCCGCGAGGCCTGCTTCTCGAGGTCCGTCTGCAGAGGCTCCACCGCGGGCGCGTTCCATGTCGCCGCCGCGAGCTTGAAGGCGGCCGTGATTTCGTTCGTGAGCGCGGCCGCGCGAGCCTCGATGAGCGGCTCGAAGGCCAGAAGCTGCTTCGCACCCACCTCCGGACTCGCGAACAGGACGGCGCTCGACTTCACCACCGCCTTCTCGATGTTCGCCTGGTGCCGCACCGTGGCCTTCGCGTCCTTGTAGGCCTGGGGGAGCTGACCAACGTCGGTGATGTCGGCGATGTAGGCGAGGCCCTTGCGCTGGTTCGCGGCCATCCGCTCGGCGCCGCGACCCAGTGAGTCCGCGGCCACGCGCAGGGCCATCGGGTCGTCGGCTCCCGCGAGCACGGCCATGGCCCCGACGCTCACCACCGCCGCGCGCTTGAACATGGTGGAGTCGAGCTTGTCCGGCGTGTCCTGGCTCGAGTGGTACCAGACGTCGGGCCACGTGTTGAAGATGACCGCGGGGATGCCGTGCGCCATGTAGATCGCGTGATCGGAAGCCCCGTAGTACTTGTCGACCTTGATGTAGAAGGCGTCGCGGCTGCCGTTCGCGGACACCACGGGGTCCACGGGCGCGTAGCCGTTCGCGCGGTAGCGCACCCGCTCGCGCGCAATCTCGGCCACGTACTCGAGGAAGTTCTGGGCCACATCGTTCAGGAACGAGGGGAACGAGTCGGGTGTCCGCATCAGCAGCCAGGTCGCACCGCTCATGGTGAGGCGCAAGCCCTCCATGTCGTAGTTGAGGTCCGCGATGATCCGCTTCTCGATGTCCTTGTGCGCGTTGAGCCAGGCGTTGGTGCCGCTGATCTCCTGGACCCAGAGGAAGTGGATGGTGCGCCGCGGCTTCGGCAGCAGGCCCTGCTTCACGAGCTCGATGTAGGCGCGCCCCATCTCCAGGGTCATGGCCGCGCCGGAGTTGTCGTCATTGGCGCCCTGCTTGATGAGCCCCTCGTAGACGTGGGCGGAGACCACGACATCCTGCCCGGTGCTTCCATCGCCTGCGATGGTGGCGTGTATGACTTCCTGCCGGCCGGGGAAGGTCTGGGCCTCGATCACCGAGCGGAGCGTGACCTTCTGTCCGGAGAGAAGGGCCGCCTGCATCTCCCGCGCTGCCCGCGCCGAGATGGACCAGCCGAAGCCCGCCGCGGCGCCTTCCGGCCCGCTCGCGCTGACGCTCGACGAGATGAACTCGTCGGGCTGATCGTCCGCGCGCATCAGGCTGTAGGAGAGCACGCCGACCGCGCCGCGCTCGAACACGGCGAAGCGCTGGAGCGCGTTCGTGCTCGCGAAGCCGAGAACGATCTTCCCCTTCACGTCCTTGCCCGCGTAGTCCTCGGCGCGTCCGCCGTTGCCCACGTCCACAACGTCGGCGGTGATGTCCCCGTTCGCGGAGTTGTTGGCGAGGGCCACGGGGGTGTCGTAGATGTCGAAGAGCTTCCTCGGTTTCGGTGAAGTCATCCAGAGCTGGCCCCTGGTCGGCTGGTAGAGCGCGGCCCCGCCCGGGAACGACTCGATCTCGACCGTCGAATAGCCGTATTCCTTCGCGAAACGCGCCGTCACCTCGCTCTCGCGGAAGTGCCCGTCGGCCTTGTATTCACTGAGCGGCCGCACGCGCTGATAGGGCACGAGCTCCAGCAGGTGGTGCATGGCCCGCTCCCCCGAGGCCTCGTCGATGATGGCGCGCATCTGCTTCCAGTTGAGGAGCGTCCGGTCCTCGGCCTCCTGGGCGGCAAGCAGGGCGGGCAGCAGAACGAAGGCGAGAGTCGAGCGAAGTCGGGTGAAGCAGGAGGTCATGCAGGGAGTCTAACGATCCCCGCGCCGGGCTTCGCCCCATGTACGCTTTGGTCATGAAGATTCGAAGATTCCCGATGGCGGGCCTTTCCTGCGGCCTTCTCGTGCTCGCGGGAGTGGCTCGCGCGGACACCTATCCGCGTCAGCCCGGCGTCGACATACTCCACTACGCCTTCCACCTCACCCTCAGCGACGAGACGGACTCCATCGAGGGCGAGGCCAAGATCACACTGCGCGTGGCCAAGGACGGCGTCAACACGCTGACGCTCGATCTCGTTCAGCCGAAGGCCGAGGCGCAGAATCGCGGCATGACCGTGAGTGCCGTGACCGAGGCGGGGAAGGCCGTGACTTTCGAGCACGCGAACGATCGGCTCACCCTGCGTCTCGACCCGGCCGGCCGCGCCGGTGAGACGAGAACGTTCGCGGTCCGCTACCACGGCATTCCCGCGACCGGACTGCTGATCGCGCCCAACAAGCATGGCGAGCGGACCTTCTTCAGCGACAACTGGCCGATCAAGGCCCGCCAGTGGCTCCCCACGCTCGATCATCCCTACGACAAGGCGACGACGGAGATGTTCGTGACCGCGCCGGCCCACTATCAAGTCGTATCGAACGGGCTCCGGGTGGAAGAGATCGATCTCGACGGAGACCGCCGCCTGACCCACTGGCGCAATTCCGTTCCGATCGCGACGTGGCTCAATGTGCTCGGCGCCGCACGCTTCGCGGTCGACCACCGGGCCGTCTGGCGCGGCCTTCCCATCGAGACCTGGGTTTATCGGCAGGATCGCGACAATGGCTTCGCGGTCTTCGCGAATCCCACACCCGCGGTTCTCGACTTCCTTTCCGACAAGGTCGGCCCGTATTCCTTCGAGCGGCTCGCCAACGTGCAGGCGAACGGCGTCCGCGGCGGCATGGAGTCGGCGACGTCGATCTTCTACGGCGACGATTCCGTGAACGATCCTTCGAGCACGCGCTGGCGCAACGTGATCATCCACGAGACCGCCCACCAGTGGTTCGGGAACGCGGTGACCGAGAACGACTGGGACCATGTGTGGCTCTCCGAGGGATTCGCCACCTACTTCACGCACCTGTTCGTCGAGCACGCGTACGGGCGCGACGAGTTCATAGCCGGCCTGCGTGCCGACCGCGACGCGATCCGCGAATTCGACGCTAAGAATCCGAACTACCGCATCATCCACGACAACCTCGCGGACATGAGCCAGGTGCTTTCGAGCGCGGGGACGTACAAGAAGGGCGGGTGGACGCTCCACATGCTCCGCGGCCTCATCGGCGATGCGGCGTTCTGGTCGGGGATTCGCGAGTACTACAAGGAGTACCGCGACGGAAACGCGGCGACGGTTGATTTCCGGCGCGTCATGGAGGAGGCGTCGGGGAAGGACCTCGGCTGGTTCTTCGATCAGTGGCTCACCCGGGGGGGCTTCCTGAAGGTTCGGGCGCAGTGGAGCTACGACGAAGCGGCGAAGGTTGTCCGAATCGATGTCGAGCAGCTTCAACCAGGCGCGCCGCTCCGCATGCCCATCGAGGTCGGTCTCGAGGTGGCGGGGGAGGTCGTTTCGCGCACCGCGAAGATCGAGGTGCGGAATCGGAAGGACAGCCTGAGCATTCCGCTCGACCGCGCGCCCAGGGGGTTGACCCTCGACCCGCGGACGTTCGTGTTGATGGACGCGGAGGTTGCCCCGGCTCCGTCGGCGGTTCGTCGCTGAGCCCGGGTGGGCCGCTCGCCCGTTGCATGTCTCCCGGCCTCCAATAGACTGAACGATGGTTCTTGTGGGAGGCGACATGGCTCGACGGGCGGTACTTCTTCTGGCAGTTGCGGTCGGATCCGGGGCGGCGAACGGCGAGGAAACCGCTCTGGGCGTCAACGCGAGGATCGCGGCGATCGCCCGCCTCACACTCGGTGCCACGGTGGCGGAGGTGCCGGCCCGGCTGCGCAGCGGACTGGCGGACGAAGACGCCAGTGTCCGTGCGGCCGCGGCGAGGGTCGCTCATACCACGGCGGCGACCGCCCTTCTTCCGGATCTGCGCACGGCGCTCGGGCGAGAGCCCGATCCCGAGGCCGCGCGCGAGCTGGCCTGGGCGCTCGCCGACCTCGACTCTTCCTCCGAGTCGGACGCCGCCTTGAAGGCGGCGCTCGCTCTTCCGGCGCTGCGCTCTGCCGTGGCCCGGGGGCTCATCGCCGGTCGTGGATCGAGGATCGTTCCGTTGTGGACCGATGCTCGCGGGCACTTCGACGAGGCGCCCGCGGCGGTGGTCGAGGGAATCCAGGACGGGCTGCATGAAGGACTGGGGAATCTCCTGGCGAGCTTCGCCCTTCGCGACCTTGAACAGCACCTCTTCGAGGCGCTGCTGACCGAGCCCCGGGCCGGGGTCGAGTCCGCAGTGGCCCTCGCCGCGCTCGGCGCGCCTTCATCCACCGCGCGTACCGCGGCGTACTTTCTCCTCGCGAATCGAGGCGTTCCACCCAAGATCGATCCCTTCGCCCCCAAGGCCGCGGAAGGTCTCGACGAACGACTGGCCCTCCACCTCTACGAAGCGTCACTGGGTAAGGGCACAACCGAACCGATGGCGGGCCTGGCCGCGGCCCTGAGCGGCGACGCCGGCGCCCGTGAGCGAGCCCTCGGCCGTTATCGCTCGGCGCGCGATTCGATTCGCGGCCTCAGCCCGGACGAGCGAGAGCTGCTCGTGCGTACGATCGGCGGTGAATCCCGCGAAATCAGCGACGCCCGTGACCGGAAGTTCCGTCCTGGGCCCTTGGCCCCGGAAGGAGGATTCACGGCCGGCGCGCCTGTGGTCAGGACCTTCGGCGGCTATCCCCGCGGATTCGTGGGCGCCGTCATCGAGGCGACGGGATGCCAGGGCCAGATTGGGTTCTTCGACGGCGTCGAGATTGCATATCAGACGGGGGGCCGGGCGAAGACGGCGACCCCTCTCAAGACGGCCTTCTCCGCGAAGGGTTGCGGCGAGGCCGCGCGTATTCTGGGCCTCAACGCGCTGTCCTCCGAGGGCGATTCGCGGGTCGTTTCCATCCTTCCCGAGCGGCCTGAATTCCTGGCGTGCGTCGCGGACCCAACCGCTTCCGAGGGCGCTCGCGAAGCCCTGCGGGCGGGCTGGAAGATCCCGGACCCGAAGAAGGTCAAGACGGTACGACCCGTCTACCCGGCGAGCGCCGCCGAGCGGAGCGCGCAGGGCATCGTCATCCTCGATATCGTGGTGAGGAAGTCCGGATGCGTTTCTTCGATCAGGGTGCTGCGAAGCGTGGACGCCGTTCTCGACCTCGCGGCGATCGATGCGGTATCCGGCTGGCGGTACGCGCCGACCTTCCAGGATGGGGTCGCGGTGCCACTGAGGGTGACCGTGACCGTCAACTTCACGCGTCAGTAGGACTAGCTCTCGTGCTCCGTCCGGCGCACCCGGCGGCCGCCCTCGAGAGTCACGTCCCACTCGACGCCCTTTTCCTTCAGCTCCGCGGTGTAGATCGATTCCGCGTTCATGGCGCGGGAGACCGCGGCCGCGACTGCTGTCGCCACCGCGAGGGGAAGCACCACCGCGTAGTCGCCCGAGACCTCGAAGGCCAGCACCGCGGCCATGAGCGGGGCATGGGTCGAGGCCGCCACCGCCGCGGCCATGCCCACGAGCGCATAGCTGCCGATGCTTCCCACCGAGGCGCCGAGCAGGTGGGTGAGGCCCTGCCCGAAGAGCGACCCCACGCAGCCGCCCATGAGCATGGAGGGCGTGAAGACGCCGCCCGGGCTTCCGGAGGCGACGCTCGACGTGGTCGCGAACGCCTTGGCCGCGAAGAGAAGCACGAGGAAACCCGCGGCGAAGCGGCCGTCGAGCACCGCCTTGAGGGGCTCGTAGCCGTTGCCTGCGACCTCGGGAACGAAGGCCACCACGAGACCGGTGATCAGGCCTCCGACCGCGGCCCGCCCCGGCAGGGGAAGGGACGGGCGATGGAAGAGGTCCTCGCCCGCGGACAGAAGCCGCATGAAGCCGCGCGCGGCGAAGGCGCAGACCACGCCGAGCAGCGCGTACGCCAGCAGATCGGGGGGCGCGGACAGGGCGAAGGTGCGGTGACCGTAGAGCGGCGCGTCCCCCGCCACCACGCGGGTGAGTGCCGTGGCGATGGCGGCCGCGATGAGCGAGGGCACGATGGCATCGATCACGAAGACACCGGTCACCACCTCGAGGACGAAGAGGATGGCGGCAAGCGGCGTGTTGTAGGCGGCCGCGAACCCGGCGGCCGCACCCGCCGCGATGAGGAGCTTCATCGACTGAGGGTCGAGGCCGAGGCGGTCTCCCGCGAAGCTGCCAAACGCGCCGCCGAACTGGATGAGGGGACCCTCGCGCCCGACCGATCCCCCGGTGGCGATGGCGAACCAGGAGCCGAGAGATTTCAGGAGCGTCACGCGCATGGAGAGACGCACCCGGCCGAGGATGATGGCCTCCATCACATCGGCCACTCCCTGGCTGCCCTGTCCCCGCGCGGCCAGAATCGCGGTGAGGCCGGCGAGGAGGCCTCCGAAGGCCGGGAGGGCGATGCGCGCAGCCAGGGGCAGCGTGTGCATGGCGGCCACGATGTCGGAGGCGTCCGCGACGAGACGGGCCACCGCGGAGAGAGAGGCGCGCAGGGCGAGCGAAAAAGCCGCCGACCCGAACGAAACGAGGATCACGCCAAGGAAAAATCGGACCTGACCCTGCCTGCGCATCCCGCCCGCGATCGTAGCACCGCGCCCGCAGTATGCTGCCCCTCCGGTCGCGCCCCATGCAATTCCCGCACGGTCTGTCCGAATCGCCCAAAGGCAGGCTCCTTGACTGATTCGCAGCAACCCCCATCGGCCAGACGGTTCGCGTCCTTCCTCGATCGCGAATCGTGCGCCTGGATGCCGTCACCCAGCGTGGCCCTCCTGGCGGCCCTGATAACGGGGAGGGGACGGCCCCGGCGCCTCCTCGTCCCGGAGAACGCTCCCCCTTTCATCCTGAACATCGGCCTCGTCCTCGGCGCGACCACCGCCACCATCTCTCCTCAGGACATCGACGACGCGCTCAGGGCCGTGCTCCGAACCGAGGGCCTGAGCCCTGAACAGGTGTGGGCGGTGGCCACTCATCGGGACGGAAAGCTGTCTCCCACCGACTGGCTCGCCCGCTGCTCGGCCCACGGCGTCCCTACCATCGAGCTGTGCCTGGGAAGCCTCTTCGCGCTCGCGCAATGGAGCCCGTTTCCCGCCACCTTCACCATCGTCGACCTCGACGCGGAGGAGGCGTTTGCGGGAGCGCGCCTTGCCGCTCTGCTGACGGGCGATGCCGCGCTCGGCGCGCGGGTCAGCGAGCTTTGCCTGCCCGCTCCCGGGGCGCGGGACTACATCTTCGACGCCTCCCCGCGCGGTCTTGCCTACGATGAGACGGTCCTGGCGAAGCTCGTGGATCAGTTGATCGCGCTCGATGGCGAGAGGGCCCCCGCCACCCGGTCCTTCGAGTGGACGTCGCGGATTGATGAGGCCGCCCGCGAGGCCGCGCGGCAGGCCGTGGCGTCGTCGTCGGAGCGCGATTCCCTTGCCCTCGAGGATAGCCGGAAGAAGATCGACGAGCTGCAGAGAACCATCGACAATTGGGAGAGGCTCTTCGAGGAATCGGAAGCGGAGGCCGCGAAAGACGCGGAGATCCTGAGCCGGGCCCGCGCCGATCAGCTGCGGTTCAAGACTGAATTCGAAGAGGTCCTGGCCGCGGCGCGGGCGGAGAAAGAGGCCCTCAACCAGAGGCTCCTGCGAGCGGAGCGCGAGCGCGACCTTGCGGTGCAGGACGCGGGGCGCCGGGATCAGGCGGAACGCGGACTCCTCGTCGAGCTCAAGGAACGCGTGGCGCAGTTCGAGAAGGCCGCTGCCGAGGCCGTGGATCGGGAGGCCGCCCAGGCCGCGTCCTGGAAGGCGGCTCGACTCGAACTCGAGGGCAGGGTCGCGAAGGTTGAAGGGGCGGCCGCGGCCGCGGAAAAGGCCCGGGACGAGGCGCACAAGGAGAAGGCCCGGCTCGAACAGGCCTTCACCGCGATGCGGGCTGAGAAGGACGCGCTTGCCGCGAAGCTCGCGAGCCTCGATGCGGAACTGGGGGACGCCCTCAAGGATGCGGCCAGGGAGACGGCGGCGCAACGCGCCGCACTCGACGAAGAGGGGCAGCGCGCGAACCGGCTCGAGAAGGACATCGCCACGCTTACGGCCCGCGAGGCGACCCGGCTGCGGGAATGGTCGGAAGCTCGGGCCGCTCTGTCGAGCCGGGCGTCGGCCGCGGAATCGGAGCGCGACGCGCTCATTGCGAAGGTCGCGGTATTCGAGAGGGATCGCGATCGGACGGCCGCCGACGCCGCGCGGCTGCAGGAGGCCGGGCGGGCGGAGATCGCCGAGCTGCGTAAGCGTGCGGACGCGTTCGAGGCCGAGGTCGCGGCCCTCAGGAAGCGCGAAGAAGGACTCGCCGCCGAACTGAAAGCCTCGCGAGCCGACCTCTCGGAGGAGGCCCGCAGGGTTCAGGCCGAGGCGGCCCGCTCCCGGCAGGCCGAAGCCGCGCAGCAGGCCCGAAGCGCCGCGAACGAGCAGGCTCTGGCCCGGACCCGGGCCGAGGTCGAGGCGGCGCTCGAGAAGGTGGCGGAGGCCGAAAAGGAACGGGAGGTTTTGAGGAGGGCGCTCAGCGAGCAGCAGCAGCGAGGCGACCGGCACGAGAAGGAAGCGGCGGCCCTGAGCGCGAAGGTGGCCGGCCAGGCGGGCGAGCTCACCCGGATCGAAGCCGAACGCGCGAAGGCGGAGGCGGCGCGCACAGAAGCGCGGACGCAGATGGAGGCCGTGGAGGCTGCCCGCGCGTCGCTCCACTCGGAGAAGGAGGCGCTCGGAAGGAAGCTCGCGGAGACAGAGAAGGACCGCGACCAATGGCGGGGCGCGGCGCAGGAGCAGAAGACGGCCGCGGCTTCGAGCGCGGACCTGGAGGCTCGGAGCCGGGCATGGGACGTCGAGCGGACTTCGATGCTCGAGAAGATCGCCGCCCTCGAAGCGGCTGCTGCCCAGGCCGAGACCGCCCACGCGGCCCAGCTTGCCGGCGCCGCCGCGGAAGCGGCGAGGGCCATGTCCGCGAGCCGGAACGAGGGCGAGGTGGTGGCGCAGGCGCTCCTCGTGGCCGAGAAGGATCGCGATGAGCAGCGCCGGCGCGCTGACCGGCTCGAGCGGGACGTGGCCGCGCACGTCGAGCGACTGGCGAAGGCCGGCCGCGAGTGGGAGCTTGCCCGGGAGGGACTGTCCGAGAAGATCG
>JAIBCN010000193.1 GCA_019694155.1 Vicinamibacteria bacterium | reverse complement strand
GAGGAGTTCGTGCGCGATCGCGCCGAGGAGTTCCGCCAGAAGGGCGCGCCCGATGAGACCCGCGAGACCTTCCAGCAGCGATTCGAGCTCATGTCCATCCAGCGGAACCTCAAGGCCCTCGGCACATTCGGCTACATGGCCGTGGTCCGCCGCAATCCCGTCTATCTTCCGTACATCCCCGGCACACTCGCCCACGTGAAGCGAAACCTGGACGGCCATCCCGAGCTTTCCTCTCTTGCCTCCGTGCTGCGCCGCCACCTCGAGGAATTGAAATGACCGCCAACGCCCGCATCCAGGACTTCAAGAGCCACGTCGGCGCCGTCGTCAAGGTGTCCGGCTGGATCCACAACAAGCGAAGCAGCGGCAAGCTCCAGTTCCTCATCCTCCGCGACGGCACCGGTTACGCGCAGGCCGTGGTCTCGAAGGCCGCGGTGAGCGAAGACGCCTGGGGATCGCTCGACAAGGCCGGGCAGGAATCCTCGCTCGAAGTCACCGGCCTCGTGAAGGAAGACAAGCGGGCTCCCGGCGGCTTCGAGATGGACGTGAAGGACGTGACCATCGTTCAGTCCACTCACGACTTCCCGATCACCCCCAAAGACCACGGCACCGCGTTCCTCATGGAGAACCGGCACCTGTGGCTCCGCTCGGAGAAGCAGCACGCGATCATCCGCATCCGACACGCCGTGATCAAGGCCTTCCGCGACTACCTCGACGAGCAGGGCTTCACTCTCGTCGACACGCCCATCTTCACCCCCGCGGCCTGCGAGGGAACGACGACGCTCTTCGGGGTCCCGTATTTCGAGGAGGGCACCGCGTACCTGACCCAGAGCGGCCAGCTCTACAACGAGGCGAACGCCGCCGCCCACGGCAAGGTCTACTGCTTCGGGCCCACCTTCCGGGCGGAGAAGTCGAAAACTCGCCGCCACCTCACCGAGTTCTGGATGCTCGAGCCCGAAATGGCCTTCGCGCACCTGGCCGACGCCTTCGAGGTGGCGCAGAACATGATCTGCTTCGCGATCCAGAGGGTCCTCGCCACCAAGCGGCCCGAACTGGAGCGGCTCGGGCGCGACCTGACGCGGCTCGAGAAGGTGAAAGCACCCTTCCCCTGGGTGCACTACGACGACGCCATCCGCATCATCCGCGAGAAGGGGTCGAAGACGGAGTGGGGGAGCGATTTCGGCGGCACCGACGAGACGGTTCTCGCCGAGTCCTTCGACCAGCCCATCATCGTCCACCGCTTCCCGTCCGCCATAAAGGCGTTCTACATGGAGCCGGATCCCAAAGACCCGAAGTACTCCCTCTCCGCCGACATCCTCGCCCCCGAGGGCTATGGCGAGATCGTGGGCGGCGGCGAGCGCATCTCGGATCCCGACCTGCTCCTCAAGCGCCTGCACGATCATGGCCTGCCCGAGGAGGCGTTCCGCTGGTACATCGATCTGCGAAAGTACGGCTCGATGCCCCATGCGGGATTCGGTCTCGGAGTCGAACGGTTCGTGACCTGGATCTGCGGCATCGACCACCTGCGCGAGACCATCGCCTTCCCGCGCATGCTCTACCGCATCTACCCCTAGCATCGTTCGCGGTGGCCGGCGCCGCACCGCCTGCGGACCGGGGCGGCCAGGGAACACAAAGAGCACATTAAGGGGCCATTTGTCCGGCTGCGGTCACGCCGAAGCCGATTGTGTTCACGAACTGGGCGAACCGGGCCCGATCCTGGTTCCGGGCGGCCACCCCGAATGCCCGGCGCGCGCGAGTGCGGGAGAGGCCGGCAGGAAGATCCGGCTGCCGCGACGGAGCAGGGCGGGGCAGGTATGCTGCGGGGTAGCGCTTCGACCGGCGCCGATCATGCCGCCCAAGACCCGAAAACTCATCGATACAGATCGCTACAAACGCCTGGTGGAGACGTCGAACGACCTCATCTGGTCGGTGGACGCTCAGGGCCGCTTCACCTTCGTCAACGACGCGGCGGCGCGCAGAATCTACGGCTATTCGGCCGAGGAGATGATGGGCCGGCCTTTTTCGGAATTGATGACCGAGGAGCAGGCGCGGCAGGATTTCGAGGTCTTTGAGCGGATCAAACAAGGATACAAAGCGTTCAACTACCGGACCATCCACCTGCGCCGCGACGGCACTCCCGTTCATCTCAGCTTCAACGCCGTGGTGGAGCTCTCTCCCACGGGCGAAGTCATCGGCACCACGGGCACGGCGACGGACGTCTCCGATCTGGTCCGGTACGCGGCGGAGCTGGAGCGCTCCGAGGAGCGCTACCGCCTGCTCTTCGAGAACGCCACGGAGCCCATCGGGGTCGCCCAGGATGGGCGGATCGTCTTCTTCAACCGCGCGGTGATCGACGCCACGGGTTACGAACCGGACGAGATCCGGAGCCTGCCTTTCACGGACCTGATCCATCCCGACGACCGGGCCATGGTGGTGGATCGCCACCTGCGCCGACTCCGGGGCGAGACGCTTCCTTCCACCTACGTGCTGCGCATCGTGCGCAAGGGCGGCGAGACGCGGCACATGAATCTGAGCGGAGTCTCGATCGTTTGGGACGGCCGGCCGGCGACCCTGAATTTCTTCTCCGACATCACCGCTCGGGTCAATGCCGAGGCCGAGCTCGAATTCCAGGCGTACCACGACCCGCTCACCGGGCTCCCGAACCGCGTGCTTTTCGCGGATCGCCTCAATCTCGCCCTGGCCCGCGCCCGGCGTCACCATGAGCCGATCGCGGTCTTGTATGCCGATCTCGATCATCTGAAGCGGGTCAACGACACGCTGGGGCACACCATTGGCGATCTGCTTCTCAAGCAGGCGGCCCTGCGCTTCCGTTCGACCGTGCGCGAGGAGGACACGGTGGCTCGCTTCGGCGGGGACGAGTTCGTGGTTCTCCTGAGCCGGGTCAAGGACGGGGGAGTGGCGGCGCGGGTGGCGGAGAAGCTCATCGCGCGCATGAACGAGCCGATGGAAGTGGGGGGCCACACCCTGCGCGTCACCACGAGCGTCGGCGTCAGCTCATGGCCGACCGACGGCGATGACGCGGAGACCCTGCTCAAGAACGCCGACAACGCGCTCTATCAGTCCAAGGAGCATGGCCGGAACACCTATCGGATGTTCGCGCCCTCCATGAACGAACGGGTGCAGAGGCGCCTTTCCATGGAGCAGTCCCTGGTCAAGGCCATCAAGACGTCGCAGTTCTCCCTTGCCTACCAGCCTCAGCACGACATGCGCACGCCGCGAATCGTCGGCTACGAGGCCCTCCTGCGCTGGAACGACGAGGATCTGGGCGACGTGCCGCCCGCGAGCTTCGTGCCGCTGGCGGAGGAAACGCGGCTCATCGAGACCATCGGAGACTGGGTCCTCGGCCGCGCTCTCATGGACGCCCGGCGTTTCCCGAGGCATGCGCGGCTTGCCGTGAACGTGTCCGCCATTCAGCTCCGCGACGCGAAGTTCCCGGCCCGGGTGGCGAGGCTTCTTACCGCCCACGACTTCCCGGCGGGCCGTCTGGAACTGGAGCTCACGGAAAGCGCCACCATCGCGGACGACGAAAGCATCGTCTCCGTGCTCTTCGAACTCCGGCGGATGGGCGTTCGCATCGCGGTCGACGATTTCGGCACCGGCTACGCCTCCTTGTCCTACCTGCGGCGCCTCTCCGTGGACATGGTGAAGATCGACAAGTCGTTCATCGCCGGCGTGGGGGAGAGCCCCGCGGACTCCGCGATCGTCCTCGGCATCATGGGCATGGCCCACGGACTCAACCTCCTGGCCGTCGCCGAGGGGGTCGAGACCGAGGCGCAGAGGGACTTCCTGTCCGTCGCGGGCTGCGACATCGCGCAGGGATTCCTGCTCGGGCGGCCCCTACCCATCGACGAATTGGGGCTGTAGGGCCGCGATCAGCGCTCGACCAGGGTGACGCTCAGGGTGACCGGCTTGCCCTCGCGCACGATCTGCACGCTCACGGTCTGGCCGGCCTTCGCGGTCTTGAGGAAGTCCGAGAAGGTCTGCAGGCTCGCCATCTCCACTGCGTCGAGCTTCATCATCACGTCGCCTTCCTTGAGGCCGCCCTTCTCCGCAGGCGACCCCGCCACCACGCCGCCCACCCGGACGCCGGGGCCGGTGAAGGCGAAGTCGGGAACGCTGCCGAAGCTCACGCGCCGACCCTGAGCCTGATCGCCGCTCGGGGCCGCGGCAGGAGCGGCGGCGGGCGCACCGGGAGCCCCCGGCTTCGGAATGGTGTTGGTGAGGGGCGTCTCGCGCTCCGCGAGATAGGCGATGCCCTCGCGCGCGAAAGACGCCACCTTGACCAGGCCGGCGGCGTCGATCTTGTCGGGCGTATCGGAGGCGCGGTGGTAGTCCGCGTTCACAGTGGTGAAGAGCTGGATCGCGGGCACGTTCTTCCGGATGAAGCTCATCTGGTCGGAGGACTGCATCGATTCCGGGATGAGCCGGTTCTCAACCCCGGTCACGAAGCCCGCGCCTCGGAAGATGTGCTGCCATTCCGACGCGGTGCCCGTGCCGAGAACGGAGATCTTGTCGTTGCCGAGGCGGCCCACGGTGTCGAGATTGATCACACCGATGACCTGGTCGAGGGGCATCTTCGGGTGCTCCACGTAGTACGCGGAGCCCTTGAGCCCCGCCTCCTCGGCGGAGAAAGCGATGAACATAAGGGTTCGGGAGGGCTGCCCCGAGGCCTTGAGGGCCTTGGCGAGTTCGAGCATGACGGAGACCCCGCTAGCATTGTCGTCGGCGCCGGGATGCGGTTTGCCTTCATCCGCCTTGTGGCTGTCCGGCCAGCCGAGGCCAAGGTGATCGTAGTGGGCGGAGAGGATGGCCGACTGGTTCTTCCATTCGGGCTTCGAACCGCGCATCACGCCGATCACGTTCATGGTCTCGACGGGCCCGCCGTTCGGGCCCTTCTCGACCGTGAACTTCTGGAAGTAGCCGCCGTTGTCGCCCCCGGGTTCGAGGCCCATCTTCTGGAAACGATCGGCGATGTAGCGGGCCGCGGACGCGATCCCTTCGCTGCCGAGGCCGCGTCCTTCGAGCTTCGGCGAGGCCAGGAACTCCACGTGCTCCAGGAGGGCCTTCTGCGAGAAGACGGGCGGCAGGTCGGCGAGGGCGGCGCGGGCCTTGAGGGCCATGGGGGGAATCGCGGCGGAGCGCGCCGCGGCTGGACGAAGATCGACGTGGAGGGGTGAATCGGAGGGCGACCACTGACCCTTGAGGACGTTCACCGGCTCCTCGCCGTCGAAGCCGAGGTACGAGTACTTGCCGTAGTGGGGGAGCTTGCGGCCGAGGCCGGGCATGGAGGAGAGCGGATCGCCAAAGATCCAGCCGATCGCCTTCTCCATGTTCTCGGGATGTCGCTCGGTGAGGATGACGGAGTGGCCGCCAAGAGGCATCGACTCGCCGTCGATCCTGATCTCGGTAGCGCCGTCCTTGAGGACCTTGCCGAAGATCGCGGGAGCGAACTTGTTGTCCCGGCCCATGAGCCAGACCGCGCGATCCTTCGGTAGCGCCGTGATCTCGCTGTCGAGTTTGACGTCGACGACGTGATTGTCGCTACGCCAGCCCTCGACCAGGTCGCGGTAGGCCTTCTGGCGGTCGGCGGGAGCCTTCGATGGAAGGACGGCGAGGATATGGGGCTCGCCGAAGATCTGGCCGATGGAAGGCGGCGTCTCTCGCGGGTCGAGCTTGCGGAAGGTGTCGAACTCCGGATCGAGGTCGAGGGCGAGAGGCTCGCTGTCCGCGGGGAAGCTGAAAGCGAAGGAGGCGCTCGCGCCTTCCAGCCGCACGACCTGGGTCTGGGTTCCCTTCGTGGTACGGATCACGAGGGGCACCTGGAGAAGGAAAGGGGCTCCGCCCTGGGTCTGCTGAAGCGTGCCGGTGAGTTCGAAGCCCGTCGCCGTCTTGCGCACCGACGGAGAGGCCGCGGCGAGCGTGGAGGCGCCGGGCCGGGTGATCCAGTCGTCGAAGAAGCGCTTCAGGTCCTTGCCCGACACCGCCTCCGCGACCTTCTGCACGTCGCGGAAGGAGGCGCGCTTCTCGCGGTACTCGCGATAGAAGCGCTGGACCAGCTTGCGGAAGTTGTCGTCGCCGATCTCGCGGCGCAGCATGTGGAAGCCCATCATGGTCCGGCCGTAGCCGACGGCCTCGGTGGCCGCGGAGTGACGTGAGCGGAATTCGGTAAGGGGGAAGTCGCGCCCTTCCTTCACGAAATCGCGGTACTTCTGGAGGGTGGACTGCCGGTACTCGGCGCCCTTGCCGCGCTGCTCCTGGATCAGGTGATCGGCGAGGTACGAGGTGAGGCCTTCGCACCAGTTGCCCGTCTCGTAGTCCACGAAGACGGAATTGCCCCACCAGTTGTGGAGGATTTCGTGCGGGTAGGACGAAGTGAGGATGAAGGGAAAGCGGATGATCTGCGGGCCGAGGAGAGTGAAGCTCGGCATGCCGTAGCCCGTCTCCCAGAAGTTCTCGACGAGGGCGAACTTGCCGTACGGGTACGGGCCGAGGAGACCGCGATACATCTCGATGTACTGAGCGGTGGCCTCGAGGTACTTCGCGGCGAGGGCGTCGTCCTTGTCGTGGATGTAGGCGAGGGTTTCGACCGCGCCCGCGGAATCGCGGTACACGCGCAGCGGACCGCCCACGATGTAGATCTCGTCCATGGGACCGTGCGAGTCCCACTTCGCGCGGCCATCGGCGCCGCGGGAGGTTCCGTTGCCCTGGCTGATGGCGTGCCAGTCTTCGGGCTGACTGATGTCGAGGTTGAAGTCGATCAGTTCGCGATTGAGGTAGGGGTACCAGAAGCCGCTGCCTGCCAGATACACGCCCTTGTCGTTCAGCAGGCCGGAAGTCTCGCGGAAGCCCCGTGTGTACTCCTCCTTCTGATCGGCGAGGCCGAAGTCGAAGACGCCCTCGTAGGCGACCTTCACCGAGGCGGGCGTGCCGGCGGCGCGATACCGCTTGAGCTTCAAGCCGGAAGAGCCCGCTTCGCCCGCGTTGATGCCGAAGAACTTCTCGGTCTCTCCGAGCGGCACCTCGGCCACCGCGGGCTCGGACCTGGTGAGCCGCAGATTGCCGTTCAGGAGGAACTCGGCGGGGACGCCCGCGGGCAGGGCGATCTCGTCGCTCACGGTGAGCCGATGCGTCTTCGGATCCAGCGTCACCTGCATGGTGTGACGGACCCGTTTGGGCGCCGCCGCGGGGGGAGCCGGAGCCTGCGCCGAACTGATGTGAGGGGCGGCGACGAGCGCCGCGATCAAAAGGGAAGTGGCGCGCATTCGTTTGCCTTCCTGAGGAGGAGGTACGGCGTGTGAGAGAGTCTTTGTGGCGCTACGGCTTGCGGCGGAAGAAGGTCTTCAAAGTGACGTCTTCCGTGCCGCGCTTCACTTTGAACTCGGCGGAATCGGCCCAGCGCTTGTCCGCCATCAGGCGGTTCAGCACCTCGGTGTCGGTGAGAGCGACGCCGTCCATGGAGACCAGGCTGTCGCCCACCTTGAAGCCGGCTTCCGCGGCTATCGTGCCCGGCTGCACGGCGATGATGGGATAGAGGTTCTCCTTCTTCTGGCCGGTGGAGAAGCCGAGGGTGGGGAAGAGGGTGTCCTTCTCGTTCGCGACGCCCCAGATGAAGTTCGCGTAGGAGGCGCGCACCGCCGGCTTCTCGCCTTTGTCGTTCTTCGCGATCATGGGAATGACTGAAGCGATCTTTCCGTCGAACCAGAGCCTTGCCTGGCGCTCCGCGCCGAGACCATAGGCGACGTGCCCGGAGCCGATGAGCACCACCATTATGGTGTCCTTGTCGCCGTGCTTCTGGAGCGCCTGGACGGCGTTGTAGCCCATGGTGGCATCCCAGGTGGCCTGGGCGTTGTACATGGCGTTGAACTGTTCATCGGTCATGCCCGTGGTGTGGAGTGAGTCCTCGGGAGCGAAGTAGGCCTTGAAAAGGCGCTTGTGCTCGGCGCTGTCCGTGTCGATCTTGCTCGGAATGCGCGCGGACTCCTCGGGGGTGAGGTTCGCGAAGCCCTTCTTGCGAACGGCCGCCACGACCTCTCGAGGCGTGTTGACGCCGAACATCCGGATCTTATTCTTCTGCGCGAAGGTGAAGATGTCGCGGTAGTAGAGCCAGTGATAGCCCCAGTTCTTGTACCACCGCGAGTCCTTCACGAAGGCGTCCTCGGTGAGTTCGCCCGCCGACCACTTGTCCAGCCAGGCCTGCTCGGTGTACGGGTACATCTCGAGGCCGACGAAGACCTTCCGCCCCGCGGCGGTCAACTCCTCGATGAGACGCCGCTGCACGTTGTGATACTCGATTGAGGTGTGGCTTTCACCCACGAAGACCACGCGCACGCCGGCCAGGCGCTGCGCGAGGTCTTTCGGGGTGATGACCTCACCGGTGGCCGCATCGTTGATGCCGTCGAGGACGACTTCGACCGTCTTGTCCTTTCGCGCAGGGTCTCCGATGGGGAGGTTCGACGGCTCCTGGGCGAGGGCGGCGATCGGGCAGGCTACCGCCGCGGCGAGTATCAGACGTTTCATTGATGCGACCTCGAAATTTCTAGCGAGTCCAGTCCATGTCGATGGTGATGCCCGCGAGGTACGTGCGCGGCGCGGTCCAGATGGGCAGCACGTCGGTGGTGACGGGCTGGCCCTGAGCGTTGACATTGTAGATGTCCTTCACGTCGAACATGTTGTTCACCTGAGCGTAGATGGTGAACGCGTACTTGCCCTTCGAGGTGACCTTCTTGCTCGCCTGCGCGCTCCAGAGGTTGTAGGCGGGGGTGTAAGAGGTCGCGCCCACGGTCTGCGGCACCTTGCCGCTCAGGTTCCCGCGGATGTTGGCCCGGAGGCCGTAGCGCTGGTTCGCCCAGAGGAGCTTCACGAACGCGGCGTGCCTGGCGAAGCCGCCGATGTCGACTCCGTTGGGGTCCACGCGCTTCGTATAGGTGTAAGAGACCGAGGGGGAGAAGCCGTAGGGCAGGTTGACCGCGAAGGCGGCGTTCGTCCCCTTGGAATCGAACTTGGTGACGTTCACGTAGGTGAAGTTGCCGTTGGGGAGCGAACCGAAGTTCACCCCGTTCTCGATCTTCGCCTTATAGACGTCGACGGAGGCTTCGAACTTCGGCCCGGTGTACGCCCAGCCGCCGGTGATGGTCTCCGACTTCTCGGGCTTGAGGTCGGGATTGCCCTCGAAGCCGGGGCTCACGAGGAGCAGTTCACCGAAGTACGGCGCGCGGAAGCCCTTGCCGTAGCTGACGCGCAGGCGGTTGTTCTTGGGGAGGGAGTAGACGCCGGCGAGCTTCGGGCTCGTCTGGGTGCCGTAGTCGCTGGAGTCGTCATAGCGGAAGCCGGCGGTGACCTTCAGGTCCTTGGTGACGGCGACTTCCTGCTGGGCCCAGACCACGTTGAGATCGCGGTCCTTCAGGCACGCCTGACCCGTGACGCAGCCCTTGAGGCCGGAACGGGAAAGCTGTTCCTTGCGGTGTTCAAAGCCGACCTGGAAAGGATTCTCGCGCCCCGCCATGCGCCACACCTGGAGGAGGCGGGCCTTGACCTCGTCGTTCGACTCGGTCCAACGCGGCACGACCACCTTCGGATTCGAAGGCCGGTTGGTATAGAGCTGCGTCTCGTCGCGGTTGTAGCGACCGTAGAGGTAGCTGAGGTTGACCGTGGTGTTCTTGCCCGGGGTGAAGTTGAGTTCGGGCGTCAGGTTGTACCGCTGCAGCTTTCGCTGGGAGTTGTAGACCGTGGTCGAGAGCTGGGTGGCGCCGGAGAAGAAGTACTTGTCCATGTCGCGGTTCGAGTAGTCGCCCACGAAGTTGAAAGTGAGCTTGTCGGACAGGCGATAGTCGGCGTTGCCGCCAAAGGTCTGCCACTGGCTTTCCGGCTGACCGATGGTCTGGGGGTTAGGCGGCCTCCGGGGGCAGGTGGCGGGGTCGCCGGTGGAAAGGGTGCAGACCACCGGTTCGAGATCGAAGCCGTCGTAGGTCCTGTACCCGCCGTTGAGAGCGAACCCGCCCTTTTCCGCGCGGTAGGTCAGACTGTCGTCGCCGCGGTAGTCCTTGTAGGTGCCGCCGGAAACGTTCAGGGTGTTCTTGAAACCGTTGTTCTTCCCCTTGGCCGTGATGAAGTTGATGACCCCGCCCATGGCGTCGGAGCCGTAAATCGCCGAACCCGCGCCCTTGACCACTTCCACTCGCTCGACGCCGGTGATGGGGAGGTCTTCGAGGTTGAAGTTGCCGTTTGCGTCGCGGCCGAGATAGCGGCGTCCGTCGATCATCACCAGGACGCCCTTGTTGGAGACGCCGTTCAGCGACACGTAGCCCTGGCCGCCGCCGACGTTCACCTGCACGCCCGAGCCCTGCTGCTCGGAGAGGAGGTCCTTGGCGTTGCGGGCCCCGGTGTCGAGGATCTGCACCTGGTCGATCACCGTGGTCGGCTCCGCGGTGTTCATCAGGAGTTCTTCACGCCGGTTCGCGGTGGTGACCGTGATGTTCGTCGAGAAGCGGGTGAGCGACATGACGAGCTCGACCGCGACGTCGGAGGAGCCCACCGTGATCCCGGCCTTCTCGGCGTCGGCGAAGCCGGAGAGGCTCGCTTTCACCGTGTATTCACCGGCGGCGAGGGACGTGAACTTGGCGGTGCCGGAGGCGTCGGCGTTGGCGCGGCCCGCGGCCTGGCCGTCCTTGCCGACGAGGCGCACCACGGTCCCGGGGAGGACGCCGTAGTTGTCCTTCACGGTCACGGTGACGCTTCCGGAGCCATCGGCGGGAGCCGCCCACAGCGTGGGCGCCGTTCCCAGCGTGAGAGCCGCCAACACGACGGCCATTGCTCGAATCTTCATTGGGTCATCTCCTGAGGGGGGTGCAGATTGTTATGACAACAGTACAATCACTCTAGCGCCGCGCGGCCCTCCGCACAAGCGGTGAAATATTGAACGTCCCGATTGGAGCAGTGAATCGTGATCCAACAGGTGCTGATGCAAACCGTGTCGCTGAGATTATTCGATGCGGGCGTTTCGGCCCTCCGCGACGAGCTGGGTTTCGAGATCCGGCACGCCGGGGCGGTGGGCCCCGAACTCGCCCGGGCCTGGGGCGTGTCCGCGGCCGCTCATCCCCGCTACGCCGTGCTGGGGGCGCCCGGCGTGCCTCGCGGGTTCATCCGCCTCGTCGAGGGCCCGGCGGACGACGAGACCGGCACTTTTCACAAGAGAGGTCTCTTCAACGCCGAACTGCTCACCCGGGACGTCGAGGCGCTCTTCGCCCGCTTGAAGGGGTCGAGCGCCTTTCGCGTGGTGAGCGACCTCAATACCTACGATCTCTCGGGAGCGGGCGGGGGAGCGGTCTCGCGGAGCTTCGCCACGCGCGGGCCGGGCGGCGCCGGTTTCTTCTTCACCCAGTACCTCAAGGTGCCGCCGCCCCGCACTCTTCCCGTCTGCGAGACACTGGTGGGCCCCATGTTCAACGCCGCGATGTCGACCGGACTGCGGCCCCCGGTGGAGGCGTTCTACGAGAAGGCCCTCGGCATGGGCTTGAGGCTCGCCGGACGCCTGACCCAGCCCACGGTCAACCGGATCATCGGCCTTCCGGACGACTGGGGGTTCATGATGCTCGTTTACAAGGGCGAGGGCGACGGCCTGATCGAGGTCGACATCCACGAGCACGAGGTGCCCGAGGATCCAGGCGTGGCGGACGAACAATTCCGGCCAGGGAACTCCATGCTCACCGTGGGCGCGAGGGATCTCGATGAAGTGCTCGCGCGTGCGACCCAGGCGGGTTTTGGCGGAGCGTCGGCCGCCCCCCTCGCCCCGTGGCCCTACGAGGGCCGGCGGGCGGCGGTCCTGCGCGGCCCGTCGGGCGAGCGGGTGGAACTGATCGAGGCCTGAAATGGAAACGGCCGCCCTTGCGGGCGGCCGGGGTGCGGGTAGAACGAAGGCCTACTTCTTGAGCGGCACGATGCCCAGCGAGCTGATGTCCATGACGTACTCGTAGAGCGTGCGCTCCCCGGGCTTGGCGTCGCGGCCCGAGGAGAAGGCGAGCCACTTGCCGTCAGGGGAGATGGAGGGGAAGCCGTCGAACCCGGGGTTGTAGGTGAGACGGGTCTGCTTTCCCGTCTCGATGTTCATCATGAAGATCTCCCAGTTCGGCCGGGGCGTGTCGGTGAGGATCTTCACGAAGGCGAAATGCTTGCCGTCGGGAGCGGGGAAGGGCGCCCAGTTGGTGCCGGCCTCGCTCGTGATCTGCTTGCGCTCGGACCCATCGCGCTTCACGGTGAAGATCTGCATGGGCATCATGCGCTGGTCCTGGTCCTTGCGCAGCCAGGCGCGGGTGAGGATGGTGTTGCTGTCCGGCATGAACTGCGCGCCACCCTCCTGCCATTCGTCGGTGAAGGTGATCTGCTTTTCGCCGGTTCCGTCCGACTTCATGACCCACAGGTCCATCTTGCCGTCGATGTCGCGGCCGAACAGGATCCACTTGCCGTCAGGCGAAACCGCCGCCTCCGCGTCGTAGACCTTGTTGTTGGTGAGACGCTTGATGTTCTTGCCCTCGAGGTCGGACTCGTAGAGCTCGGCGCCCTTCGGGTAGTCCTTGGGATCGGACCAGCCGCCTTTTGGCATGTCCAGGTTGTCGCGGGTCGAGGTCCACAAGAGGCGCTTGCCGTCGGGGAAGTAGAAGGAGCAGGCGTCCTCGCCCTTGTCGTTGATGCGCACGATCTTCGTGCCGTCGACGGTGGTGGTGTAGACGTGGTGGGTGGTGTCGCCTTCGCGCTTGGCGTTGCCGATCAGGCTCTTGCTGTCGGGCGAGAAGTAGAACTCGGCCGCTTCACCGAGGTTCGGGATGATCCGGACCGGAAGCTCCTTCCCGGCGGTAGCCGGGGCCGCAGCGGGAGCCTGAGCCAGAGCGGCGAGCGGGAGGGCCAGGGTAAGGGCCAGGGCCGCCCGGGGAATCGTGACTCTTCGATGGGTGTTCATAGCGGTGTGGGGGTTCCTTTCAGGGGTAAAGCTTGGACGGGTCTCGATCGGAAAAGGTTTAGGCGCGGCGATAGACGGCGCGCATCATCTCGAATTCGGCGCCGTCCGCGCCCGGGAAGAGGACGCGGAATATCTGTTCGTTGTCGGAGACGGCGTGGGAAGTCTCTCTCCAGGTCATGGCCTGGCCGTTCGGCAGGCTGGCGCTCCAGACGTAGGTCATGGTTCGCGAGGCCGCGTCCCACGTTCCCTCACCAACGTAGAGGTTCGTACGCATGTCATCCACCCAGGTGCCGACGAAGCGCTTCGCCGCCGCGTTGTAGCCGTACACGCCGTGGCCCTCGAACCCGGTGGTGTGGTTCTTGAACTCGGTGATGAGCCAGCGGCCCCCGCAGATCAGGCGGCCGGCGAGCCGCCCCTTCGATTCCTGGGGAGCCGCCCCGGGGGAAGGCGTGACGGTGATGCTGGCGTCCCATTCGCCCACATCCTTCTTCAGGAGTTCGAACTCCGGCCCGAGCGCGACATCTGCCATGGTGTTTCCTCGAAAGTTAATGGTCAGGTGCCAAGTGTACCGGCCCGGGCCGATGCCGCGGGGAGAGCCGAGGCCGCCCGGCCTTTTCCCGAGCGTGCTACTTCTTCCCGCTCTTCCAGCGTTTGAACTGGTCCCAGCTGGTCATGCTCGGTCGCGGATCGTCGGGCGGGGGGGCCGATTGCCAGACCGGCCAGTTGGCTCGGATCTCGTTCTTGACCACGTCGGGCATCTCCTCGAAGCCGTCCAGGCGAAGGCCCGCGGTGTTGAAGACCACCACCCCGCTTCGGCTTCCCATCTTCATCCAGGGGAGCCACTTCGAGACTCGGACCCAGGTGAGGACGCGATCCGTCACCTGCGTCGTCGCGGGGTCGGTGAGGTCGTCCATCCTCGCCGCTTCGGTGCCGAACTCCATCGCGTGGTAGGTGCCGCCCACGTATTCCTGATAGTCGCCCCCGAGCGGGTTCGTATAGAACAGGCGCGCCGCGCCACCACCGTCGAGCGCCCAGCCGTCCTTCACCTCGGCGCGGAACTTTCGGGGTGTTCCGTCCGCTGCATAGGCATAGGTGGGCTCTCGCATGTTGACGGGGTCGTTCGCCACGTGCAGAACCTCGACCTCCTCATTAGTCCAAGGGTTCTTCCACTTTCGGAGCACCTTGCCCGTGTCCTTGTCCACGTAGATCAGCATTTCCCGGGACACCGAGCGGTAGCCCGGGCCGCGCTTGGGGTCCGAGTACGTCCGGCACGTGCGGAAGTTGAGGCCGTGGACGCCGAAGAGCAGGCGGTCCTTCTCGCCGGGGATTCGCGAGTAGACGTTGCCCTTCCACCAGTAGAGCGCTTCCTTGCCGTCTTCGGTGGAGCAGCTCACCTTGCGCTCCATGGCCAGGACATCTTCGGGTCGATTGGGATCGAGACGCGGTTTGGCGATGGGCGCCGCCTTCTTCTTCTGCGCCGCGACACCGGGAGCGGAGAGAAGCAAAGCCAGTCCGGCCAGAAGGGCGGCCTGTTTCGCGTGGGTCATTCTCACTTGCCGCCCTCCTTTCTTTTCGCATCGATACGCTTCTTGAAGTAGGTCCAGCTGGTCTCGTTCGGCCGGGCGTCGTCGAGCGGCGGGGGCGCCGCATACGCGGGATAGTTCGCGGCGATCTCTTCCTTCATCAAAGGGGAGAGATCTTCGGGCCGCAGGAGCCTCTTGCCCACGGTGGTGAAGATCAGCATGCCCGCCCGGTCGCCCATCTCCATCCAGGGCAGCCAGTCCGAGGTGCGCGACCACGCGATGGTGACGTCCGTGCTCTCCTTCTTTGAGGCGTCAAGGAGATCCTTCTCGTAGGTGAACATGGTGAGCATCTCCATGGCGTGATACTCGCCGCCCACAAAGTCCTGGTACTCGCCGCCGAGCGGGTTCTTGTAGAAGAGCGGCGCTTCGCCCGAGACCCACACCCGGCCCTTCATGATGTTGCCGCGCCACTTCACGGGGGCGCCGTCGGCGCCTACGGGGAAGTTCGGTGGCCCGTTCACGGGGTCGTTGGCCACATGGATGACGTCGTTCTCGATTCCCGTCCACGGGTTCTTCCACTTTTTGAGCGGCTTTCCCGTCTCCGGGTCGAGATAGAGCAGGATCTCGCGCGACACGAGGCGGTAGCCCTCTCCTCGCTGAGGGTCCTTGACCGTGCCGCACTGGCGGATGTTCATCCCCTCGACGTTGAAGAGCTGGCGATCCCGCTCGCCGGGAACGCGGCTGAAAACGCCGCCCTTCCACCAGAAGACCACCGGCTTGCCGTCCTCGCGCGAGCATTGCATCTTGCGGTTCGCGGCCAGGACTCCTTCGGGCCGGGACAGGTCGAGCGGTGGCTGGGTAAGGGCGGACACCCCCGCCGCGAGGACGAGCGCGAGCATGAGCGGGCTAGAAGTCCAGGCGAAGGCCCAGGCGAATCGCCCGGGGCGCCTGGAAGAGCTGGGCCTGCATGAAGCGAGGGTCCCTGTTCGCGGCGGGAATCGCGGCGATCACCGCCTTGTAGTCGTACCCGCCCGGCGCGAAGTACTGGGCCACCGGAACCGGCACCACCGCCGCGGATCCGAGCAGTATGCCCGGGAAGACGCTCCGCGTGGTGTCCTGGTCGAAGGCGTTCGAGACGTTGACGGAGGCCGTGGCCGTGACGCTCTTTCCGATCTTCCGGCCGTACTGCAGGAACAGGTCGGTCTGGGTGATGAAGGGCGTCCGGCCCCGGCTGCCGCGTCCCTCGGGATGCGTGGTCGGCGCGGCGTTCACACCGAGCTGCGGGGTGATGGGCGTGCCGCTCGAGGCTCGGAAGAAGGCGCCAAGGCTGAGGCCGGAATCGAAGGCGTAAGACCCGGTCAGCTTGAACTGATGGGGACGGTCGAGGGTGAGGCGGCCTTTGTCCACTTCGCCCTTTCCGTTGTAGCAGCTTTCGAGCGTGGTGCAGTAGCGCCCGGCGTTCGGAGTGCCGCCGCCCAGGACCTGCTCGTCGGAGTCGCCGAGCCCCTCGTAGTTGCCGTACAGCCGCGAGAGCGTGTAGCTGCCGTTCATCGTCCAGTGGTTGGCCATGCGTCTGGTGACCTCGATGGTGACGCCGTCGTAAGTGCGCTCGAAGTCGGGCAGCACGGGGAGGCCCGCGAAGGGCTGATGCAGGATGCCTCGCCCGGGGTTGCCGATCAGCGTGGTGTATCGCTGGCCGTTCACGGTGATCGGGGTGACGGTGAAGTCCTCGATCGCGTTCTGCAGGGCGCGGTGGATGTACTGCACCGACAACGCCCAGCTCTTTCCGAGCTGATAGTCGCTGCCGAGCGCGAACTCATCACTGCGTGTGGGCTTGGTGTCGGGCGGGACATAGACCGGGCTCCCGCTGAAATCGAGGACGAAGAAGGGCGTGCCTGCGGCGGCCGCGGCGGCCTTGCCCAGCGTCCGCCAGTTCAGCGTGTCCAGCCGGTAATAGTCGTAGCGGAAGACTCGGGATCCGAACAGGAGCTGAGTGGCCGTCTGCTTGAGATTGTCGTAGAAGTACCCGGCGTTCGCGTAGAGGCGCCAGCTGGAATCGCCTTTGACGTCCCAGGCGACGCCGAGGCGGGGCGCGATCTTCTCGCCCCAGCTGAAGGTAATGTCCCGGTTCACGGTGTCGGTGGGCGCGGTCAGCGGGATGTTGTGCTCGTTTTCCAGCCGGAGCCCGAGATTGAACGTCAGCCGGTTTCTGGTCCACTGGTCCTGGATGAACGCCGCGGCGTTCTTGCTCCGGGCTGAGCCCTTGTTGGAGATGCTGACGTTGCGCCAGAAGCCGTACTGCCCGCGGATGCCGATCTGCGAGAGGCCCCAGTGCAGGTCGACGCGCTCGCCCGTGAGGAGATTCTCGGTGGTGCTCTCCGGGGTCGCGTACTGGGCGCCGATCTTGAGCGAATGGCTGCCCGCGGCCTTGAAGTTGAAATTCGCCGACGCGCCCATGCTCATGCGGTCGTTTTCATCCTTGAGAGTCGGGTTGTTGTCGAGCAGCGTCTGGTACCCGGCGGCGCACTGGAGGTCGGCGGGGACCCCGGGGATGGAGAGGTTGGAGGTGACGCAGCGGAACCGGTCGCCGACCGGCACGCCCAGGGATCCGCCACGCTGGGTGTAGTAGCCGGCGAACGCATTGATGAAGACGGTGGGGCTCGCCACCCAGTCCGCGCTCAATGCGTACGTGCTTCGGTTTCGCTCGGAGCCCAGGGACTTGAAGTCGCTGGCGCGATCGTCGGTCAGGTCGTAGCTCGGCAGCCGCCCGAGTTCCTTGCGAGGAGAGTACTGGTAGCTGAGGTTCACCGTCAGATCCTTGACCGCGAGCCACGTGATCTTCGCGGAGCCGAACGGACGCCGGATCGTGCTGTCGACGGTGATCGTGGCGGGAGGGTTCAGGTAGTTCACGGTTCGGCTGGTGTCGGTGTTCTGCGGCATGAAGCCCGCGAAGAACCAGAGCTTGTCCTTCTTGAGCGGGCCTCCGATGAAGCCGCCGAAATCGAGTACCCGGCTGTCGTCCTCGGGATCCTGAACGTACTCGGAAAGAAGCGTGTTCGTCGGCACGGTGCGGAGCCTTCGCCGTGGGTCGGCGGTCAGGGCCGAACCCGAGTACTGGAAGCTCAGACCGCCCTTGAACGTGTTGGACCCGGACTTCGTCTGCATGTTGACGACACCGCCGAGGGCCCCACCGTACTCCGCCCCGAGGAAACCGGACTTGACCTGGATGTTGTCGAGGAACTCGAAGACCATGTCCTGGCCCTGCGCGGCCGAGGTCGTCTCCGTGGAGTCGACTCCATCGATGATGTAGACGTTCTCGTGAACGGAGGCGCCCTGGAAGGAGAGTCCCTTCGTCCGATTGACGTCTTCCGTGTTCACGGACGGAGCGATCTCGACCAGCGAATCCCACGATCGCCCCTTGGGAAGGGCGGCGAAGGTCTCCGCGGAAATGTTGTTCTGCTGCTCCACCGAGACCACGTCGATGATGGCGCTTCCTTCCACGGTCACCGTCTCCGCCAGATTGCCGGTTCGCATGCTGATGTCGGCCTTCAGCGTCTGTCCCGCTTTGAGGTCCAGCCCCTGCACGGCGGTTGGCGTGAATCCGGCGAGGGTGGCCTCCACCTTGTAGATGCCGATGGCGAGGCCGGGAACGTCATAGGACCCCGCGGAGTCCGTGACCACCGTGCGGGCTCCCACCAGGCTGGGGCTCGTCACCGTGATGGTGGCGCCGGGGAGCACGCCGCCCGTGGCGTCCTTCACCGTTCCACGGATGCTGCCGGTGGTCTTGCCGATGTTCTGCGCATGGGCGGGGCCGGCGAGGAGTCCCAGGAGCGCGGCGGCCGCGAGGGAACGATGCAGGGAGAAGAGTCTGAGCATGGAGACCTCTTTCATAGCGGACCTGTTGAACCCGGGCGGGAGGGAAGCGGGCTTCCCGCGACGCCCTTCCTACTTGTTACATTGTCCTAAAGATATAACAATGTGACAGTGGCGGGAGCGTAGGACAACTCCGTCGAGGTGTCAAGAGGAGGACCGCGGCGCCGCACGGGTCCGGTTCCACCACATCCAGGCGCCGCTCAGCGCGAACCCGAGCGGCAGGAGGCCGAGAGCGAGCCAGGCCAGGCGGCTCGCGAGGCCGCCGAACTTCCCATAGTGAACGGGCTCCATCCATCGCGCCAGGCGCGCGCCCAGGGGCATGGCCCCGCTGTCATCCAGGCGGAGGACGGACAGCGTGAACGGGTCCATGTGAAGGGTGGGCCCGCTGTCCGTGCTGTCGCCGGAGTCTCCGGGCCGATGAAAGGTGGCGGCCCAGGCCGTGTTGTCCCGAGCGGGGATGCGAAGCACGGCAAGGCGGGCCTCGGGAAAGGCAGCGCGGGCTGCCGACGCGATCGCGTCGAGCGAGGCTGGGCGGACGAAGGGTGCGGCCGAAGGGACGGGGGGCGACCCGCGCGGCGGTACGGCGCCGGTCGTCGCCTGAATGACCGCGAGGTACGAAGCGCGGAACGGGTAGTAGGCGCCGGTAAGGCCGATCACGATCAGAAGCGGGAAGGAAGCCGCTCCGGCCTGACGATGCAGGTTCCAGACGATGCTCCTGGCGTTGCCACGGAGGGAAAGCCGGAAGCGCTGACGTGCCGGTGAGGCCTGAATCCACAGGACGAAGCCGCTCGCCGCCAGGAACACGAGGGCGAGCGCCACGTATCCGTTGAAGGTCAGTCCGGGAGGGCCGGCAAAGAAGGCGAAGTGGAGGTCGCGAAGACGCCCCAGAAAACTGCCCTCGCGCCGGTGCGTTCCCTCGATGGCGCCCGAGTAGGGATTGACGTAGATCACCAGTTGGTCGGCTTCCTTGAGGGTGCGTGCGTCGCGCTTCTGAAGAATGAACTGCACGGGTCGGGTGATGCCGTCGGGAAGGACCACCATCGAGATCCGGCGCCCGGGCTCCACGGCCATGGCGCGGACGCGCAAAACCTCCATAGGTTGGGTGGACCCTCCCGGGACAATGGGGGGCTCATACAAGGCCCGCTCCAATTCCGGCCGGAAGACGAGGGCGCTCCCCGACAGCCCGGCCGCTGTCGCGAAGAGACCGAACAGCACGGTGGCCGCGAGATGGAGCATTCGGACCAGGGGCCGGAGCGTCGTCATTTCAGCGCCTTCGCCGTGTCAGTTTCGGGTGGCCCGGGTTTCGGGCGGCAGCGTGAGCCGGCCCTCACGGACTACCTGAGTCCCAAAGCCCCGGGGTTCATCAGGCGCTGGGGGTCGAGAGCGTCCTTGAGGGCCTCGAGCAGCTGCCAGCTTTCGGGGCGCCGGCCCGCACGGTAGGGATAGGCCTTGCCGATCTGCATGTGTGCGGCCCCACGCTCGCGGAAGAGTTCGAGGAGTCGGCCCCGCAGATCGGCGACGAGAGCCGCGGCTTCGGGATGGTCGGGGAAATCCGTGAAACGGGCGAGAGTCGCCCGATCGAGAACGCGCTCGTGAAAGGGCGTTCGTGGTCCCGGCCAGTAGAAGACCGGTTCGATGACCAGAGCGGTGGGTCCCGCGATGGCGGTGAGCACCCCGATCACCACTCCGTGGCGATCCAGCGCCTCCCGGTGCGAGTCGAAGAGGGCGCGCACGGAGGACCAGGTGCCCACGGCGTCCGAGAGTGCAACCACCCCGTGCACCGGAGCCCATCGCTCGCCCTGCGGGCCGATGGAACTCGACATGGTAACGAAGGGGTCGCCGCGCAGGACCTTGGGGATGGTGTCGGCAACCTCCCTCGCTTCATGGCGCCTGCAGATTTCCACGACCTCACGCATGGCCGAGGTCACGTCTCCCTCTCCGCGGCCTTCCACGCAGGCGTGCATGGAGAAATCGATACCGTCGAGGAAGCTCCGGCCGGCCGCGACTACTTTCGCCGCTTCCCTGGCTCCGTCGAGCAGGCCCGCGGCCGAGGTGAAGACGCCCGCCAGGGCCTTCACGTCCGCGGCGAGCGTGGTGCGCTTCATCCGCTGGCGCTGCAGATCCGGGTCCATGCCGAAGCACTCCGACACGAGGTTCTCTCTCGCGATCTCGGCCATTGCCTCGGCAATCCGGGTGTGCGTCGGAAACCCGAAGGAGGCGGTGGCCGCGGCGCGAGGCCTCCGGATCAGCCGTAGGGTGGCGCGGGCCTTGATGCCGAGGGCGCCGGCATCGCCCAGAAACAGGCCGGTGAGATCGGGACCGTAGTGCCGGAAGAAGGGCTTGAAGCCCGCGGACCCCGCGGAACCGGTGGAAAGGAGGGCGCCGCTCGCGAGGACGACATCGAGACTCAGCACGCTCTCCGGCGAAGCGCCGTGCCGCGCCGAGCCCCAGAGGATGCCGTTCTGCGAGAGAGTCCCGCCGATCGTCGCCACCGCTCCCGACAGCGGACCCCAGAATGGCGTGCGCAGGCCAAGGGGCGCGAGGGAGTCGTTGAGGGCGCGCCAGGTGACGCCGGCCTCCACGGTGACGTACATGTCACCCTGGTTGATCTCCACGATGCGGTTCAGGTCCGCGGTGTCGACCAGGATCGACCGTTCGCCGATCGGAAGATAGCCCCCCGTGTAGGAACTGCCGCCGCCCCGCGCGATCACGGCAAGGCCCTGCTCCGTCGCCCGCTTCACCGACAGCGCGAGCGCTTCCACCGCGCCGGGCCGGATGACGCACAGCGGGGCGACGCCGCGGCTGTAGATGTCGTGGGAGAAGAAGGCCCGATCGCCAGCGTCCTCTAAAACCCGGTCGCGCCCGAGAAGGGCCACGAAATCGTCGAGGGGTGCGGGGCCGGCGGAGGGGCTCACGGCTCCGTCTCTCCGGGACAGACCGGGCCGGGCGCCGGGCCGACAATCGGGGGCGTGCGAGCCGGGGAGCATTGTCCTATCTTCATAACAATCGAACCAGTCGCAGAGTAGGGCGGGAGCCCCCCGCTGTCAAGGGGTCTTGGGAAGCGAGGCTCGCTACTTCTGCCGCGCGAGGGCCTGGAGGTACAACGAGCGCGTCCGCGAAGCGAGGACAAGAGGCAGGGCCCCAAAGAGGATGGGCAGGGTGGCCATGGCCCATCGGAGCTGCTGCGGTCCAAAGACATGATCGGACAGCCAGCCCACCACCGGCGGCCCGAGGAAGAGCCCGGAGAGGCTGATGGCCATGTAGTAGAGGGCCACCACCTGACCGCGAACCACGGCGGGAGTGATCTCGAGGACCGAGAGCACGCCCACCGCGGAAACGACGCCCGTCCCCGCGGTGGCGAGAGCGAGGAAGATGAAGCCGAGGGTCGCGGTGGGCATCAGCGGGGCCGCGGAAGCGCAGGGGATCATCACGAGGGCGCCCGCGAGGAGCACACGCAGGGGAGCGTCGGGCACCTTCTTCGACCAGGCGTCCGCCCAGCGGCCCGCCGCGAGGACCGCGAGGGGGCCCACGAGGAGATTGATGAGGCCGTTGATGGTGGCGAAGCGCTCCGGCGCCCACCCCCAGTTCCGCTCGAAGAGGGACGCGTTCCAGCCACCCTGGCCGTAGGCGATGATGGTCATGACGCACACCAGGGACACGAGCCCAAGGTAGGTGCCGAGCCGCCCCTTCACCCAGGCGAGACCATCCCCAAGGCCGCGCACGGGCTTCTCGCCCTCCACGTCGTCGAGGCCGCGCGGCGGTTCGCGAAGGAGGAAGAACAGGGGAGCGATGATGAAGCCGGGGGCGCTCACCACGAGGAACGTGAATCGCCACGGAGAGAGAGGCCCGATGCCGAGAAAGGTGAGATCCGGCCTCTGCTTCGCATAGGCGAGGATGGAGGCGCCGAGGAGGGAGGCGAGGCCCGCGCCCAGCGCGAGCGCGGTGGAGTACACGGCGATCGGCGCGCCCCGCTTCCGTCTCGGGAAGCTGTCCGCGATCATGGAGAGCGCCCCCGGGCTGAGCGCGGCCTCGCCGATTCCGACGGCCATGCGCGAGGCGAAGAGCGATCCGAACCCGGTGACGAAGCCCATGGCCCCGGTGGCGAGGGACCAGAAGGTGGTGGCCACGCCGAGCATCCAGGTCCGGCGCACCCGATCGGTGATCCAACCCATGGGCAGGCCCATGGTCGCGTAGAAGATGGCGAAGGCGGGGCCGAGAAGGAGGCCCATCTGGGTATCGGTCAGGGCGAACTCGGTCTTGATGGGCTGAACGAGTATCCCGAGCACATACCGGTCGATGAACGAGCAGATGTAGGCGAGGGTGCACAGGAAGACCATGCTCCAGGCGGCGCGCTCGGACAGAGGTGGACGGTTCAAGCGGCCTCCGGAAGGGCGTACACGACCGTGAGGTTGTCGTCGCTGTCGATGAGGCCGAGTTCGCGGCCTCGCCGGCCGTCGAAGGTCAGCAGTTCGCCCTCGGGGCAGACGAGGAAACCGCGGGCCCGGGCGCGCTCGGCCACCGCGTCGAGATCGGGCGTCTCCAGCACGATGGCGGCGCGGCGGGGAAGGGCCACGGGGGGCAGCGTGATGCCCGTGATCTCGGTGAGGGCCATGACGCGCGGCTGCCCGGGCGCGCTCAGCACGGCGAAGCGGATACGGGCGTCCGCCGGGATATCGAACACCGTGTAGGAGTAGGACGCGGCGCCGGACTCCTTCAGGAAGTCGAGGGACAAGCCGAGCACACCGACGTAGAACTCGAGCGCGCGATCGAGATTCCTCACCACGAAATTCGCCCGCTGGAACCGCACCGCCGGCCTATCCACGCGCCGCTCCCTCCACCGCCGGATGGGGCGGCTCGGGCCGGACGCGGCAGCACTGCACGCCGATGTTCTTTCCCTCATAGAGACGGGAGAGGGCTTCGGGCATTCGCTCGAAACCCTCGACGATGTCCTGCACGGGTTTCAGTCTTCCCGCCCGGATCCAGCCCGCCATCTCTCCCATGACCTCATCCCAGCGCGCGACGTGGTTGTAGACGAAGAACCCCGACATGCGGCCCTCGACCGCGCGGAGGCGCGTGTAGTTGGTGAGCCCGAAGGGCGTCGTTCTCGTGTACTCGGAAATGGAACCGCACAAGGCGATGCGCGCGCCCATGGCCAGCCGCTCCAGACAGGCGGAGAGAGTCTCGCCGCCCACATTGTCGAAGTAGTAGTCGATTCCCTTCGGGCAGGTCTCGGCGAGGCGTCGCGGGACGTCCTCGGACTTGTAGTCGATCGCGTCGTCGCACCCGAGGGCACGGATGGTCCGGCACTTCTCCGCGCCGCCCGCGATGCCGATGACCCGGCCCGCGCCCGCGATCCGGGCCATCTGGATCACCATCGAACCGACACCCCCCGCGGCTCCCGACACCACGGTGACATCACCCGGCTTCGGCTGGCCGCAGGCGAAATAGCCGGCGTGGGCGGAAAGCCCCGGCATGCCCAGGACGCCGCAGGCCAGGGCGTAGGGCAGATCGTGACTGGTGACCCGGAAGAATCTCTCACCCGCGGTCATCCGGGTGGTGGCGTAGGTCCGCCAGCCGATCTGACCCTGGACGATCTCGCCTGCCCGCCAGTCCGGATGCCGGGATTCCAGGATCCGGGCCACCCCGCGTCCGTGGATCACATCTCCCGGCGCCAGCTTGCGGGCCCCGCCGGCGCCCGTGCCCTGCATGTACATGCGCATCACCGGGGCGAGGCCGAGGTAGAGAGTCTCGAGCAGAACCTCTCCCTCGTCGGGCGAAGGGACAGGCTCTTCGTGCCACGCGAAGTCGGTGGGCCGCACGTTGCCCACCGGTGCTGCGGCCACGCGCCACTGACATGCAACGCCGTCCCGGGCGCGCAGGCCGGCCGAAAGCGCCGCCCAGTCCGCGGTCAGGGGAGCGGTCATGAGGGGACGGCCGGCACCGTCTCGTTGACTTCGTAGAAGTACCCGTCGAGGTCGAAGAACGAGCAGGCCCGCATGTCCTTCTTCACTCCGGCCGGGTCCGTGAAGGACCATTCGTACGGCTCGGCGTGAATGTGGCTGCCGAGGGTTCGCGCCCTCGCGTGAACTCCGCGGACGTCGTCGGAAGCCACTACGAAGATGGGGGCGCCGAAGGCGACCCGTCGCGGCAGAGTCGCGGGGGCCTCCATCGGCGGCTCGACCCATTGGAGGAGGCCGATCATTCCGATGACGGGGTCCTCGCACTGCATCACGATGAGCCGCGTCCGGTCGCCCGCTTTCCCCGCGGCGAGTCCGATCCCGGAGAGCGTGAAGGGGGTGTCGAGCCAGCGCTTCATCCCGAGGACGTGTTCGTACCAGCGAGCCGAGGCCTCCGCGTCGCGGACCATCAGCGTGGTTCGCTTGACGATGTTCGGCATGGGAGGGTCCGGCCCGCCGGTCGCGGGCTACATGCTGCGGAGACGGAGGCCGACGGTGATGCTCCGGCCGCGCGCGGGCGCGAACTGGAACTGCTCGCGGTAGAACTTGTTGGTCAGGTTCTCCACGTTCACGGTGAGACCCATCGACTTCTTGTCCTTGCGCCAGTCGTAGCCCACGCCCAGGCGCTGAACGGTGAACCCGGCGAGGCCGGCCAGATCCTGATAGATGAGGAAGGGCGAGTCTTTGAGGGTGGTGGCCACGCGCGTGACCTCTTTCTGGTAGCGCAGCGAATACTCGCCCCAGAACCGCTCCTTCTTGTCGGTCAGGCGCAGGCCGGCGAGGAGCTTCAGCGGGGTGATGTTGTCCTGCGGCGTTCCCGCGATGGATGTCTTGGTGAGGGGGTTCGTGCCCTTGAGGACATCGCCCTTGTTGTAGGAGCCGCTGCCGAAGATGGAGGTGATGGTCGGGCCCTGCTTGAAGGAGACCTGCACGTCCCCTTCGAATCCCTGGATCCGGACGTCGGAGTAGTTGATGGCCTGGGAAACCGAGCTGGACGCAGTGAGCGCGGTGATTTCGGTGGAGATGAAGTCCGTGTACTTGTTGTTGAAGTACGAGAGCGAGCCCTGGAACTGCGACGACCGGAACTTGAGGCCGATGTCGATGTTGTCGCCCTTCTCCGGCCCCACCGTGATGTTCGGCGCGATGCTGCCGATGGTCGCCGGCCCGGCGAAGAGAAGCTCTTCGAGGTTCGGATGGCGGTAGCTGCGGCCGTAGTGCGCCACGAAGCTGAGTTTGTCGCTCTGCTTCACCACGAGACCCACGTCGCCCGTGAACGCGGTGCGGCTGATGCTGTCGCCATTCGGGTTCGGAAGGGTGGCCGGGTTGATGGCGGGCGTCGTTCCCGCGACCACCGCATCGATGTTGTAGCCCGTGGTGGCCGAAGTCTCGACCTTGTAGCCGTCCACGCGCATGCCCACGACGAGACGCACTTTGGGGGTGATGTCCCACTCGTCCTGGGCGAAGGCCGCCATGTCGCTGAAGGTCGCGTCGGGAACGCGCGTGGGGCGGGTGACGCTGGGCGCGCCCAGCGGGAGGAGAGCCGGGAGCACCGACGCGGCGGGACCGCGCGCGCCCAGCACCACCTGGCCGACGAGGTTCTGCTGCGTCGAACTCGTCCGGTAGTCGGCGCTGTCGTCCTGGTAGTAGGTGAGGCCGGCGGTGAGGACGTTGCGCGGCGAGGCGAGGAACGTGCCCTGGACGTCGAAGCCCTGCGTCTTCACCTTCTGCCCGGTGTCGCTGTTGATGACGAGGCGCATCACGCTGATGGGGAAGAAGGACGCCGAGGGGACGGGGAACTGGACGGGGATGTTGACGTTGCGGAGGAGACGGTCCTGCTTCTGGTAGTACGCGGTCACCGCGAGGTGGGAGAACCACGAGTTGATGAGGCGCGCCTCGTAGCGCGCGGACGCCTTGTCGAGCTTGCTGTAGGGCAGAACGATTCCCTGGAAGAACTGGGGCGGCACGAAGTCGGGGAAGCCGACGTCCTTGGCCTCGCGGTGGAAGTACTTCACCTTCAGGCTCTGCTTGTCGTTGAACGAGAAGAGGCCGTTCCCGTTCAGGGTGGTGCCGTCGGAGTAGGAGGTCGGGATCTCGGTGGTGGTGCGGACAAAGGGAGCGTTGAAGGGGTCGGGGAAGGCCTTGAAGTTGAACCCGAAATTGGTGTCGATGGTGTCGGCCTGCTTCAGCGCGCCGCTCGCGAACAGGGGCCTCGAGTCCTCGAGCACGGCGCCGTCCTTGCCGCCGCTCTTGTAGTTGTCGAAGGACTCCTTGCCGCCGGCGAGATTGAGGGCGAAGCGGGGGCCGGTGACGCCGAGGCCGAGGTTGCCGCGGAGTCCGTTCTCGTTGGAGCTGTAGTAGCCATTCGCGTTTCCCACGAAGCGGATCTGGTCCGAGAAGGAGGGCTGGGCGGTCAGGATGTTGACGGTGCCGGACAGGGCGTCGGTTCCATAGAGCACGGAGCCCGCGCCGCTCACGACCTCGATGTTCTCGATGCTGCCCGCGTCCACGAGGCCCACTTCGACACCCGCCCGATCCGTAGCGGTGCGCGCGTTGTTCAGGCGCTCACCGTCCACGAGGACGAGAACCCGGGTCGAGTCGAGCCCGCGGAGGCGCGGACGCATCTGGAA
This sequence comes from Vicinamibacteria bacterium, assembly GCA_019694155.1. Classification (GTDB taxonomy): domain Bacteria; phylum Acidobacteriota; class Vicinamibacteria; order Fen-336; family JAGNNV01; genus JAGNNV01. The sequence continues at coordinate 71,283 of JAIBCN010000193.1, read as the reverse complement.
GGGCCCGCTGCCGACCGGGGTCACGCCCGTGGCTTCCACCATCAGTTCGCCGGATGAGCCCGGATTGGTGGCGGCCATGGTCTCCTCGCCCAGGCTCTCCGCCCGAAGGGGAACGACGAGAGCGTCGCGCGAGGAGCGCGAGGCCGTGACCGTCACCTCGCTCTGGAGATTGCCTACGGTGAGCACGAAGTTGATCTCCGCGTTGCTGCTCTCCGTGGCCAGGGTGATGTTTCGCGCGACCTGCGAGAAACCGGGCATGTGCGCGATGAGTCGATACATGCCCGCCTTGAGCCCGTTGAACGAGTAGGCGCCGGCCTGGTCGGTGATGGCCACCGTCGAGGTGCCTGCGGCCACGTTCTCGAGAGTCACCTCGGCGCCCGGGAGAGCGCCGCCTCCGGTGTCCGCGGCGCGGCCCTTGATGTCGCCGGCCCAGGCGGTGCCGGCGAGGCACGCGGCGCCGAGGATCCATGCGACGGAAGGAAGGAGTGTCTGTCGAAGCTTCATTTCATTCTCCAGGGACTTGGGGCGCCGAAACCGGCGGGGAGGAACTGGGGCTCCAGGCTCCTCGCGGGTGCAGTTGTTATGACATTAGGACAAGGTGCTGGCGGAGTCAACCCATCCCGCGGACCGCGCCTTCCCCTAAACCCGGCCTCGAGCATGCGCGCATCCCGCGCCGTATGCATCCGACTTTCGATCGACTGCGGGTACGATTGGCTCTTCGAAGGCACAGGGGGGCTGTAGCCCGAATGTCCGGGAAGGAGACCGAAAAGCCATGAGCTACGACAATTCAGAAGACGTTGAAGCGCTGATCCTCTCTCCGCGGCGCAACAGCGACGACGACTCGGAGGAGTGGGAGGACGACGATCCCGACGCGGACGCCGATCTCTTCGAAGACGAGCTGCTCGATGACGAGGACGAGGACGACGAAGACGATGAGGATGACGAACTCGTCGACGACGACCTCGAGGACGAAGAGGACGAGGACGAAGATGAAGACGACGACGAGGAGGATGAGGACGAGGACGACGACCTCGACGAGCTCGACGACGAAGATGACGACCTCTTCGATGACGAGGATGAGGAAGACGAGGAAGAGGAAGAGCTCTGATGCTTGAGGCCGAAGGTCCGGCCCGCACCGAAGGCAGCGCGGGGGTGATTTCGCCCCTGCCGCGCCCGGACTGGATCAAGGCTCGCGCTCCCATGGGGGAGCGCTACGACTCTCTCGTTTCCCTGGTGCGCGGGCAGCGCCTCCACACCGTTTGTGAGGAAGCACGCTGCCCCAATATCGGCGACTGCTGGAACCGGGGAACAGCGACGTTCATGATCCTCGGCGACACCTGCACGCGCGCCTGCGGGTTCTGCGCGGTGAAGACGGGCCTCGCCGCCATGCCTCCCGATCCCGACGAGCCCCGGCGGGTGGCGGAGACCATCGCCTCCATGCGCCTCAAGCACGCGGTCATCACCTCGGTTAATCGGGACGAACAGAAAGACGGCGCGGCGTGGTCCTTTTCGGAGACCATCCGCCTCGTGCGGGAGAAGGTTCCGGGCTGCGCGATCGAGGTTCTCATCCCGGACTTCAAGGGAAACTGGTCGGCGCTCCAGGTGGTCCTGGACGCCCGCCCCGACATTCTGAATCACAACACCGAAACCGTCCCGCGCCTCTATCGCAAGGTGCGCCCCGGCGCCAACTTCAAGCGTTCCCTCGAGCTGCTGTCACGCTCCAAGGACGCGGGCCTCATGACCAAGAGCGGGATCATGCTGGGCCTCGGCGAAGAATGGGACGAAGCCCTCGACACCATTCGCGCGATCCGCGAGGCGAGGGTGGACGTGCTCACGGTGGGCCAGTACCTGAGACCGTCCATGGAACACCTCCCGATTCTCAAGTACTACTCCCCGGAGGAATTCGCCAGGCTCAAGGAGTTCGGCCTCTCCCTGGGCTTCGGTCACGTGGAGTCCGGCCCGCTGGTGCGCTCGAGCTATCACGCGGACGAGCAGGTGCCGAAGGCCTGATCGCCTCGCAGTTACGGACCGGGCGCCGAGGTCGCGCCCCCTCTACCCCCGGATCAACTCCAGCACCTCGTCGCGCCTCTGCTCCATCTCTGCCTGCGAATACGCCTCGAGGTTCAGCCGCAGCAGGGGTTCGGTGTTCGATCCCCGCACGTTGAAGTGCCACGAGTCGTAATCGACAGAGATGCCGTCGAGCTTCAGGATGCGGCCGTCCCGATAGCGCTCTTCGATGCGCGCCAGGGCTCGCGGCACATCCGCGACCTTCGAGTTGATTTCGCCGGAGATGAAGTACTTCGCGCGGTAGGGCGCCAGGAGTTCCGAGAGTTTCCTGCCGGAGCCGCACACCAGTTCCAGCAGCAGGAGCGCCGGGATCATGCCGTTGTCGGCGAACCAGTTGTCGCGGAAGTAGTAGTGGGCGGAGACCTCGCCTCCGTAGACTGCGTTCAGCTCGCGCATCTTGACCTTCATGAACGCGTGGCCCACCCGGTGCATCACCGGCACACCGCCCGCGCCCTTCACGCTGTCCGCCACCGCCCGCGAGGCCCGGCAGTCGTACACGATGGTGGCGCCAGGCTCGCGCTTCGCGAACATGGTCCCGAGCAGGGCGGTGACGAAGTCCCCCGGGATGAACTCGCCGGTGTCGTCGATGAAGAAGCACCGGTCGGCGTCGCCGTCCCAGGCGATCCCCATGTCCGCGCCCTTCGCCTTCACCATGACGATGATGTCGCGGCGGTTCTCTTCCACCAGGGGGTCGGCGGGGTGGTTCGGGAAATTGCCGTCGGGGGCGAAGTACAAGTCGGTGCGCTCGAAGGGCAGGCCGCCGAAGATCCGCTCCGCGGTGGGCCCGCCCATGCCGTTCCCGGCGTCGAGGACGAGCTTGAGTGGCCGCATCTTCTTCACGTCGATGAAGCTGAGGCAGTGCGCGACATACGCCGCGCTCACGTCCTGCTCGGTGAGTGCGCCAGGCGGCCCGGCCAGGGCCGCGGGCTCGGGCCCGAGGGCGCCGTCGCGCACTTCCTTGATGCCGGCGTCGCCGGAGAGCGCGATGGCGCCCGAGCGCACCAGCTTGATGCCGTTGTACTGCTTGGGATTGTGGGAGGCGGTGAGCATGGCGCCCCCGTCCTTCGCCTGGCTCGCCACCGCGTAGTACAGCATGTCCGTCGAGACCATCCCGATGTCGACCACGTTCGCGCCGCGCGACCGGGCGCCTTCGATGAAGGCGGCCGCGAGCTGGGGCGAGGTGTCGCGCATGTCCCGTCCGATCACGATGTTCTTCGCCTTCAGGTAGTCGACGAAGGCGATGCCGATGCGGCGCGCGAGAGGGGGATCGAGCTCGCTCGGGCTGAGGCCGCGGATGTCGTACGCCTTGAAGATGCTGGAGAGGGCGGAGGTCATGGTCTTTCGGTTCCTTTAGGGGAGGCTCTCTCAGGAGGTGCGGGAATGGTCGCTGATCACGACGCCGTCCCCCAGGGCCGAGCCGCGGCCGACGTGACAGTGGCGTCCCACGCGGACGCGGTTCGAGAGGAGGGCGCCCTCGACCAGGGACCCGCCGCCGATCTCGGTGTCGCCCCAGACCACGCTCTGGCGGATGGTGGCGCCCTGCACGCGCACGTTCGAGATGAGCGCGCTTCCGTCCTCGATCCGGGATCCCGCTCCAACCTGGCAGCCCGGTCCGACATAGAAGTGGCCCTCGAGTACCGCGGCGGGATCGATCACGGCGGTTTCGTGCGCGTAGCCCGAGCCGCGCCGGGAGGCCTGGATCTCGTGAGGGAAGCGGCCCGAGAGCAGATCGAGATGCACCTGAAGGTACTTCTGGTGGGTCCCGATGTCGATCCAGTAGCCCTCGTGGGTGAAGGCCTGAACGCGCTCGCCGCTTGCGATGAGAGCGGGGAAGTAGCCGCGCTCGATCGAGTAGGGCACGCCCTTCGGCATGAGGGAGAGAGTTCTGGTTTCGAGCACGTAGAGTCCGGCGTTGATCCGGTTGGTCGTGATCTCTTCGGGCTTGGGCTTCTCGACGAAGCGGGTCACCCGGCCGGTCTGGTCTGTCTCCACGAGGCCGTAGGCGGAGGGATTGTCGACCGGGTGGAGCACGATCGTCGCGGCCGCCCGCGTCTCTCCGTGCATCTTCAGGATGGCTCCGAGGTCCATGTCGGCGAGGACGTCGCCGTTCATCACCACCACTCTCTCCCCCAGAGCCCCTTCCGCGTTCTTGACGGCGCCTCCGGTGCCGAGCGGCGTCTCCTCCAGCACATAGGTGAGCTGCACGGAGTCGGCGTGGCCGTCGCCCAGGACGGCGCGGATCCGCTCGGGGCGGAAGGCGACACAGAGCACTATGTCCGTGATCGAGGCTTTGCGGAGCAGGTCGAGCTGGAACTTGAGAAAGGGCCGATCCAGCACGGGGACAACGGGTTTGGGCAGGTCAAGGGTCAGCGGGCGCAGGCGCGTGCCCTCGCCTCCCACCAGGATGATCGCACTCGTCTTCATTTGTGCTGCGGAACTTATCACCGCGCTCCCGGTCTCTCTGATACAATCCCGCCGTCGACTCGACGCGGGGTAGAGCAGTCCGGTAGCTCGTTGGGCTCATAACCCAAAGGTCGCAGGTTCAAATCCTGCCCCCGCTACCAGTCGAGATCGCGGGGGAACGACCGGTTTGAGGTTCGACAGCGTTGTGCTTGCCGACAGCGCGTCCCTTGCCGCCCTTTCCTGTTTCTCCCGCCTGAGGTCCGAGCGCGACGCCGGGGCCAGGTCTCTCCTGCTTGCCCTCGATGACGCGAGCGGCGCCGCCGCCATCGAGGCGCGCGGCCTCGGACGGGTTCTTCGATTCGAGGAAGTGGAGGAAGACGCGACCGCCGCCTCGCAGCCCTGGCGCGAAAGATTCGCCGTGGTCATCCGGCGCCTCCGCCCGAAGCACGTCATGGCGCCGCTCGGGCTCATAGCCGCCCCCCTCGCCGTGGACTACTTCAAGATCCTGCGCTCCGTTCTGAGCGTGGATCCGGGCCGCGATCTGCTCTTCTTCGAAGAGAGGCCCCACTGCCTGGTCGCGGAAGCGGTGCGTCTTCGGCTCGCTTCACTCGGAGTCCGCCTGCCCCCGGTGACCCGGCTTCGTTCGCCGCGCGGCTACGGCGCGTTCGCACTCCGCCTTCTCAGTGGAATCGGCGTGCCGCCCATCTTCGGGGGGCTGCGCGAACGCTCGCGCCTCGCCTCCACCCTGAAGTCTTCCTTCAAGGAGGCGGCCGACTGGGATCCGCAGCGCGCGCTCGGTCCGAAGCTGCAGCCGGTCATCGAGCCGTGGACGGACGGCGACTCCGCGGACCTCTTCTCTCTCGCATCCGAACTCGGCCTCGAAGCGCGTCTCGGCTCGAAGAAGGCGTTCCGGCGCCGCATGGCCCGTCACGCCGCGGGCGGCGGGAGCCGGTCGCCGATCGAGAGGTACTGGCTTTCTCTGCCGAGTCCGGCCGAGGCCGACCCCGTCAGCGACCCCTGCTGATCAGGCTCCGAGGGGGACGTCCTTCGCGTTCGCCCAGCGCTCGCCGTCCTGGAGCCAGAGGGTGTTCAGGTAGACGCGGATGGCCGCCGGCGACTCGGAGGTCAGGGCGGCGCAGGCCTTCTTGAGGGCATCCAGACCGATGGGCTCCGTCGACTCGTCCTTGAGGACGCCGTCCTCGTGAGGCAGCCCGAGGGCGTCGAGGAAGGCGATCAGCATCGGCTTTCTGGGTCCGAGGTGCAGGGCCACCAGGAGGGAAGACGCGAGGATCTCGCCCGGATCCCGCACGGTGGCCACGATCTTCGCCTGCACTTCGGGCGGGAGCTTGCGGGCCGCGATGGGGCGCATCTTCCTCGCGTCCGCCACGACGGCGATGACGCTCGCCTTGATGAGCGGAGTGGGGTCTTTGACCAGTTCGGCGGCCGCGAGGTTCTTCTCCTCCGGGGTCAGGGTCTTCCAAAGACGGTTCGAGGTGGTCTGCCAGAGGTCGTTCGAGGGTGCCGATGTCATGACCGCGAAGCATATAGTCGCCAGGGCATGTACGGTCCGACGACGGTCTTCATGGCGCGAGCGCGCCTCCGTTGAGCTCGGGGGCGTCTCTGGGCGCGTTCGTGCGCAGCGCGCCGCGGCTTTTCGTGCTGACCGGAGCCGGTTGCAGCACCGCTTCCGGCATCCCCGACTACCGCGACGAGAAGGGAGCCTGGAAGCACAAGCCCCCCGTGCAGTTCCAGGACTTCGTCGGTTCGCCGGCCACGAGGCAGCGCTACTGGGCGAGGAGCCTCGTGGGCTGGGCCCGGGTATCCGCCGCCCGTCCCGCCGCCGCGCATGTGGCCCTCGCCGCGCTCGAAAAGAGCGGCGCGGTTTCCGTGCTCGTGACCCAGAACGTGGACGGTCTTCACCAGAAGGCGGGGAGCGAGTCGGTCGTCGATCTGCACGGCCGGCTCGACACCGTGCGCTGCCTCGAGTGCGGCGCCACCACGTCGCGCGCCGCCATCCAGGACGAGCTCGTCGCCCGCAACCCGCGGTGGGCCCGCATGAACGCGGTGGACGCGCCCGATGGCGACGCGCTGCTCGAGGGCCCTTTCGACGACGTGGTGGTTCCCGCGTGCCACGCCTGCGGGGGGATCCTCAAACCGGACGTGGTGTTCTTCGGCGAGAACGTTCCCAGGGCGCGGGTGGCCGGCTGCTACGAGGCGCTCGCGGACGCGGACGGCGTGCTCGTGGTCGGATCGTCACTGATGGTCTTCTCCGGCTATCGCTTCTGCCTCGCCGCCACCGAGATGGGGAAGAAGGTGGCCCTCGTCAATCGGGGGAAGACGCGGGCCGATGACCTCGCTCACCTGAAGGTGGAAGGCGACTGCGGGGACGTGCTGCAGGACCTGATCGGTCGCCTGGGCTGAGCGGGAGGTTCAGGGCCAGAGAGCGAAGCCGGCGACGATGAGGCAGGCGGAAAAGACCCGCCGCGCTCCGAAGGGCTCCTTGAGGACGGCCGAGCCGAGGATGGCCGCGAAGAGCACCGAGGTTTCTCGAAGCACGGCGATCCGGCCCATCGAGCCCTGCGAGAAGGCCCACACCGCGATGCCGTAGCTCGCCATCGCGACGAGCGCCGCAGCGACGCGGGGACCGATCGAGGTGAACCCGGTGCGCGCGATCTCCGCCCGCCTCGTGGCGATCACGTAGGCGGGCAGGAAGGGCGCCGCGCAGGTGTTCATCCAGAGGACGTACTCGATCGGGCTCGCCGCCGTCCGGGCCCCCGTGCCGTCCACGATCGAGTAGGCCGCGGTGAAGGCGCCGCTCAGGAGCGGATATCCGAGCGACCGGTGGAGCAGTGTTCCCGATCCTCGCGCGGCGAAAGCGAGGCTCGCGATGCCGAGCGAAGAGAGGCCGATGCCCAGCCACTCGCGTGGAACCAGCACGTCGAGGCCCAGCGTCGAGGCGGCCACGGCGGCGAACAGGGCGGCCGAGCCCCGCGCGATCGGGTAGGCCTGCGACAGGTCGCCATGCCGATAGGAGAGGATCACGAACGCGAAGTACACGTTCTGCAGGACGGTGGTCGCTATCAGGTAGGGCCAGACCTCGGGCTTTGGAAACGAGGTGAAGGGGAGAGCGATAAGGCTCGCGATCCCCCCAATCCCCATGATCCACGCCATGGCCACTGTGCGGTCCCCGTCGTTTTTCACGAAGGCGTTCCAGGAGGCGTGCAGGATCGCGGAGCAGAGAATGAGCGCGGTGACCATGCAGAAACCGCGTATTCTGAGGCCGATCACTTGAGGGAGGAAGAGCCGATGGAAAACAGGCGAGACTTTCTGGGAGCGCTGGCCGCGATTCCCCTGGTTCAAGGGCTCCTGGACCCGCGCGAGGCCCGTGCCGCCGCCGCGCAGCCGCAAGGCCCCGCGAGCGATGCCGAAATGTTCGCGCGCCTGCGAGGGGACCTGCTCTTTCCGCGGGAGGTGACCTACTGCAACACGGGCACGCTCGGCGCCATTCCCCGCGAAGTGATGGACGCCATGGTGAACGGCCTGCGGAACACGGAGGCATCCTTGCCCGACTGGCCCTACTTCCAGGCCGATGGCGAGCCGCTCACCGGCTACCAGCCCCTGATGGCCGCCCGGGAGAGGGCCGCGAAGTTCCTCGGAGCTTCCGCCGACGAGATCGCCATCACCCAGAACGCCACCATGGGAATGAACGCGCTCGGGAACGGCATCGACTGGCAGGCGGGCGACGAGGTGCTCACCACGGACCAGGAGCACGGGGGTGCTGTCTCCATCTTCCGGCTCATGGCGAAGCGGCGGGGCATCGTGGTGAAGGAGCTGCCCCTCGCGACCGCGGTGGGCGGCGGCCCCGAAGGGATCACCGCGATGTTCCGCGCGGCCGCGACCCCAAGGACGCGTGCGATCATGGTCTCCCACATCACCTCCCAGTTCGGGATCCTGATGCCCGTCGTCGATCTCATCGCGCTTGCCCGCGAGCGGGGTGCCCTGTCCCTCATCGACGGCGCGCAGGCCGTGGGCCAGATCCGGGTGAACGTGCGCGAACTGGGTTGCGACGCCTACGTGGCCAGCCCGCACAAGTGGCTGCTCGCTCCCAAAGGCACCGGCCTCCTCTACATCCGGCGTCCCTTGCAGGAGAAGTTCTGGACGACGCTCGCGAGCTACCAGTGGGACAACAAGGAGCAGGGCTCCTTTCGCTTCATGCAGTACGGCACGGGAAGCACCGCCCTCATCGACGGCCTCATGACCGCGCTGGCGCTGGGTGAGCGGCACGGCATGGACCGCGTGGAGCGCTGGGATCTCGCTCTCACGAAACGGCTGCGCGACGGGCTCGCGAAGATCAAGGGCGCCGTGCTCTCTTCGCCGTCCGATCCGCGCCTGGCCTCGGCCATCACCACGTTCAGGGTGGAGGGAACGACGGCGCGCGATCTCCAGAATGCGCTCTGGGCCCGGAAGATCCGCGTGCGCGCGCAGGGTGATGACAAGGGCGTACGCCTCTCCGCTCACATCTACGTGTCTCCCGCCGACATCGATCGCGTTCTCGAAGTCGTCTCGGCCCTCGCGGTACGGAGGGCGTGAGATGCCGGGCGATGAACGGGCCCTCCTGCGCCACACCGTGGCTACTCTTGCCTATCGCTCCCGCAAGGTGCTTGCCGACGTGCCTCCCGGCTTCGCGGCGTTTCAGGCCTCCGACGGGTCGCGAAGCGCGGTGGAGATCCTCGCCCACATGGGGGACCTCTTCGACTGGGCTCTGTCGATCGCTCTGGGCCAGCAGGTCTGGAAGGACGAGACGCCCCTACCCTGGGAAGAGGAGGTGCTGCGCTTCTATGCGGCGCTCCGGCGATTCGACGACCGCCTCGCGGATCCCTCGGACCTGAAGGCCCCTGCCGCAGGCCTCTTCCAGGGCCCGATCGCCGACGCCCTCACGCACCTGGGCCAGATCGCTCTTCTGCGAAGGATGGCCGAAGCCCCGGTCAAGGGCGAGAACTACTATCGGGCGGAGATCCTCGCCGGCCGGATCGAGCCCGCGACCCAGGCGCCCCCGCGCCGCGAGTTCTAGTAAGTCTTCTTCGTCTCCAGCGCGGCCCACGACCGAAGCAGGTCCGTGCACTCCCGCTTGGCCGCCCGATCGAGGACGACACGGCTCCGGCCCAGGCGCTTGAGCGTGCTGTTGGAGATCGACAGCTCGTTGAAGCCGAGGCGCTTCACGTCGGCGATGCCGGTGCCGAACACGATCCGGTCGATCTGGGCCCAGTGGATGGCCGAGAAGCACATCGGGCAGGGCTCGGTGGTGGAGTAGATCGTGCAGCCCTTGAGGACGTGCGTGCCGAGGTGTCTCGCGGCGCGGCCGATGGCGACCACTTCGGCGTGCTGGGTCGGGTTGCCGGTGACGAGCACCCGGTTGTGGGCGACCGCTACGATGAGCCCGTTCTTGACGATGCACGCCCCGAAGGGGCCGCCCTGGCCGCCGCGCATGCCGCGGGAGGCCTCTCGCAGGGCCATGTGCATGTAGGCCTCGTCCTGGGCCTTTGGAGTTGGGGAAACGTTGGATCGCGCCATCCGGCGAGCTTACCGCTCGACTCCGGAATGACGGGCTGGCGCGCGGGGTCCGTGTGCGGACCAGGGAGCCGATCGGGGTCACAAGGTGTACGATCACGGATCTTTTGCCGCCCCCGTTGGAGAAATTCCCGTGAGCGAAGATTTCCTGAGCCTCGTCGATCTCGCCTCATCCCGCCTCGGCGGCCGCGTTCTCTTCGCGAGCGACGAGTTCTTCGCCTCCCGCCACAATCTATTGAAGCCGGAGAGCGCGGTCTCCATCGCGAACCGTTTCACGCCAAACGGCATGTGGATGGATGGCTGGGAGACGCGGAGGAAGCGAGGGCCGGGCCACGACTGGTGCGTGATCGAACTGGGCCGGCGCGGCGTGATCCGCGGCGTCGATATCGACACCTCCTTCTTCACCGGCAACTTCCCGGAGAAGGCCTCGATCGAGGCCTGCGACGTGAAGACCGCGGTCACCCCAAAGACCGTGGACAAGCTGCCCTGGAGTTCCATCCTGAGTCCCGTCGCCCTTTCGGGCGACGGACACAATCGCTTCCCGATCCTGATCAGCCGTGCGGTGACCCACCTTCGCTTCCACATCTATCCGGATGGCGGGGTCGCCCGGCTGCGGGTGTTTGGCGAGGTGGCCGTCGACTGGACGAAGAAGAAGGGCGTCGTCGATCTTGCCGCCCTCGAGAACGGCGGGCGCGCTCTCCTCGCCAGCGACGAGCATTTCGGGGCGAAGAACAACCTCCTGCTGCCCGGGCGGGCGCCCCACATGGGCGAGGGATGGCAGTCGCGGCGGCGGCGCGGCCCCGGTCATGACTGGGTGATCCTGAAACTCGGCGCTCCCGGGCGCATCGAGAAGGTCGAGATCGACACCAACCACTTCAAGGGCAACTATCCCGAGAGCGCCTCGCTCGAGGGGGCGTTCGCACCCGGCGCGAGCCTCGAGGACTTCGCGAGCAACCGCGTGGCCTTCGCGCCGCTCCTGCCCGCGCAAAAGCTCCGCCCGCACCGACGCCATCTCATCGCGAAGGGCCTCGCGAAGCACGAGGCGGTGACGCACGTCCGCATGAAGATCTTCCCTGACGGCGGCATCTCGAGGCTCCGGCTTCACGGCCGGCCCCGGCCGGCTTGAGCGCGGGCTTCACCCCGGCGCCTGCGGCGCGGTGAGCGGATTCACGCGTTCGGCCGAGGACGAATGGCTCTGGGGCTGGGATCAAACTCCCGGCATCGTCTCGGTCTGGGCGGAAGGGGATGGACGCGCCACGATCTGGCGTCGACAGCGTGATACCGGGGAACTCGTCCGGGAGGAAGAGCGGTTCCGGCCCTGGATCCTGCTGGACCGGCTGGACGACCTGAAGCACCTCGGGGCCCAGCTCTCGCCGGAAGGCAACGCCCGCTCGCTCGTCGCCTTCAGGGAACTCGAGGGACCGGGGGAGTTGCGGTTTCTGGTGTCGGCGAACCACGTGAAGACGATCACCGCGGCCGTGCTCTTCGGAGCCTCGCGCCGGCTCGGACGGCAGCTCTCGCATTTGCGTGAACTCGGCCGCGAGTCGGTGCTCGCCCTGCCCCCCGAAGAGCAGTACCTCGTGGCCACCGGCCGGACCTACTTTCGCGGCCTCGCCTTCGACCAGTTGCGGCGGCTTCAGTTCGATCTCGAGACCACCGGCCTCGACGCCCGGCGTGACCGCATCTTCATGGTCGCGGTTCGGGACCCGGAGGGCCGTGTGGAGATACTGGAGGCCGCGGGGGAAGGGGACGCCGGCGAGGCCGATCTCATCCGCCGGCTGGTCGCGAAGATCCAGGCGTCCGACCCCGACGTGATCGAGAACCACAATCTGCACGGCTTCGATCTTCCCTTCCTCGACGTTCGCGCGAAGAGGCTTCGTGTGCCCCTCGGTCTCGGACGCACCGGACCCGCGGGCCTGCGCGAGAGGGCGGCGCGGCGGGGTGTGCCGGCCGACGAGGATGGGCGCCGCCGCGTGCGCCTCATCGCGGCCGGCCGGGAAATGATCGACACCATGGACGCGGTCCTGCGCCACGACTTCGCCACCCGCGAACTGCCCGGACACGGCCTGAAGGTGGTCGCGCGTCACTTCGGCCTCGCGGGGGAGGCCCGCGAGATGATCCGCGGCGATCAGGTGTACGAGGTCTACCGGCAAGATCCCGCGCGCGTGCGCCGCTACGCGTCCGCCGACGTGGAGGAGGTGGCTGGTCTGGCCCGCATGTTCGGCGGCGCCGCGTTCGCCCTCGCCCGGATGGCGCCCCGGCGCTACGAGCGGCTCGCCGACGCGGGCGCGGCGACGGGGGTCATCGATCCGCTCCTCGTTCGCGCCTACCTGCGCGCGGGCATGGCCCTGCCCGCCTACGCCGCCGGCCGCGACATTCCGCACAGCGGGGCCGCCTTGCACCTCTTCGCCGCGGGTGTCGCCCGGCGTGTGGTGAAGGCCGACGTGGCGAGCCTCTACCCGTCGCTGATGCGCGAGTACCGGATCGGGCCGGCGCGCGATCACCTCGGCGCGATGCTCGCGCTTGTCGACCGCCTGGTCGAGCGCCGTCTCCACGAGAAGGCCGCCGCCCGCGAGGCGCCGAAAGGGTCGCCCGAGCGCTACACGCACGAGGCCACATCCTCGGCCATGAAGCTGGTGGTGAACTCCGCTTACGGGTACCTCGCTGCGGGAGGCGGCCTGACGCGCTTCGCCGACGTGGACGCCGCCAACGAAGTGACGAGACGAGGGCGCGAGCTGCTCGGGAGGATGAGTCGTGAGCTCGCCGCGCGCGGCGTGACCCTCCTCGAGGCCGACACCGACGGCGTGTACTTCTCGGTGCCCGAGGACTGGACGGAGGCCGACGAACGACGGGTGGTGTCCGAGGTGGCGAGCCTCCTCCCGCCCCTGGTCCACCTCGAGTTCGAGGGCCGGTACGCGGCCATGCTTTCTCACGAGCCCAAGAACTACGCGCTCCTCGGCTACGACGGCTCGCTGATCCTCCGGGGGGTCGCCTTCCGCTCCAGCCGCGCCGAGCCGTACGGCGAAGCCTTCCTGAGGCGCGCCATCGAACGGCTGCTCGTGGGCGACGTGATCGGTGTGCGCGCGGCCTATCTCGACACCGTGCTGGCCTTGCGCCGCCGGGAACTGGCGACGTTCGACGTGTCCTCCCGGGTGCGCCTCACAAAGACCCCGGAGCTGTACGCCCAGTCCCGGGAATCGCGCCGCGAGATTTCCTATGAGGCCATGCTTGCGAGCGGGCGCGCGGTCTGGAGCCTCGGCGATCGTGTGCGCGTCTACCGGACGAAGTCGGGCGCGGGAGGTGTCGTCGAGGAGAGCGATGAGGGCGGCCCATCCGGCAGGAGCGACGACCCGCGCGACTACGATGTCGAGCATTACGTACGCCTCCTCCGCGACACCTACGCTTCGCGCCTCGCCCGCGCCTTCGAGGGGCGCGACTACGACGCGGTCTTCGCCGACCCGGCCCAGATGGAAATGTTCGCGCCCGAGGTTGCCAGTATCCGGCCGATCCTCACCCGGCTGGCGGAGCGGGCCTAACGGTAGCCCGCGGCCTGCATCTCGAAGAGCCGGGCGTAGCGCCCGTTCGCGGCCAGCAGTTCCTCGTGGGTCCCGAGTTCGGTCACGCGCCCGCCGTCGATGACCGCGATCCGGTCGGCGATGCGCACCGTCGAGAAGCGATGCGAGATCACTATCCCGATCCGGCCCTTCAGGTTGTCCTTGAGCTCCGCGAATATCGCCGCCTCCGCCTCGGGATCGAGCGAGGAGGTGGGCTCGTCGAGGATCCACACGTCGGCGTCGCGATACATGATCCGCGCGAGGGCGAGCCGCTGCCACTCGCCGCCGGAGAGATCGTGCCCGCCCTCGAAGAGCCGGCCCACTCGCGCGTCGAGCCCCCGCGGCATCTTCTTCACGAGCCACTCGCTGCGCGACCGCCTCAAGGCGTCCATGACGCGCTCGTCGTCGCCGGGGAGGTCGGGCCGCCCCATGGCCACGTTCTCGCGCACCGTCAGTTCGTAGCTCGGGTAGTCCTGGAAAAGGACGCCGATGCGGCGGCGCAGGTCGTTTGGGTCGACCTGACGCAGGTCGACGCCCCCCACGAGGACGGCGCCCTCGTCCGGGTCGTAGAACCGGAGGAGGAGTCTTACGAGGGTGCTCTTGCCGGCTCCGTTTTCTCCCACGAGAGCCACCATCTCACCGCTCCGGATTCGAAGGCTCAGCCCGGCGACGGCCGGCCCCGCGCCGCCCTGGTACGCGAAGGTCACGCCCCGAAACTCGATTCCGTCGATCCTTCCCACGGGCACGGGATCGGGGACGGTCGGCACCTTGAGCAGGGGATCGATGGACAGGAACGAGAAGTAGTCGTCGAGGAACGTGGTGTGCTGATCGACGGCCACGAACGTGCTCGAGATCTGGCTCAAGGTTCCTGCCACCGCGGCGAAGGCGCCGATCACCAGCACGACACCGCCGGGGTCGATCGACCCTTCCACTCCGCGGACGGCCACGAACGCGTAGGCGAGAGCGAGCGTCGTGCCGCTCACGAGCCCGGTCAGCATCGAGGTGCGCGTGGCCGTCCGGTACATCTCTTCCCGCTTCCGGAAGAGCTCCTCGGACAGGGCGCCATGGCGCCCCATGAGGTAGTCGGCGAGAACGTAAGCGCGCACTTCCTTGGTGGTGCGGGGCTGGGCCAGAAGGTCGCCGAGGTAGTCGCGCTCCCGTTCCTCGGGCGTTTCCTTGTAGAAGAACTCGTAGAGCTTCGAGGTCACGCGGCGCTCGATGGCCAGGGACAGGACGGCGGATCCGAGAGCCAGCAGGACGAGGACGTAGTGCAGGCTCGCGAGGAGCCCCGCCATGAGCAGAATGGTCACGAGGTTGCCGGAGAGCCCGAGGACCGACCACGTGAGGTCGCCGGGCCGCCACGACACGTCGCGCTTCGCGCGGGCCAGGCGATCGTGCCAGTTCGAGTTGTCGAAGTGCCCGAGATCGACGGTGGCGGCCTTGGCGAGCAGCCGGCGCTCGGCCTCGAGCTGGACTCGCCGCACGAAGAGATTCCGGCCGTACCCCATGTAGGCGCCCACCGCGCGCTGCACCGAGGTGGCGAGCCACAGGCCCAGGATGACGGGGAGGACGTCGCTGAAGTCGAGATGGCGCGCCCGCGCCCCCGCGATCCGGTTCACGAGCTCCGCGCCGAGGTAGACGGAGATCGGGGGCATGGCGGCGCTCAGCATTCCGAGCACCGAGTAGCGGACGAGCGCGCTTGGCGAAGCCGTCCAGGCGAGGGACATGCCCAGGCGGAGGTTCTTCCTGACTCGGCGGGCGCGGGACTCGGGCGGCGGGGCGGACATGTCTGCGCAATGCTATGCGCCGCCCGCTCGCAAAGGGGCGAATCGAGCGCTGCCCCCGACGCGTCTACTGTCCGGGGTGGTACGTCTTTTCGGTGCGGCCTTCCAGCTGTTCGCGGTAGAAGTACACGTCCCGCAGGTTCCCCGCGGCGTACCGCTCGATCTGATCCTTGAAGTGCTTCGAGGAGACATCGCCGCTCTGGCCGCCCGCCATCACCGCGCGGGCGCGGATCCTCGGACCGAATTCCACGGCGGCCACGAAGCTGTTGCCGCTGGTGCCGTACCACTTCCGGGTTCGCGGATACGCGCGTGCCTGGAAGGAGGCGAGCGATCCCCAGCGCGAGGACACGAACGGCACCGGGTGGCTTGGATCATCGTCGTCGAAGGGCTGCACGATGTCACCCGTGCGCCGCTGGTAGCGGTTGATCTCTCCCCACGGCATGTTCCACTTGCCGAAGTCGGCGGTCAGCTTGTCCATGGCGGCGGCAAGGCTCGCGAGCTTCTGGGCGCCCGTGGTCTTCGTCGCGATGTAGTCGTAGACGGTTGAATTCTCGTCGTCCGCCTCCCGGGCCGCGCGCCGCCAGATGTCCTCGCCCCAGAACACGGCGAGGGACGTGGGAACGGAGTCGGCGCTCCACCGGAAGTCCCACGAGCGCAGCGCGGCGACCGCGGGGGCGACCTTCGCCTTCGTCGGGTCGGGAGCGGGTGCTTCATCCCAGGCTTTCACGAGGAGCGGCACCAGGTCCGCGAAGGCGGGGAGGTAGGGGTCGTAGGCGGCCGCGATGAGGGAGTCGAGGGTGAAGTCCGTCCGCTTCGAAAGCACGCGGATGGCGTGGATGCCCCGGGGGTTCTCGACGCCCTCCTCCATGTAGGCGGGGAAGTCCGCGCGCCTGGGCGAGTCGGCGCCCGCGGCCGAGTAAGGCCAGTTGTTGGTGTTGTAGACCCAGCCGTTCTTCGGGCTCACCACCAGCGGGCTCTCATCGACCGAGTGGACTCCCTTCCAGTCCGTCGCGGGGTCGGCGCCGTCCACGGGCTTGCGCCAGTTGAACTTCGGATCCCGCCTGGGCGTGAAGTTCGCGTGGAAGTAGGCGATGACGCCGTCGCCGTCCGCGTAGATGGTGTTGTTGGACGAGTTGGTGTGCAGGTCCATGATCTTGCGGAACTCCGCGAAGCTCCGCGCCTTGGTGCGCGTGTACGACTGGATCAGGGCCTTGAGGGGCTCCTCCATCATCGCGGTCGCGACCCAGTGCTCGCCGGGGGACGTCACTCCCGCCTCGCCTGCCGCGGCCTCACGCACGATGGGCCCGTGGTGCGTGCGGTAGACGGTGAAGTCGCGCGAGCCCATTCCGGCGTCCGTCTTGTAGCGGATCGTGACCTTCCGGGTCTTCACCGGCTTGTCGGCCCCTCCGTGGCGGTAGGTGAGAGCGTCGCCTTTCCGGCTGATGGTCTCGACGTAGTCGTCGATGTTGTCGACGCCGCTCGACGTGTGCATCCACCCGAGCCGGTCGTTGAAGCCCTGGTAGACGAAGAACTGGCCCCAGGTCGAAGCGCCATACACGTTCAGTCCTTCCTCGCTCACCACGTTCGCCTCCGAGCGGAAATAGAAGGAGGTGTGGGGATTGATGAGGAAGAGCGCCTTGCCGCCCGCGGTGTGCGACGGCATGATCGCGATGCCGTTCGAGCCGCCGGGCTCCTCGCGGCGACCCACATCGATCGTGGCCACCTTGGCGAGGGGGGTCTTCTCGTAGAAGGCCTTGAGGGCGGGCACGGAGACGCGCTCGATGTCGCCGCCGATGCTGCCCTCGCTGAAGCTCAGGGGCATCCACGGCTCGAATCTGGCGATGGCGCGCGGCTTCACGTTCGGATGGGTGTGAAGGTAGTAGTTGAGGCCATCCGCCCAGGCGTTCATCAGGGCTTTGAGCCAGGCGGGGCTTTCGGAGTAGAGTCGGCGCATCTCGGCCTCGTCGATGAAGAGCCGCTGCCGCAGGTCCTGGTAGAGGGCGCTCTCTCCCTCCGCCTCGGCCAGGCGGCCGGTCGAGTTGAGGTAGTTCGTCTCCACCCGGTTGAAGTCGTCTTCGGCCTGGGCGTAGATCATGCCGAAGACGGCGTCGGCGTCCGTCCTGGCGTAGATGTGAGGGATGCCCCGGTCGTCGCGCACGATGGTGACGCGCGAGGCCTGCTGCGCCCACTGGGCGGGGTCTATGGTCTGCGCGAAGGCGGCGCCTGCCGTGAGCGCGATCAGGAAAGCGGCGGTGAGGAGTCTTCTCATATCAGCCTTTCGTGTGGGATCCGAAGCGGGCGAGCCGCGATCGCCTCATGCCGGGGGTGCGGCGAGCAGGTCGAGCAGGAGGCGGCGGACCACCTGGCCCGCGACATGACGCCTGTATTCCGCGGTGGAGCGCACGTCGTCGATGGGCGTGATGCTCTTCGCCACCAGGGCGGCCGCGCGGGCGGCCAGTTCGGGGGTGAGGGGGTTGTCCTCGATCAGTATCTCCACTTCGTGGAGGCGCACGGGCACCGCGGCCACGCTGCCCATGGCGAGGCGGACGTTCGCGAGGATGCGGTGGTCGAGTCGGTCGGAGGCGAAGGCCACGACCACCTTGCTGATGGCCTGGGCCTCACGGGTGCCCACCTTGCGGAAGACCTGCACCGCGGGCGCCGGCAGGGGGATGAGGATGCGCTCGATGAGCTCATCGGGGCCGAGCACGGTCTTTCGGTACGCGGTGTGAAATGCGTTGTACGGGACGATCCGCCTCTCGCGCGGACCCGAGACCACGATCAGGGCGCCGAGTGCGAGGAGGGCGGGAAGCGAGTCCCCCGCGGGCGACGCGTTCGCGATGTTGCCGCCGATGGTGGCGCGGTTTTGAATCTGGGCGGCGCCGATGGTGCGGGCGGCGTCCTTGAGGAGGGGAGCGTGCTTCGCCACTTCCGCCGATTCGCGGATCCTGGTGAAGGTCGAAGAAGCGCCGATGCTGAGCTGGTCCGCCTCCACGCGGATTCCCTGCAACTCCTCGATGCCGAGGACATTCAGGACGGAGTCGCGGACGCTGCCCGTCGCGTGATCGACGACGAGCAGGTCGGTCGATCCCGCCACCTTGGTGGCGCCCTGGATCAAGGCCTCGCGGGCCTCCGCGAGAGTCTTCGGGGACCAGGACAGGGTCACGACCGCGGACCTCCCTCCGGCTCGCACTCGGAGGAGCGCTGCCCGGTCAGCACCTCGATGGCGCGGAAGATCCGTTCGTACCCGGTGCACCGGCACAACGTCCCCGATGCGTACTCGCGGACCTGCTCGCGCGTTGGCGTCGGATGGCGGTCGAGGAGTGCCTTGAGGGTCACGATCATGCCCGGCGTGCAGGCGCCGCACTGGGCGCCGCCTTCGTTCGCGAAGACGCGCTGGAGTTCGGTCACCTTGTCGGAGGGGGCTATCCCTTCGATGGTGGTGATGGAGGCGCCCTCCACCTGAAAGAGCGGCACGAGGCAGGAACAGACGGCCTCGCCGCCGAGCAGCACCGTGCAGGCGCCGCACTCGCCTTCGCCGCACCCCTCCTTCGAGCCGGTGAGCCCGAGATCGCGGCGCAGCACGTCGAGGAGGCGAGCCATGGGCGGGCCCTGGACCTCGGCGGGCCTGCCGTTCACAGTGAATCGATAGGTGGCGCTCATGATGATTTCTGCCTCCGCGAGGCCTCGAAGATCCGCTCGGGTGTCGCGGGCAGGCGGGAGAGCGAGTATCCGGTCGCGTTCTCTATGGCCTGGAGCAGCGCGGGCGCCCCGCCGTCCATGGGGAGCTCGCCCACGCCCTTCGCACCGAACGGGCCGTGTGCCGTGGGGTTCTCGAGGAGGATCGTCTCCATGTCCGGAGTGTCCGCCATGGTGGGGATGAGGTAGGTCTGCATGCGGTCGTTGAGGAAGCGACCGTCCTTCATCTTCATTTCCTCGAGGTAGCCCCAGCCCAGGGCCTGCAGGGTGCCGCCCTCGACCTGGCCCGCGCACATCACGGGATGGACCACGTGGCCGACGTCGCTCACCGTCGTGAGGCGCGTGAGTTTCGTGACGAATGTGTCGGGATCGACCTCGACCTCGACCACATCCGCGCCCCAGCCGTAGGCGGCATAGGCGTCTCCCTGGTACGTGGCTTCGTCGAACGTGCTCCCCGGTGTGGGTTCGAAGGTCGCCGTCGCATCCAGGGGGCCGTGCAGCGTGACGTACCGCTTCGCCACGTCCGCGAAGGGCGTTCGGCCGCGCTCGGTTTCGAAGAAGCCGTTTCTCAGCACCACCGATGCGGGCGCCATGCCCGCCTGCTGGGCGGCGAAGGTGCGCAGCATCTCCGCGAGCTTCGCTCCCGCACGCGACAGGAGGCCGCCAACCACCATGACGGTGCGCGAGGCCACGGTGGGGCCGGAGTCCGGAACCGCGGCGGTGTCGGGGGTGTGCACGACCACGTCGTCGAGACCGACGCCGCACGCGTCGGCCACGATCTGCCGGAAGATGCCCTCGGTGCCCTGGCCGAAGTCGGTGGACGAGGCGAGGACCTCGATCTTGAGGTCGGCGCGCAGGCGGACGGCGCCCTTGGACATCATGCGCCGCTCCCCGTTGCCGGTGAAGCCCGAGCCGTGCCAGAAGACCGAAAGGCCGATCCCGCGCAGCGGCTTGCCATCGTCCTTTCGCGCCCCGCGCGCCGCCTCGTTCTCGGCGAACCGTTCGGTGAAGCGGGTGGCGGTCTTCGCTCGCTCCAGAACCGCGACGGCACTCACGCTCTCCTTCAGCACCTGGCCGGTGGGCGTGACGTCGCCCTCGCGGTACGCGTTCCTGATTCGCACCTCGAAGGGGTCGAGGCCGAGCGTCCGCGCGACCTCGTCCATCTGTCGTTCCACGGCGAAGAGGCTCTGAGGCGCGCCGAAGCCCCGGAAGGCGCCGTTTGGGGGAGTGTTCGTGGCGAGGACGCGCCCATGGATACGCACGTTGGGGCACGAGTACGCGCCCGCGGCGTGGAGCACGGAGCGGGACAGCACCACGGGGGAGAGAGTGATGTAGGCGCCGCCGTCGAGCAGAACCTCGACGTCCATGGCCACGAGCGTCCCGTCGCGCTTCACGCCCGTGCGATGGCGCACGAGCGAGGGATGACGCTTGGTGGTGGCGATGATGTCTTCCTGCCGCTCGTAGACGATCTTCACCGGCTTGCCGCACGCGCGCGCCAGAAGCGACGCGTGCGCCGCGATCATGTCCGGGTAGTCCTCCTTGCCCCCGAAGCCCCCGCCCGTCACCGACTGCCGCACGCGGATGGCCTCGTCCCCGAGGTCGAAGAGGTAGGTGAGGGCCTTGTGCACGTAGTACGGGCACTGGAGCGAGCCCACCACATCGACGCCCGCAAACGTCCCGTCATTGCCGATAGTCGGAGAGGCGATCACGCCGTGCGGCTCGATATAGACATGCTCCTGGTGCCCGGTCGAATACTCGCCCTCGAGAATCACGTCAGCCGCCGCGAAACCCGCCTCCACATCGCCCCGCCCCACATCGCATTTCGCGAGGACATTCAAACGCCCGCCCGTTCTGGGGTCGCCCTTGAGCGCGGCCTCGAGGTCGAGCACCGGGGACTGTGCTTCGTACGCGACCTTGATGGCCTTCGCCGCGGCCTGGGCGCGCGCGAGAGCGGGGGCCACGACAAGCGCCACCGGCTCTCCGACATGGTTCACGCGCCCGTCGGCGAGCACCGGCCAATCGTCATGGATCAGGTGGACCGAGTTCCGAGGCCCCACGTCCTTCGCGACGAGCACCTTCACATCGGGGTCCGAGACCCCCGAGGCATCGATCGACACGATGAGCGCCGAGGGATGAGGAGAGCGCACCGTCGTGCCGTGCCAGCAACCGTTCTCCGGCAGGTCGTCGAGATAGAGCGCCCTGCCCGTGACCTTCGCGAGACCGTCCGGCCTAAGGACGCTCCTTCCGACCGCGTTCAGGTGGTCCATCGAGGTGGACTTTATTGCTAATTCCCCCATCCGTCACACCGGCGCAAGCCGGTGCCTGGCGCGAGCAGCGCTGGGCGGCCTCAACCCGCGCCACCACGCGGCAGGAAGGTACCGCGAAACACCTCTCTGTTCCGTCCGGCATTCCGATTTCGGCGCTGTCCGTCATTGCGAGGAGCCATTCCGTTGGTGCCGCGACGAAGCAATCTCGTGCCCCAACGACCTTCAGTCATTGGGCCTCGCGGCACTGGCTCCGGCCGCCGCCAAAGAAAGAGGCCCAAATCCGTCACTTGGCGCGCTAGTATCCCGAACACACTCGAAATACATTGGGAGGACGCTTGGGGCATGTGCTTAACCATCGGGGGGCACCGCGTGGGCGTACGGGTCCGCCTGCGTCACTTGCTTGGGCGGTGCATCAGATGAAGTGCGGGGATCTTCACGCCGGGCGGTGGAAGGCGCGCATCGAGCGGCAGAAGGAGTTCGACGTCTCCATCGCGGCCAAGGCCGAGCACGAGTACCTCTACGACAAGCTCTGCGAAGGCAAGAAGAAGGTCCGCGTGGCCGGCCCGTTCACGGTGGAAAGCCTCTCGCCCCACCGCGTGCTGGGCGTGGACGAGAACGACGAACTGATCGACGGCGCTTCGGAGAAGGAAGGCAGCGACTGGGGAGAAAAGCAGACCTTCCCCCAGATGATCCTGGAAAACCTGAAGACCGCCGGAGTCCAGCAGGCGCACAAGGCCGACAAGATCACCTTCACGTCGCTCCTCCCGTGGCCCGGCCGCTACATCTGTGCCGAGGGCCACTACCTCGAAGGCGAGACCAAGCGCCGCGCCGGCATCTTCATCGGTCCCGAGTTCGGCACGGTGTCGAGGCCCGACCTGGTGGAAGCCCTGCGCGAAGCCGGCGACGCCGACTTCGACGTGCTCATCGCCTGCGCCTTCAACTACGACGGCCACGCCACCGACCTCAACAAGCTCGGCCGCATCCCGCTGCTGAAGGCGCGCATGAACGCCGACCTGCACATGGCCGACGACCTCAAGAACACGGGCAAGGGCAATCTGTTCGTGATCTTCGGCGAGCCCGATATTGATTTGCTGCCTTCAGGCGACGAGTGGAAAGTGAAGGTCAACGGAGTGGATGTCTTCGACCCGAGCACCGGTGAAGTCCGCAGCGACCGCGCCGACGGCATCGCCTGCTGGTTCATCGACACCGACTACAACGGCGCGAGCTTCTTCGTCCGCCACGCGTACTTCCTCGGGCAGAACGACCCATACAGCGCGCTCAAGACCACGCTGAGGGCGGAGATCAACCAGGAGGCATGGGACACGCTGCACAGCGACACGTCCAGGCCATTTGCGAAGCCCAGGACCGGGCGGATCGCGGTGAAGGTGATCAATCACCTCGGGGATGAGGTGATGAAGGTGTTTAAGGCTTAGGAAACTCGTTCTAATACGTCTTCCTTGGATGTGGAGTGATAGATGCGATTAGCGTCGTTTCGTATTCGGAACTTCAAGTCGATTGTTGATACCAACCGGTGCAGTCTGGGCGCCGGGGACAACGTCCTTGTCCTCGCTGGGCAGAACGAAGCCGGGAAGAGTGCCGTTCTTGAAGCCCTCGACTTCTTTCGGAACGGCCCATCCAAGAGCTTTGCCAATCTGCAGCGCAGGCGAGAGGAGAACCCGCAGGCCGAGTGTCACTTCAGCGTGGGGCCCGCCGATCTCGCCTCGCTGCGTGAGGAAGGCGTTCCTGCTTCGGTCTGCGAGTACTTCGAGAACTCGAAGGTTGTCGAGATGGAAAGAGTGGCGACAGAGGAGGGTGAGTTCGAGATCTTCCTGACTGACGAGCAACGAGAGGCGGTTCAGAAACTGCTCTCGGTGCCAAGCCCGGTGGCTGAGGGCGCCGGAGTTGGCGAGGCAGCCGCAGCCCCGGAGGCGAAGGAGCCAAACCCGCCGGAACCGCTCACTGTCGAAGCTTTGGAAGCGCTTCTTAGAGAGCGCCTGCCGAAATTCGTCTTCTTTGATAGCTTTGAAAACCTGCTTCCGGGCGTGGTTTCGGTCGCCGACATCGGCAAATACCCCGCCGTGCTCGACTTTCAAAAAGTCTTTTCTACAGACTTTGCGAAGGTCGTGACGAAGGAGCCAAGAGCGATTACCCGCGAGCAGCAGCGCCTTGGCCAGGAAGCAAGCGACAACCTCAACACCTACTGGACACAGCGAGTTGACGAGGACGGTCGCTACAACTTCTCCGTCAAGATTGTGCCCGCTGCTGCGCCGGCAGTCCCAAGCATTGAGTTCATGATCGACCGGAACGACGGTGATCCGCTCTTTCTGGAGCAGAAGAGCAAGGGCTTCCGTTGGTTTAGCGCCTTCAACCTCCGCCTGAGAGCGCTAGGCGTGGAGGAGAAAGACCTCGCTGACGTGGTGCTGCTGATTGATGAGCCCGGCCAGGGTCTTCACGAAACGGCACAGAAGAACGCAAAGGGAGTCCTGGACGAGCTTGGGAAGAAGGGCGCCCAGGTTCTCTACAGCACGCACCACCCGAACCTGATCGGGATAGAGGGCCCAGAGTTCGCCCGGCTTCGCCTGGTCTCGAACACCAGGCAGAAGGGCACACGTGTCGAAACGGTGGCCCAATTCGCATCGCGAAGCGATGTTGCCGCGAGAGACACCCTTGCACCGATCATCACCGCGATGGGAATTCAGAGCGCGGGGTCCATTGTTTCAGTGGACAGACGGAATGTCGTTGTCGAGGGAATCACGGACCACTACTACCTAACGGCCTTCGGAATGTTGCTCAAGACTGCCGAGAAGGTGTCCTTCCTCCCCTCGTGCGGCGTGAACAATGTGCCGAGCCTAGTGAGCGTGCTCCTCGGTTGGGGGCTGGACTTCCGAGCGATTCTCGACGACGATCAACAGTCGGGCCGGAAGGCGTATCAGCTCCTCAAGAAGCATTTCTTCGAGGACGACGACCAGATCGCGCAGCAGCGTATCTATCGCTTGCAGGGATGCACAGGGATTGAAGACGTGTTCTCCCGCGAGGACTTTTCAGAGTTGGTTCTCGGGGCCAAGCCCACGAAGCGGGGTCAAGCTCCGCCCAACTCGGAGCTCGCCAAGGGGAGGAAAGAGCTTCTTGCGAGGACCTTCCTAGAGAAAGTCCGCAAAGGAGAAGTGTCCAGGCTGTCCGACGATTCTATGGCGAAGATCGAGCCGGTCTTTGTCTGGTTGAAGAAGGCGATCGTATGAGCGCTGGCCGAGCGGGACGATTACCTTGCCCGTATGCCACCACGCTGAAAGCCGGACATCGTCAGCAGGCTTCGGAGACGCTTTTAGACCGGCACGTCTCGGCCATTTGGGAGATCGAAGGCACGCGTCCGCTGAGGACTCAGTTCCCCAGAGAGGGTGGATCATGTTGACCAGAGAAGAAGCGAAGCGATTGGAGTCGCATGTAGTCGGGATCCTGCGTTCGGTGGTTCTGCCGGAGATCACCGCGGAAGGATGCATACTGACGAGAGATGCCGACGGAAGAGTGACCCCGGATCGGGTTGCGACTCATCATCTTGTCGAGTTGTGCCTTGAGCTCGACAATCAACTATGCCGGGACGTTATCCAGAGGGCTTCCGAGTGGTTCGCGAAGGGGCCAGTGTCGAGCCAAGACCCCTTCGCTATGACTACTCTGGCGAGGGCGGGGTTCCTCACGACTGAGAATAGGACAACGATCCGCGACCAACTACTCGCGTCGCAGTTGCCCAGTGGCTTCATCGATTTGTATGCCGGCTTCCTCGACGGAGGCAGCATCTTTTCGACCCTTTGGGCGGTCCGTATCCTGAGAGAGGTCTCGAACGACGCGGCCTCCCGCAAGGCCACGGCGAAGGCCCTTTCGGCCATCCGCAGCCATTGGGACGACGTTCACAGGACATCGTTTAAAGGGTACTACCTCGAATTAGCGAGTCACGGTGGCGCGCTGCCCAGGCCCGCGTCATTTCTAGGTCGCGTGTTGCGGGAAATCCTGAAGGACCAGGGCGCGGACGGCATGTGGGACGGAGACGCCCTCTACACGGCTTATGTCCTTGGCAACCTGTCTCAGAGACCGCTGCTTCGCCAGGCGGCAGTCGGAAAGCGAGTCGCCATGGCGTTCAGAAGCCTGTTTGGGTTGGAGACCGAGTGCACCGGTGTCCCGGCCGTAATTGCGGAGGTCGCGAAGCACCGCGGCGAGGCGCCCTACCTTCAGGTGGCGATGCGCTCCACGCTAAGTGCGATTCGACATCTAAAGGCTGCGCACGGCCTTGACGTGTCGGGGCGCGTCGCAGCGGCCGTCCTCGGTGCATACCCGGGTACCTACCAATCGGCCTTGGCCCTTGGCACCAGATTGAAGGAGATGGACGGGCAATATGGTGGCATCCATCGACGTTTCGCGCATCTTGAGGTGGGCATTAGCCCGATACTGACGGAGAGCCCGTACGAAAAGAACGTGTTCGTGATGATGCCCTTTCGGCAAAGCCGGGACGAGCGGTATGAGGCCATCGAGAAGGTGATACGTGCTGAATTGAAGAAGCATGGTCTGCGAGCGTGGCTTGCTTCGGACAAGACGCTGGCACCGCAACTATGGGACAACGTCGCGTCCTTCTTGCTCGCATGCAAGTTTGGTATCGCCGTGTTTACGCGCATCGAGAGAGACAGCAGGATTGAAGAGGAGTTCAACCCCAATGTGTCACTGGAGCTTGGCTTCTGCCTGTCCCGCGGGCGAGATGTCCTCATCTTAAAGGACTCAGCCCTCAAGAAGATGCAAACGGACCTGGTCGGACATCTGTACGAGGAGTTTGACCTGAACCAAGTGAATCGGCAGCTGCCACGGATCCTGCGCAGGTGGACGCGATCTCTCGGAGATCGTCATAAGGGCGTGGGGTCGTGAAGCGTTCCAGGCGACGGTTGTCATCGCGGCGTCCTTGGGTCGTCCAGCATGGGTCGGCGGCCCTGTCACCCTGTGCAAGAGCCGAGCGAAAACACCTAGGAGTTGCGCGGCCATAGAGGCGCGGCAATGAACTTCCGCATCTCCGACGCGTTCACTGACAGCCTCGCGCGGCTCACCGGCGAGGAGCAGAAGGCCGCGAAGACGACGGCGTTCGATTTGCAGATCAATCCGGCGAGTCTGGGGCTCCAGTTTCACAAGCTCGACAAAGCGCGGGATCGGAACTTCTGGTCGGTGCGCGTGGGTAGCGACATCCGGCTCATCGTTCACCGGACCGACGACAGCCTTCTGCTCTGCTACGTCGATCACCACGACAAGGCCTACCAATGGGCCGAACGGCGCAGGTTGGAGACGCATCCAAAGACCGGCGCCGCGCAGCTTGTGGAGGTTCGCCAGACGGTTCAGGAAGTCATCGTGTCCGCCTACGTGCAGTAGGAGAGGAAGGCTCCTCCCGGGCGGCGCTCTTCGCGGGGATCGCGGCCGAGCGGATGCTGGAGTACGGCGTGCCGGCCTCGTGGCTCGATGACGTGCTCGCTGCCACCGAGGACAACGTTCTCGATGTCGTTGGACGTCGACGGGAACACCGAGGAGCGAAGCCACGCGATCTCGGCCTTCAATGGCCCGACTCCGACGATTCAGGTGGGGGAGGATGAGGCCCCTGCAGGAGCGAATGGAGATCGTGGCGGATGACGCGGATCTCGAGGATGTTTACGTCACGGAGCGCCACCCGCACTACGTCGCCGGCACGCGCGCGAGGCATCATTCGCTCGTGGCTGGGGTGTCTCGCGCCTCGGAGTGTCTCACCGACCTTGGGCCCGGCAACTGAGGAACGCCAAGCCGGGCCCCAGCCCCAGATTCTCGTAGCGTTATGACGTCATGACGTTATGATGCTGTCGCCATGGAAACCACCCGCACCACCGTCTACCTGGAACGCGACCTCCACCGCGCCTTGCGCCTTCGGTCCGCCTCCTCGGAACACAGCCTGTCGCGTATCGTGAATGAGGCGGTACGTCGAGCCTTGGCCGAGGACGCGGTCGATCTCGAAGCCCTGAGCAAGCGACGAAGCGAGAAGAGCCTGGATTTCGGGACCTTCGTGCAGGGGCTGAAGCGCGTTGGTCGCCTATAGCCTTCGCATCAGGACGTCGGCCGGGCGCGAGCTTGAGGCGGTTGGGTCGAGGCGCGACCTGCGTCGCATCGTTAGCCGTATCAGCGCTCTGGCGAACAATCCTCGCCCCGCCGGCTGCGAAAAGCTCGCGGGTGCGGCGAACGCGTGGCGGGTACGGCAGGGTGACTATCGGATCCTCTTCACCGTTGACGACGAGGCGCGCGTCGTCGACGTCTTCAAGATCGGCCACCGTCGGGAGGTGTATCGACAGTAGCCTGGCGGGCGCCTGGCAGGGTTGCGGGCGCAGCCGCGGGATTGCTTCAGGCCAAGCGAAACGGAAAGGGCCTTCGCAATGACGGCGGGGGGTAGTGGGCTAGTTTAACTAGCCCACTACCCGGCGGGGGGCTCAAAAAGGCCTCCTGATATGCTGGCCGCTCGCCTTTGGCTCTTGGGTCGAACGTCTATCCCTTCAGGAGGATCGCATGTCCACGTTGCTTGATCAGCTCAAGTCGATGACGGTGGTGGTCGCCGATACCGGGGACATCAATTCCATCCGGAAGTTCACTCCGCGCGACGCCACCACGAATCCGTCGCTGATCACTGCGGCGGCCGGTATGCCCGAATACGCCGAGGTGGTGGACGGGGCGCTGATGTGGGCGGCCAAGCAGGCGGGTTCCGGCGCCGCCGAGTCGAAGGTGGTGGAACTGGCCATCGATCGGCTGGCTGTGGAGTTCGGGCTTCGGATCCTGCAGATCGTGCCGGGGCGCGTGTCCACCGAGGTGGATGCGCGGTTGTCGTACGACACCGACGCGAGCATCGCGAAGGCGCGCCACCTGATCGGGCAGTACGCGGCGGCCGGGATCGGGAAGGATCGGGTGCTGATCAAGCTGGCTTCGACGTGGGAAGGGATCAAGGCGGCCGAGGTGCTGGAGAAGGAGGGGATTCACTGCAATCTCACGCTTCTTTTCGGCATGCATCAGGCGATTGCCTGCGCGGAGGCGGGCGTGCGGCTGATCTCGCCCTTCGTCGGGCGCATCCTTGACTGGTACAAGAAGGACACCGGGCGGGACTCTTATCCGCCCGCGGAGGATCCGGGCGTGTTGTCGGTCACCACGGTCTACAACTACTACAAGAAGCATGGCTACAAGACGGAAGTGATGGGGGCGTCCTTCCGCAACCTTGGGGAGATCATCGAGCTCGCGGGCTGCGATCTGCTCACCATTGCGCCGAACCTCCTTGCCGACTTGCAGTCGCAGGAGGGCACGCTGGTGCGGAAGCTCGATCCCGCGAAGGCCGCGGGGATGGACATTCCGAAGACCCCGGTGGATGAGGCGGCGTTCCGTGCCATGCACGAGAAGGATCGGATGGCGAAGGACAAACTCGCCGAGGGGATCGAAGGGTTCTCGAAGGCCATCGTGGCGCTCGAGAAACTCCTGACCGAGCGGCTGAAGCTGGTGGGCGCCAGGGCCAGCTAGAACGTCTGAAGGGCGGCGGCCCGGAAACAGTTCTCTTCGGCTCAGGAGCGAATCGACATGGCATCACCGACCCACACACCCGCCTGGCTGGCTCTCGAGGAGCACTACAAGGAAGCCTTGGGCTTCTCCATGCGGCGGATGTTCGCCGAGGATCCCGACCGCTTCTCGAAGTTCTCGCTCTTCTTCGAGGACATCCTTCTCGACTACTCGAAGAACCGGGTGAGCGAGGAGACCATGCGCCTGCTCTTTGCCCTGGCCGCGCAGGCGGACGTGAAGGGGTGGACGGAGCGGATGTTCGCGGGCGAGAAGATCAACATCACCGAAGACCGCGCGGTTCTCCACGCGGCGTTGCGGAATCGGTCGAACCGGCCCATCCTGGTGGACGGCAGGGACGTGATGCCCGACGTGAACCGCGTGCTCAAGCACATGCGGGAGTTCTCGGATGCCATCCGCAGCGGCGCCTGGAAGGGCTACACGGGGAAGGCCATCAGCGATGTGGTGAACATCGGCATCGGGGGCTCGGACCTGGGGCCGGTGATGGTCACGGAGGCGCTCAAGCCCTACGGCAAGGCGGGGCTCAACGTGCACTTCGTCTCGAACATCGACGGAACCCACATCGCGGAAACCGTGAGGCACCTCGACCCCGAGACGACTCTCTTCATCGTGGCGAGCAAGACGTTCACCACCCAGGAGACGATCACGAACGCCGAGACCGCGCGCTCGTGGCTGCTCGAGTCGGCGAAGGACAAGGCGGCGGTGGCGAAGCACTTCGTGGCGCTCTCGACGAACGCGAAGGCGGTCGAGAAGTTCGGCATCGCCACCGAGAACATGTTCGAGTTCTGGGACTGGGTGGGCGGGCGCTACTCGCTCTGGTCGGCCATCGGCCTGCCCATCATGGTTTTCATCGGTCCCGACAACTTCGAGGCCCTGCTCGAGGGCGGCCACGCCATGGACGAGCATTTCCGCACCGCCCCCGCGGAGAAGAACCTGCCCCTGATCCTCGGCCTCCTGGGCATCTGGTACAACAACTTCTTCGGCGCGCAGACTCACGCGATCCTGCCTTACGACCAGTACATGCATCGTTTCCCCGCCTACTTCCAGCAGGGCGACATGGAGAGCAACGGGAAGGGCGTCACCCGCGAGGGAACCGTCGCCCAGGCGTCCACGGGGCCGGTCATCTGGGGCGAGCCCGGCACGAACGGACAGCACGCCTTCTACCAGCTCATTCACCAGGGCGCGAAGCTCGTGCCCGCGGACTTCATCGCCCCCATCCACACCCACAATCCGATCGGCGAGCACCACGCCATACTTCTCTCCAACTTCTTTGCCCAGACCGAGGCCCTCATGAAGGGGAAGACGGAGGCCGAAGTGCGCGCCGAACTGGGGGCGCAGGGCATCACCGGGGAAGCCCAGGACAAACTCGCCCCCCACAAGGTCTTCACCGGCAACCGGCCCACCAATTCGATCCTCCTGCGGAAGGTGACGCCGCGCTCCCTCGGGTCGCTCATCGCCCTCTATGAGCACAAGATCTTCACCCAGGGGATCATCTGGAACATCAACTCGTTCGACCAGTGGGGGGTGGAGCTTGGGAAGCAGCTCGCCAAGGCCATCCTTCCCGAGCTTCAGGGCGCTTCGAAGGTGAAGAGCCACGATTCGTCGACGAACGGTCTCATCAACCACTACAAGGCCCATCGCTGATTTGGCCTTGAGGTAGAGTCCCAAGCTTCGGGTCTTTGATCAACCAAAGGGAGAAGGCACGCGATGCAGTTTGGAATGATCGGTCTGGGTCGCATGGGCGCCAACATGGTGCGCCGCCTGATGAAGGCGGGTCACAAGCTGGTGGTGTTCGACCGCTCGGCGGACGCGGTGGCCGCCCTGGTGAAGGAAGGGGCCACGGGCTCGGCGTCGCTTTCCGAGTTCATCTCGAAGCTCGACAAGCCCCGCGCCTTCTGCATCATGGTGCCCGCGGCCTACGTCGACTCCACCATCGCCGACCTCACCCCGCTTCTGGCCTCGGGCGACATCCTCATTGACGGCGGCAACTCGCACTATCACGACGACATCGCGCGCTCGAAGGCCCTTGCCCCCAAGGGCATCCACTACGTCGACATGGGCACCTCCGGCGGCATCTGGGGCCTCGAGCGGGGCTACTGCCTGATGATCGGCGGCGAGAACGAGGTGGTGAAGCACCTCGACCCGATATTCAAGGCCCTGGCCCCGGGGATCGGCACCATTCCGCGCACGCCCGGCCGCGAAAAGGTCGGAGGCACCGCCGAGGAAGGCTACCTCCACTGCGGCCCCGCGGGAGCCGGCCACTTCGTGAAGATGATTCACAACGGCATCGAGTACGGCCTGATGGCCGCGTACGGCGAAGGCCTGAACATCCTCAAGAACGCGAACATCGGCAAGGCCAGCCACGAGAAGGACGCGGAGACGACGCCCCTTCGGAACCCCGAGCACTACCAGTACGACTTCAATATCGGCGACATCACCGAACTGTGGCGGCGGGGAAGTGTCGTGGCCTCGTGGCTGTTGGACCTCACCGCGCAGTCCTTCGTCACGAGCCCCGACCTCTCGAACTTCTCGGGCAAGGTCTCCGATTCGGGCGAAGGCCGCTGGACGGTGGCCGCCGCCAATGACGAAGGCGTTCCCGCCCACGTCCTCACCGCCTCGCTCTTCGAGCGGTTCGCTTCGCGCGGCCAGGACGACTTCCAGAACCGCGTGCTCTCCGCCATGCGCTTCGGCTTCGGCGGCCACGTCGAAAAGAAATGACTCCCAAGGCCCCGCCCTCCGACGCCCTCGTCTTCTTCGGCGCTACGGGAGACCTCGCCTACAAGAAGATCTTCCCCGCCCTTCAGGCCATGGCGAGGCGCGGCCAGCTCACCTTCCCCGTCATCGGGGTGGCGAAGTCCGGCTGGAACGCCGAGCAGCTCATCGAGCGCGCGAAGAACAGCGTCAGCACGTACGGCGGCCTCAACGAGGAGGCCTTCAAGGTCCTCGCCGGGAAGCTCCGGTACGTGGACGGCGACTACAACGCGCCCGAAACCTTCAACACGCTCAAGGCCCTGCTCGACGCCGAGGGCGCCACCCGGCCCACTCACTACCTCGCGATTCCCCCGAGCCTCTTCCCGACCGTCATCCAGCGCCTCGCCGACTCGAGCTGCGCGAAGAACGGGCGGGTGGTGGTGGAGAAGCCCTTCGGGCGCGACCTCGAATCGGCGCGCGCCCTGAACGAGGTGGTGCACGCCGCCTTCGACGAATCGTCGATCTTCCGGATAGATCACTACCTCGGCAAGGAGGCGGTGCAGAACATCCTCTACTTCCGGTTCGGCAACTCCTTCCTCGAACCGATCTGGAACCGCAACTACGTGGAGAGCGTGCAGATCACCATGGCCGAGAGCTTCGGCGTGAGCGGGCGCGGCAAGTTCTACGAAGAGACCGGCATCATCCGCGACGTCATCCAGAATCACCTCCTGCAGGTGGTCGGCTTCCTCGCCATGGAGCCGCCCTCCTCCGCGAGCCCCGACGCCATCCGCGATGAGCAGGCGAAGGTGCTCCGCACCGTCCGCTCTCTCGACACCGCCCACATGGTGCGCGGCCAGTTCCGCGGATATCGCGATGAGCCCGGCGTGGCCAAGGACTCGTACATCGGCACCTACGCCGCGCTCAAGCTGTGGATCGACTCCTGGCGCTGGGCCGGCGTGCCCTTCTTCGTGCGGGGGGGCAAGGCGCTGCACAAGACGGTGACGGAGGTGGTGGTCGAACTCAAGACCCCGCCCCAGGTGGTCTTCCACGAGCCCGCGTTCTCGCAGGGCAACTACGTGCGCTTCCGCCTCGGCCCCGACGTCCAGATCGCGATCGGCGCGCGCGCCAAGCGGGCGGGAGACGGCATGGCCGGGCGGCCCGTCGAACTCGCGGTGGTCCAGCAGAACACCGGCGACGAGATGGACGCGTACGAACGCCTCCTCGGCGACGCCATGGAGGGCGACCCCACTCTCTTCGCCCGTTACGACACCGTGGAGGCCGCGTGGCGGATCGTCGATCCGGTGATCCACGGGCCGAGCGACCTCTGGGAATACGAGCCGGGTTCCTGGGGCCCGCCCCAGGCCGACCGTCTCGTGTCTGACGTGGGAGGCTGGCACACGCCGCAATGATGAAGATACTGGTGCTGGACGTGGGCGGGACGAATCTCAAGCTCCTGCTGACCGGCGAGATCACCCCCACGAAGGTCCCCTCGGGCGCGGACTTCACGCCCCGCGACCTCGTGGCCGCGGTGAAGAGGGTGATGGCGGACAAGCCCTACGACGGGGTGTCGATCGGATTCCCCGCCGCGGTGGTGGGAGGGAAGATCGCCCACGAGCCCCGTAATCTCGGGAAGGGCTGGGTGGGCTTCAACTTCCAGAAGGCGCTCGGAAAGCCGGTGAAGATCATCAACGACGCGGCCATGCAGGCGCTTGGCAGCTACGAGGGCGGCACCATGCTGTTCCTCGGCCTCGGCACCGGGCTTGGCTCCGCGCTCGTCACGGGAGGCAAGGTGGCGCCGCTCGAACTCGCGCACCTGCCCTATCGCCGTGGCGAGTACGAGGACTACGTCGGCCTGCGCGGCTACGAGAAGTCGGGCAAGAAGAAGTGGCGCCGGAACGTGGCCACCGTCGTCGCTCTCCTCAAGGCCGCGATGGTCGCGGACTACGTGGTTCTGGGAGGCGGACAGACGAAGCTCCTGAAGGAGCTGCCGCCCGGCTGCCGCCGGGGAGACAACGCGAACGCCTTCAAGGGCGGGCAGCGGCTCTGGGAGTAGGCCCAGAGCGCGAGCGCGGCAGGGGCGCAATGAAAAGGGCCTGGCGTCGGCCCCGACGAAGCGGGGACGCGAACAGGCCAGGCCCGGGTGGGATCAGTTGGTAGATCCCGGCCGTCTATGAAGACGGTCTTGGTTACGGCCGGTCACCCCTCGGCTCGCGTGCGGCGGCCAAGGGGCCAGACAGCTGAGGTGGAGCCTCGTTGGACATGCGGTGTATCGCTGTGAGCGCCTCCGTATGGTTTGAGGTTTCTTGCGACCTTGCTACATCGGCTGCGCCTCAGGAACTCCACGCAACCGGCGCCATTAATGTGCGCTTCTCCGGTCCTCCTGTCAAGAGTTTTTTCCGGCTAATTTTCTGAAGAGATCCTCCCTCACCGATAGGGATGAGTGAGAGCGTGATTCGCGGCGTCGAGGATCCGCTTCGACGCTGCGGCGACGCCGTCCTTCGCGCCGAACACCGCCGATCCCGCGACGAGGACGCGCGCGCCCGCGGAGACGACGCTCTCCACGGTGACCGCGTCGATGCCGCCATCCACCTCCAGCTCGCACTCGGGGTTCACCGCGTCGATCCGCTCGCGGATGCGCCGGAGCTTGGGCAGGGTGCTCTCGATGAACTTCTGCCCGCCGAAGCCGGGGTTCACGGTCATCACGAGGACGAGGTCGACATCCGCGAGCACCTCTTCGATGAGCGTCTCCGACGTGGCCGGGTTCAAGGCGACTCCCACGCGCTTGCCGAGCTCCTTGATGCGGTGGATCGTCCGGTGCAGATGGCGCGCGCCCTCGGGATGGACGGTGATGGTGTCGGCGCCCGCCGCCGCGAATTCGGGGGCGTAGGTGTCCGGATCCTCGATCATGAGATGGCACTCGAGAGGCAGGCGCGTCACCCGTCGCAGCGAGCGGACCACCACAGGGCCGATGGTGATGTTGGGAACGAAGTGGCCGTCCATCACGTCGACGTGCACGCGATCGGCCCCCGCGGCTTCCGCTTCCGCGATGGCGTCGCCCAGGCGCGCGAAATCCGCGGACAGAATCGAGGGCGCGAGTTTGATCGAGGGGGTCATGACAGGCTCCGCGAGTGTGACGGATCTTGGGGCTTTATGGCGAGGCTCTGGGCGGCGGCGCGGTCGACGAGCCAGAGAAGGTCGCCGTCTTCCGGGGCGATGAGCTGCGATGGGTAGAGGCGGGGATCGCGCGGGCCCTCGAGCACCGCGGCCAGCGCCGCCGCCTTGTCGTGGCCCTCCACCGTGAACATGACGCAGCGCGCCGCGTTCAGGACGGGAATGGTGAGAGTGATCCGCCGCGTGCCTTTCTGCGGGACGTCGTTCGCGACCACCCAGGCCCGCCTTTCCTCGAGCGCGCCCGTGGACGGGAACAGGGAAGCGGTGTGGCCGTCATCGCCCATGCCGAGCATCACGAGGTCGAAGCGCGGCGGCGAGGACTCGACGGTGAGGTCGAACGATTCGGCGAGCGTCGCTTCGTACTCGGTCGCCGCGGTGTCGAGATCGGCTCTCTCGCCCTGCATGCGGTGGATCTGCGCGTCGGGGATCTTCACCCTCGAGAGGAGCGTCTCGAAGGCGGTGCGGTAGTTGGAATCGGGATGATCGGGGAGGACAGCTCGTTCATCACCGAAGAAGACGTGGATCGCCTCCCAGTCCACCTGGTTCGCGAGAGACGGGTGGGCGAGAAGCTCGTAGGAGCGTCGGGGCGTGGACCCGCCGGCGAGGGCCACCCTGAAGATCCCGGAAGCGGCGATCGCCGCGCGGGCCCGCCGCACGAACTCCCGCGCCGCGTGCTGCGCCACCGCCTCGGCGTCTTCAAACCCCAGGATCACGCGCGGCATCGCCGGCAATGATATGCCGACGCTTCAGGCGCCCCCTTGACCCTTGTCTAGGCGAGTCCCGCCTTGTAAAGAGCCATGAGCTTCGCCCAGGCGCGCTCGGCTTCGGGCTTGTTGTAGATGGGGTCCTTGCCCTGCAGGGGCATGTCGGTGATGCACCAACCGTGGAGCGCGGTGGAATACAGTTCCACCTCCACGGGTACTTTGGCGGCCTCGAAGGCCTCCTTGAGCTTGACCTTGGCGTCGGGCTGGCGCTGATCGTCGTTTCCCGCGACGCCGAAGTACATCCGCGCCTTGATCTTCGGAGCGAGGAGGTGGGGGCTGTCAGGCTTGTCGGTGACGAGGCCGCCGCCGTGGAACGACGCGCCGGCGCCGATCCGCTCGGGGAACGCGGCGGCCGTGCGCACCACCAGGGGCCCGCCCATGCAATAGCCCTGAGTGCCGATCTTCCTCTTCTTGTCCACTTCCTTCTGCCCATCGAGGAAGGCGATGTAGGCCCCGGCGTCCTTCTCCGGGTTGCCTGGGGTGTTCACCGAGCCCATCAACGGGCGGAGTTTCGCCATGTCGTCCGGGTTCTGGAAATTGAAGGTGGAAGCGTCCGTGAAGGGCGCCTTGGAGACGCGGTAGAAGGGGTTCGGAACGAGGACGGAATAGCCGGCCCCCGCGAGCCGCCGCGCCATGGCCCGCATGGCCGGGCGAAGGCCGAAGGCATCGGGCCAGAGGAGGACGCCCGGATGAGCGCCCGACTTCGGGCGGATGAAGGCGGCGTCGCACACGCCGTCCGGCATCTTGATCTCGACATCGTTCTCGGCCACTTCGAGTTCCTGTCCACTGGCCTTGCGGGTGGTCGCCGCCGCGACGCCCGCGGCTACGGAAAGCGCTACGAAGTCACGCCGGCCCACGCCGCGCTCGTTCAGGGGTTTGTTCGGGATTCTCTTCGCCATGTTGTGCTCCTTCGGTTGGCGGAGAGCGTACCGTAGTTCCTGTTCGTGCGGCGCTAGAAGGTCACTCGCCAGGACAAGGTGCCCAGGACCTCCACGGCGCGCGGGTCGAGGCCCAGGTCGCGGCGGTTGGCGCGGGTGCTGTCGACCCGCAGGAGTTCGGCGGTGATGCGATGGCGGGCGGCGGGCATGAACGCGTAGGCGAACGTCCAGGCCGCGCCCGATTCATCGTTGGCGTCCTCGACCTTGAAGTCGTCGCGGTCGCGCACGCGGAAGGCGTCGTAGCGGACGCTCAACCGGTGTCGCGCCTCCGCGCCGTCGGTCCACGAGGCGAGGAGATAGGCGGCCTGGAACTTCGCCGCGACCGCATTGCCGCCGCCCCTGACGATTCCCATGCGGGTCTCGCCATCCAGGCCCTGGGCAAGGAACTCGACGGGTCCGAAGGAGCGCGAGGCGCCTATCGCCCAGTATCCGGTGCGCCAGGCGTACTGCTGCCCGTCGAATGCGCCTGGATTCGCGGTCCGGGGCTGATAGAGCGCCTTGATCCTGTATCGGGAGTGCGTCAGCGAAAGCCCGGTCGACCACGTCCATCTCTGGTCGACCTCGCGCATCGGCTGGACGTGTTGCGGTTGATCGGGGAAGAGGTCGGGCCGGTCGAAGGAGCGAAGCGCCGGCAGCGGAAGGCGGTCGGAGAAGCCGCTCACGCGGTCGTGGAGGGCGAAACCGCGCCAGGCGAGAAGTGTGCCGTTCGGGTCGTTCATTCGCGTGGCGGCCCCGAAAAGACGCAGCTGCGCCTCGCCGATGCGGAACGACGGCCCGCCTTCGACGCCGACCGACCGCACCTCTTCTCCGATCCAGGAGTTGATCGCCGAAAAGGTGGTCGTGTACGGCGAGAGCCAGGCCATGTCGGTGTTTTCGAGGGAGACCGTGGGGAAGAACACGCCCGCGCGAATATCGAGCGAGGCCGCATCGCCGATCGCCGGGTTGTAGCGGACCACGCCCTCGATCAGATCGACGCGCCGCTTGAAGTCGTGCTCGGCATCGATGTTCGCGTGGACGCGAAGGGTGAGGTCGGGGCGGAGTTCGGCGCGCCCCAGGAGTGCGGCCTGGGCGAGCTTCACCTCGACCGCGCGGGGCTCGTGTCCGTAGCGCGTCTTGCCGAGGCTCTGGTCGAGGAAGCTCGTCGATGCGGGCGTCGTCAGAACCCGCCCGTCGAGCACGACGTTGAACCTGAACCGGTCGTCGGCCCGGGCCGCGGATGCGGCGAACACGACAAGAGCCGCGAGGATCGCTCCGTGGCGCCGCTTCATGTGGGCTCCGGCGATGACGGCGACGGCAGCACCGTCACCCGCCCGAGTCCGCGGTTTCCGCCTCGGGGCCGGGCGGCGTCGCGTCCTCGAGGTGATCGAGATACCCCTCGGGCAGCGCCACCCTCTGGGTCCCGCCGCTCTTCCCGCGCGACACCCGCACTCCCGCGGGCGGGAACGGGGTCTCGGGATCTACGGTGGCGATGGTCTCGGCGAGCTGGTCGAGGGACTCGACCCGCATCAGGGCATCGCGCAGCGGCGCGGAACCGGGGAAGCACTTGGTGTACCAGGCCGAGTGCTTCCGGAAGGCCCGCATTCCCGCGAGCTCGCCCATGAAGGAAGCGAGGCCCCTGGCGTGCTTCATCATGGTGAGAGAGACCTCGCCGAAGTTCGGCGGATCCTGGGGCTCGCGTCCCGCGAACACATCGGCGAGGTCGCGGAATAGCCACGGGCGGCCCAGGCAGCCGCGTCCCACCACGACGCCGTCGCAACCGGTCTGGCGCATCATGCGGAGAGCGTCGTGGGCCTCCCAGATGTCGCCGTTGCCGAGGACGGGGATGGTCCTCACCGTCTCCTTGAGCTCGGAGATCGCCGACCAGTCGGCCTCGCCGTCGTAGAGCTGGGCCGCGGTGCGGGCATGAAGAGCGATGGCGGCGCACCCCTCGCCTTCCGCGATCCTGCCGGTCTCCCGGAAGGTGAGCAGGTCGTCGCTCACGCCCTTGCGGAACTTGATGGTGACGGGAGTGGATCCAGCATTTCTCACGGCCGCGCTTACGATGCCGCGCAGCAGGTTTGGTTTCAGGGGCAGGGCCGCGCCGCCGCCCTTCGAGGTCACTTTCCGGACGGGGCAGCCGAAGTTCATGTCGATGTGGTCGACCCGGCCCTCGCTGACCAGGACGCGCACCGCCTCGCCCACGTAGTGCGGATCGACCCCGTAGAGCTGAAGCGAGCGCACGGCTTCATCGGGGGCGAAGCTCGCGAGAAGCTCGGTCTTGGGATTGCCGTCCACGAGCGGCCGCGCCGTGATCATCTCGCTCACGTACAGCCCGGCGCCGAACTCGCGGCAGATCGACCGGAACGGGGGATTGGTGACGCCCGCCATGGGCGCCAGGACCACGGGCGGTTCGACGGCGATGTTGCCGATCCGGAGGGGCGCGAATTCCCCCGGGCGGGCGAGGGGAACCTCGCGGTTCATGGGTGAGATGTAGGCGGGGTTCAATGCGCGAGGGCGGGGGCGGGCGCGCTCGATTCGATCCAGCCGCCGCCGAGGCAGACATCGCCGTCATAGAAGACCGCGGCCTGGCCGGGGGTGATCGCCCGCTGCGGTTCGTCGAAGGCGAGGGTGACGCCCCGCCCAACCGCGTCTCGGGAGATGGTCACCGCGGCGTCCTTCGCCCGGTAGCGGATCTTCG
The DNA here is from genome assembly GCA_019694155.1 of Vicinamibacteria bacterium. Lineage (GTDB taxonomy): Bacteria > Acidobacteriota > Vicinamibacteria > Fen-336 > JAGNNV01 > JAGNNV01. The sequence continues at coordinate 32,107 of JAIBCN010000193.1, read as the reverse complement.
CGGTGGCGCGGAGGGGGGCCTTTGGCGCGTCGATGGAAAGCCAGTTGACGTCTCGGACGCGCGCGGTCGATGACAGCAGCGCTTCCTCGGGGCCGACGGTGACCTCCCGGGTCGCGGCGTCGATGCCGAGAACATAGAGCGGGACCGGCGATCCCACGCCCAGGCCCTTGCGCTGGCCGACCGTGAACTTGTGGATGCCCGCATGCTCGCCGATCCGCGCGCCCGCGCGATTCACGATCGCTCCCGCGGCGGGAGGCGCGCCGTCGCGGTTCTTCTCCACGAAGCCCGCGTAGTTGTCGTCGGGGACGAAGCAGATTTCCTGGCTCTCCGGCTTGTCCGCGGTCGCGAGGTCGAGGCCCTTCGCGATCCGCCGCACCTCGGACTTGTGAAGATGGCCGACGGGGAAGATGGCGGCTTCGAGCTGTTCCTGGGTGAGGCCGAAGAGGAAGTACGACTGGTCCTTGTCGGGGTCCGCTCCGCGAAGGAGCCGGAAGCGGCCGGTCCTGGGATCCTGGTCCTTGCGGGCGTAGTGGCCGGTCGCCACGTGCTCGATTCCGAGGGCGCGCGTGCGGGCGAGCAGAGAATCGAACTTGACGTCGGTGTTGCAGTTCGCGCAAGGAAGGGGAGTGCGGCCCTCCGCGTAGTCCCTGACGAAGGGCTCGATCACGCCCTTCCGGAAGGCGTCCTCGAGATTCAGGACGTAATGCGGGAGCCCAAGCTGCGAGGCGGCCCGCTTCGCGTCGTGCAGATCGTTGAGCGCGCAGCATCGCCCGAAGGACGAGCCGTGGCCCTCGGTCTGGTCGTGGAGCTGCATCGAAATCCCCACCACGTCGTGACCTTCCTGCTTGAGCAGGGCGGCCGCGACGCAGGAGTCGACCCCTCCGGACATGGCAATGACAACGCGCATCGGCCCAGTTTATCGGCCCGCCTCGTTTTGCCTGCTTTAGGACCGGCTATTCTTCGGCCCTGACCCACAGTCGAGGCGGACGGGCCCGACCTAACCCACCTGGAGTTGCGCCTTGAAAACCCTGCCCCTGATTCTCGCCCTGGCCCTGGCTACACCCGCCGCCGCCGTTCAGAAAGAGCCCGCTCCTTCCGCCAAGGCGCCCCTCGTCGAGTTCGAGATGATGACCTGGCCCGAAGTGAAGAAGGCCATCGAAAGCGGAAAGACCACCGCCCTCGTCTACAACGGCGGCACCGAGCAGCGCGGGCCGCAGAACGTGAACGGGGGCCACACCCTGATGGGGCGCGACACCGTGCGGGCGATCGCCCTCAAGCTCGGCAACGCCATCGCCGCGCCCGTGCTGCCCTTCTCGCCGAACCGCGCGAGCGCGGAACTGCCGGGCACCATCGGCCTCTCCACGGCGGCCTTTGCCATGATCAACGAGGAGGTGGCGGAGCAGCTCCTCATCAGCGGCTTCAAGACCGTGATCCTCATGGGAGACCACGGCGGCGGCCAGGCCGAACTCAAGTCGGTCGCGGAGAAGCTGGACCTCAAGCACGCGGCGGAAGGGAAGCACGTCTACTACTGCGACGAGGTGTACGCGAAGGCCAACGCCGACTTCGACGAGTGGCTCAAGGCCAACAACTACCCGGTAAGCCAGCACGCGGGTATCCCCGACACCTCCGAGATGCTCTACCTGGGCGGGGACAAGGGCTGGGTGCGCAAGGAACTGGTGGCGAGCGCGCTGGGGGACCCGGTTCTCCCGCGGGGACAGGCTCCGGACCCGAACGTGAAGCGGATCAACAACGGGATCAGCGGCGATGGGCGGAAGTCCTCGGCCGAACTGGGAAAGCGGCTCTTCGAAATGAAGGTGGACTACGCGGTCGCGCAGATCCGGAAACTGATGGGCGCAAACCCGGCCAACTGAACCCCTTGAGCCCGGGGTTCGAACTTTTGGACCGGCAGGTCCGTTATTTCTCGCAACGGTAAGGAGAGATTCCATGCGATCAATGATTCCCGGCTACAAGACGTTTCGCGCCATCAAGTTCCTGATAACGGGGCCCATGATTCTGGCCATGCTCTTCGTGATCAACCTGGTGACGTCGCCCGGACACTGGTGGGTTCAGTGGGCTGCCTTCGGGATCGGCATCGCCTGGTTGGTGAGCCTCATGCGCGTGATCCGTTCCATCATCGTGGTGGGCGGCCTCGCGGCCCTGAGCTACATCGCCTACCGCTACTTCACGAAGCAGCCGGTGACGGTTCCCACGCAGCTCGTCTAGTCGAGCGCGCCGCCCGCCTCCTCTCGGGGGCTCCGGGCGGATACAATGAAACCTCGTGCACGGCGCTCCCCGTTGCGGCGGAGCGCCTTTCCATTTCCAGACACTGAATCACGAGGAAAGAAACGAAAATGTCCATCCAGGTCGGCGACCGCCTGCCCGAAGCCACGTTCAGCACCATGACCGCCGAGGGCGTGAAGCCCCTCACCACCGCCGAAGTCTTCGCGGGCAGGAAGGTGGTCCTCTTCTCCGTCCCCGGGGCGTTCACACCGACCTGCTCGAACAAGCACCTGCCGGGCTACGTGAAGCAGGCCGATGAGCTCAAGGCGAAGGGCGTGGCCCAGATCGCCTGCCTCGCCGTCAACGACGTCTTCGTGATGGACGCGTGGTCGAAGGCGCAGGGCGCGGAGGGCAAGGTGCTGATGCTGGCCGACGGCAACGCCGACTTCACGAAGAAGCTCGGGCTCGAGCTGGACGCCACCAAGCACGGCATGGGCATCCGCGGCCAGCGCTTCTCGCTCGTGGCCGAGGACGGGGTCGTCAAGAGCCTCAACATCGAAGCGCCCGGTAAGTTCGAAGTATCGAGCTGCGAATACACAGCGCGCCAGCTTTAGCCGACCGGCAAACCGACCGCTCCCCTGGAGAAACCATGAACCCATCCTCAGCCCGTCGTTCCGTCGCCGCGAGCGTCGCCCTGGCTCTCGCGGTCACCGCTCTTCCAGGCCCGGCCGTTCGCGCCGCGGGCGGCGGAGCGAAGTCGATATCCGCCGCCGACCTCAAGGCCTGGCTGACCCAGATCTCCTCGGACGAGTTCGAGGGACGGGCCACTTTCACCGAGGGCCTCGGTCTTGCCGCGTCGTACATCGCGGGCGAGCTGCGGGCGATGGGGGTCAAGCCGGGAGGCGATCGAGGGTCGTACTTCCAGCGCGTGTCGGTGCTCGGAGTGAAGGCCACCAGCCGTCACACGGTCACGGTGACGGTGAATGGCCAGAGCCGCACGTTCAAGGACGGCGAGGGGATCACCCTCCCGAGGAACGCCGGGGGCAAGCAGACGCTCACTTCCGACCAGATCGAGTTCGTCGGATACGGGGCCGTGCTGCCTGCGATCAAGGTTGACGACTACGCGGGCCGGAACGTGGCCGGCAAGGTCGTGGTGTATCTCGGCGCGCGCGGTCCCAAGGGCGGAGAAACCCGGGACAATCGGCGCCTTCTCGGGGGGCGTTCGCGCTACGCAACCGATGTGCTGAAGGCGATGGCGACCATCGGCCCGTTCGTGCCGTCGCCCTTCGGACCGCAGGCCGCCGCAACGCCCTCTCCATCTCCGGCGCCTTCGCCGGCTCCCGCCGCGGGCGGGCCCGGCGGTGGTGGCTTCGGCCGCGCCCCTTTGCCGAACTCTGATTTCACGACCGTGGAGCGGCTGGACAAGACGGTTCCGCCCGCGGTGACCGCCCAGGACGAGTTCTTCGAGTTCCTCTTCAGCGGCGCCGACGTCAAGTACGCCGATCTGAAGGCCAGGGCGGCGAATCAGGAGCCGCTGCCCCAGGTGTCGCTTCAGGGCGTCTCCATGAGGTTCGGCATCGACGCCGACTACGAGATCGTGCGGACCCAGTTCACCCGGAACGTCGTGGGCATCATCGAGGGCGCCGACCCGAAGCTCAAGGACACCTACGTCGCGTTCGGCGCTCATTATGACCACGTCGGCTACGCCGAGGGCGAGGTCGTCGACGTGCCCGCGTCTGGAGATACCCCGGCCGGCAAGCGGCGCCTGGGCGCCGCGGGTCAGGTCACCCCGGGCGCTGTCGAGGACCGCATCTGGAACGGCGCGGATGACGACGGCTCCGGCACGGTCACCCTGCTTTCGCTCGCCAAAGCGTTCGCGACGGCGCCCAGGACCAGGCGATCCCTCGTGTTCGTCTGGCACACCGGGGAGGAGCGCGGCCTGTGGGGCTCGCGCTACTACGCGGACTATCCGAGCGTCCCCATGGACAAGATCGTGGCCCAGCTGAACATGGACATGGTCGGCCGCAACGACAAGAACGACCCCAGGGAAGTGAACACCGTCTACCTCGTCGGCTCCGACCGCATCAGCACAGAGCTGCACAACATCAACGAGGAAGCGAACGCCTCACTGAAGCCGCCCATGAAGATCGACTACTCGTCGAACGACCCCGGGGATGGCGAGCAGATCTACTACCGCTCGGACCACTACAGCTACGCGGCGAAGGGTGTGCCGATCATCTTCTACACCACCGGCCTCCACCCCGACTATCACGCGAACACGGACAGCGTGGAGAAGATCGAGTTCGACAAGATGGCGCGGATCAGCGAGCTCATGTACGAGACGGGCCGCCGGGTCGCGAATCTCGATCATGCGCCGGCCCACGACAACAAGGGTCCGCGGGTGGGCAAGGGAAGCACGGGGAAGCTCCAGCCCTAGTCGAACCGCCCGTATGCTTGGGAGGGAACGCCCGTGAACTCCCAGGAGCCTTCTCCGTCGCAAGACGTCACGCACTGGCTCGATCGCTTCTTCGAGCATTACCACCGGTCGAACCCGGTGAGCGCCACCTTCATCGGCGAGCACCGGTTCGATCCGTGGCTCCCCGACTATTCGGAAGCCGCGGTCGACGACGCGAAGGCGCGGATCGCGACGCTGCTCGCCGAGTCCTCGGGCCTCGCGCTCGATGCCCTGAGCGTCGATGAGAAGCACGATGTGCGCCTGGCCCAGGGGGCGCTCCGGATCCAGGAGTGGGAACTGGGCGGGCGCCACTTCCACCGAGGGAATCCGAGCCTCTACACCGGTGAAGCGGTGTTCGGCCTGATTTCCCTCTTCCTCACCGACTACGCGCCCCTGCGCGACCGCCTGGGGCCGGCGGCCGAGCGGCTGGCCGCGATCCCACGGCTTCTCGATCAGGCGAAGGAGAACCTGGACGCATCGCCGCGGGCATGGACGGAGCGCGCGATCCGCGAGTGCGAGGGAACCCTGACCCTGCTCGACGAGGGGCTGCCGAAGTTCGCGGACGGAGCGGCGGTCGACTTTGCTCCGCTGGCCCTCTCCGCCGCGCGGGCCCGGAAGGCGGTCGAGGAGTTCCAGGTCTGGCTCGAGAACGACCTGCTCGACCGCGCCCGGGACGAGGTGGCGGTGGGCGAGGAGGCCCTGGCCCTTCACTTGAGCGAGGGCCACTTTCTCCAGGAGGACGCCGCCCAGATCGAGCGGTACGCCCGCGCCGAACTCGCGGAGGCGACCGCCGCGCTTGCGGAACGCGCGAAGGAGTTCGGGGCGGACTCGCCCTCGGCGGCGCTCGCCCAGCTGAAGGCCCATCGACCTTCGGCCCACGAGTACGAGGCTCGCTATGCGCGATTCTGGGAGGACGCGCGAACGGCCGCCGCGGAAAAGGGACTTCTGACCTGGCCCGATTTTCCGATTCGCTATGTGGAGCGCCCGGCCTGGGTGCGCGCGGCCGCTCCGTATCTGTATTTCCTCTTCTATCGCTCACCCGCGGCGTCAAGACGTCCCGCGGTTCACGACTACCTCATCGCTCCCTTCGACCCTACCCAGCCGGTCGACGCGCAGCAGGCCTTCCTCGAGGCGCACAACGATTCCGTCATCAGGCTCAACCACGTGATCCACCACGGGGGCATCGGCCATCACGTGCAGAACTTCCACGCTTTCCGATCGGGCTCGCGGATCGGGCGGATGGCCGCGGTGGACTGCGCCTCGCGCATCGCCCTGCTGTGCGGCGGCACCATGGCGGAAGGCTGGGCCTGCTACGCCACCGACCTCATGAGCGAAGCGGGCTTCCTCACCCCGCTCGAGCGCTACGCCGAGCTGCAGGGCCGGGCCCGCATGTGCGTCCGCGCCATCGTGGACGTGCGACTCCACGAAGGGCGATGGACCCTGGAGCACGCCGCCCGGTTCTACGAGGAGCACGCGCTCATGCCCTCCGCGGCCGCCATGGGGGAGGCGGTCAAGAACAGCATGTTCCCCGGGGCGGCGGTGATGTACCTCATGGGCCGCGATGCGATCCACCGCCTTCGGGAGGACATGCTGGCGATGGAAGGCCGGCGCTTCTCCCTCGGGCGGTTTCACGACACCTTCCTGTCGCATGGCTCCATTCCCGTGAGCCTCGTCGCGACCGCCATGAAGGAGGCGGCGGCTTCGCGCCGGGTATGAAGACCACGAACCTTCTGAGCAAAGAGACCCTGGCCCTCGGCCGGCGCGCCATGACCGCGCTGCTCGGCGTCGACGCGCTGTATCGCAGGGAGAGCGCCGACGGGGATGGACTCGCCGTGGTCAACCTCGACCTGGAACGCCGGTACGCGCCGGACGCTTTCTCCGGCTACACCGACGCTGCCCGCTGTTTCGAGGAGTTGCGGACCGATGCGCAGCGCCTGCCCGAGCCGGATCGGCGTCTCTATTTCGACGCTCTGTGCCATTCGACTCTGGCCTTCATCACCTGGCGCCGAACCGGGCTTCCCTTCGTCGAGCAGATCCATGGTTTTCTGCACGTCCCGGCCGAGCCCGCGCCCGCGGATGAGCTCGCGGCCCTTCAGAACGAGATGGGCGCGCTGCTGACCCGCATGGGCTACACGGGCGACCTGAGGTCGCAATGCGCGGCCTGGGAGGAAAAGAACCGTGTGCGCGCCGAGCAGGTCCCGGCGGTTCTCGAAGGTCTGCTCGATGAGGCCTGGCGTCGTACCGAGGAGCGCGTCGTCAGGATCCCTCGGCCGAAATCCGACGGGATGCACGTGGTTCCAGTGAGCGGCGTCGCCTTCAACGCGCGCTGCAACTACCTGAGCCGCCGTATCGAGCTCAACGTCGATCCCGTCCTCACCCGGCCCGGGCTCAAGCACCTCGCTGTTCACGAAGGCTATCCCGGCCATTACCTGCAGTTCACCCTGCGCTCGACCATGGCGGAGAGCGGTGAGGCCTCCGCAGACGTCCTGCTGTCCATCGTGAATTCCGCGAGTTCCTCGATCTTCGAAGGCATCGGCGATTCCGGCATCACCATGCTCGACTGGATGGAGAGCGACGACGATCGGGTCCAGGCCCTGATGAACGTCTACCGGGCGGGCATCGGCACCGAGGCGGCCTGGCGGTTCCACGCCCTTGGATGGCCGGCGCAGAAGGTCGCCGATGCTCTTTCTGAACGGAGCCTCGTGGGCGGGGACGGGTGGGTGGCGAATCGCGTGAAGTTCATTCAGTCGCCGTCGCGCGCGGTGCTGATCTGGTCCTACTGGTGGGGTGAGCGCGTGGTCACGAGGGCCTGGAATCGGGTCGGCGCCTATCGGCGCGATACGTTCCTGCCGTTTCTGTACGGTCGCATGCACAGCAACGCGTCGATCGAGCTCTTCGAATGACGCGAAGCGGGCGGGGTTTCGCCCTCACGCTGATCGTCGCGGCGAGCCTGGCCGGCTGCTCGACCTCCGGCGCCTCGTCCCCCCAGGGGGGCGGGGGAAGGATCCTGCGCGTGGCCTACGACCGGGAAATAGACGTCCTGAACGTGTTCACCAGCCAGAACCTCGTGGACATCAGTTTCAGCATGGTGGAAGGTCTCGTCACCACGAACGAGCGGAACGAGTACATCCCGGTGCTCGCGAAGGAGATCCCCACGGAGGCGAACGGCCGGGTGGTTCGCGGCAAGGACGGCTCGGTGCGGATGACCTGGCCGCTCCAGGAGAACGTGCGCTGGCATGACGGCTTGACTTTCACGAGCGCCGACGTCTGCTTCACCTGGCGCTTCGTCACCGATCCGAAGTCGATGACTTACAACCGCGAGCAGTACATCGGCATCAAGTCGTGTGAGATGCCCGACGCGCACACCGTGGTCTTCGTCTGGGACGGTGCGTACGCCTACTACGCGGGTCTCTTCGAAGGCATTCTGCCGCGCCACGTGTTCCTGAAGGCGGACGGGAAGACCGAGATGACGGTTGACGAGATCGTGAACTACGAGCCTTACAACCGCGGCCCGGGGCTCGTCGGCACCGGCCCCTTCAGGTTCGCGGAGTGGAAGACGGGGGAGTACATCCGGGTGGTGCGCAATCCCGAGTACTGGCGCGGGAAGGACTTTCCGAAGATCGACGAGATCGTGTGGGCCTTCATCCCAGACAACAACACCCGGCTCCTTGCCCTCAAGTCGGGGCGCTATGACTGGGGCCGGATCCAGCCCACTCAGGTGAGCGTGGTTCGGAATCTTCCCGCCTCCGAGGTTCACCTGATCGATGCCAATTCGGTCATGCACTTCGACCTCGCGATCCGCACCGAAACCGGCCGGGCCCTCTTCGACGACGTGCGGGTCCGGCGCGCGATCTTCCACGCCATCGACCGCGAGGGCATGGCGAAGAAGCTCATGGAGGGCGCGGTCAAGGTGGCGGAGGGCCCCATCAATCCGAACAGCCCGTACCACAACGCGAAGGTCACGACTTATCCCTACGATCTGGCCCGGTCGCGACGCCTGCTCGACGAGGCCGGCTGGACCATGGGAGAGGATGGGGTGCGCCGGAAGAACGGCCGGCGCTTCTCGTTCGTGATGCTCAACCGCGCGGGCAGCACCGACCGGATCCTGCTCGCCCAGGTGATCCAGGCCGGCCTCAAGGCAGTGGGCGTCGAAGTGAACTTCGAGACGCTCGAGAGCGCGGCATGGACCCAGAGGTGGCGGAGCGGGAAGTGGGAGGCGATCGTGAGCGCCTGGTTCCTGCCCGCGGATCCGGGAATCACGGGCCTTTACGCCTGCAAGGGCGCCAACAACATGGCGGGCTTCTGTGATCCGGCCCTCGACGAGATCCTCGAGCGTTCCGATCAGGCGCTGTCCTTCGAGACGCGCATGCCCCTGCTGCACGAGGCCCAGGCGAAGCTCGCCGAGCAGGCGCGCATGCTGCCCCTGTACCAGAACGTGATGCCGGAGGTGGTGACGAAGCGCGTGTCGGGCTACCGGGGGAGCGGCACCAATTTCGGCAGCTTCTGGAACCTGTGGCAGTGGCGGCTCGACGAGGGGTGGAAGTAGTCGGTGGGCCCCTACATCGCGCGACGACTGCTGCAGATGGTCCCGCTCCTGGCGGGAATCTCCATCGTCGTGTTCACCCTGATCCAGATGGCGCCAGGCGGACCCGAGGCGGCGCTCCTCTCCACGGGACGCTTCGTCGACCCTTCGGTGGTCGAGGCCTACCGGGTCAAGCTGGGCGTCGATCAACCGGTGCCGATGCAGTACCTGAGGTGGGCCGCCGCCGCTCTCACCGGCGATCTTGGCCTCAGCTACTCGACCACCCGGCCGGTCGTCCACATGATCGGCGAACGTCTTCCCGCGACTCTCGAGCTGATGGGGTCAGCGTTTCTCCTCGCGGCTGTGCTGGCCTTCCTCATCGGGATCGCGAGCGCTCTCCGGCCGCACTCCTGGATCGACCTCCTTGCCAACGGTTCGGCCTTCGTGGGCATCGCCATGCCCGTGTTCTGGCTGGGCCTTTTGCTCCAGCTGGTTTTTGCGGTGGAACTCGGCTGGGCTCCGGTGTCCGGCACCCACACGGTCGGGACCTCTTCGCTCGGCGACCATCTCGCACACCTCGTGCTGCCCGCGATCGTTCTGGCCTCACGGTACGTCGCGTCGTGGTCGCGGTACTTCCGGGCGAGCCTCATCTCGGCGCTTCAGAGCGACTACGTGAGAACCGCGCGCGCCCAGGGACTATCCGAGCGACGCGTGCTCTTCACCCATGCGGTGCGCAACGCCCTCGTGCCTGTGGTGTCGGCCATGGCTCTCGGCCTCGCGGACCTCGTCTCCGGTGCGGTGATCACCGAAACCGTCTTCGCCTGGCCGGGGATCGGCCGGCTCTTCGTGCAGGCCATGTTCGGACGCGACTACCCAGTGCTCATGGGCATCCTCCTCATGGGGTCGCTCACCGTCATCGTGTTCAACCTCGCGGCGGACGTCGTCTACGGCCTTCTCGACCCGCGGATCCGCTATGAGTGAGCCGCTCTCGATGCGCGAGCTGTTCTGGCGGCGGTTCGCCCGGCGCCGGGCGGCCGTCCTGTCTCTCGCGTTCTTCGTGGTGATCGGCGCGGCGTGCGCCCTGGCCCCCGTTCTCGCTCCCTTTCCCTTCGACGGAATCGACCTCGACAGCGTGAAGCAGCCGCCCTCGCTGTCGCACTGGATGGGCACCGACGACCTCGGTCGCGACGTCTTCACGCGCATGCTCTTCGGCGGGCGGGTTTCGATCCTCATCGGGCTTTTGGCCGCGGTGGTGGGCACGTTCCTCGGCACCGCGATCGGGGCGGCCGCGGGCTACCACGGCGGCGTCATCGACAACGTCCTGATGCGCATCACGGACGTGGCCTATGCCATTCCGACTCTGCCTCTGCTGATCATCCTCTCCGCCTACTCGCGCGCCGCTCTCGTTTCCATGGTTCTGATCATCGGGCTGCTTTCCTGGATGACCACCGCTCGCGTGGTGCGGTCGCAGGTGCTCTCGATCAAGGAGATGGACTACGTGGAGGCCGCCCGGGGCATGGGAGCGACCGACCTGCGCATCCTTGTCCGGCACATCGTCCCGAACGCGCTTGGCCCGATCCTGGTGGGCGCGACCCTCGGGGTCGGCAACGCGATCATGATCGAGTCGTCGCTCAGCTTCCTCGGCCTCGGGGTTCAGCCGCCCACGCCGACCTGGGGAAACATGCTCATGGACTCGCAGGCGACGATGGTCACGAAACCCTGGCTGACGCTTTTCCCGGGCCTCGCGATCCTCTTCGTGGTCCTGGCCGTGAACTTCATAGGCGACGCTTTGCGGGACGCGCTGGATCCGAGCGCAAGCAGCCGATAGTCCAGGGACGAGGTTGCGCCGCGAAGGAGGCGGAGATGCTCCTCGTTTCGCGAAGCCGGTCGTGGTTGGACTAGAACGCGTCCGCGAACGAGGCCTGGGCTCCGTCGAAAAGGTCGCTCACGTCGATGCCGTCGACATACATGTGATTCACCTGCAGGCCCACGGGGACGAACAAGCGGGCGCCGTCCTCGCGGAATTTGCCGAACGCGGTCATGGGCTGGCCGGCGGTGCGATCGCGATGGGGCGCATGGGTGATGCCGAGAAAGGGTACGCCTGGAACCGCGGTGTAGTAGGCGAAGTCGGGTTCGCCGCCACGGTTGAGGTCGACTGCTTCCGATGAGCGCGCGATCTCGGCGCTCGCGGCTTTCAGGAACGCTTCGCCCGACTCGTTCCAGTCGTGGGTCGCGAACGTGAACGTGCGTCCCGGGCCGGGCACGGTCATGCCGATGCGCAGGGTGTCATGCAGAACCACGTCCTCGCCGTCGAGACGCGTGCGGAAGGCCTCGACTTTCAGCATGGCGCGATGAAAGGCCCAGCACAGCGCGGCGTAGGTCGACCCGCCGACTTCACGGGCGCGCCCGCGAATGCGGGCAGCGTCGAGCTCGAACGTCACCGAATAGAAAGGCGAGGGGTTCGCCCTATAGAACTCCAGGTGGGCCCGGCGGGGGTAGTCGCTCAGAACGATGATGCCCATGGGAGGGGAAGGATAGCGGGGAAGTGGATGCCGGCTTTCGCCGGCATGACGGCTGCCTAAACGTTGAACTTGAACAACATCACGTCGCCGTCCGCGACGACGTAGGTCTTGCCTTCCATGCGGTAGAGGCCCTTTTCGCGCGCGGCTGCGACCGATCCGCACTCGACGAGGTCCTTGTAGGCCACGGTCTCGGCCTTGATGAAGCCGCGCTCGAAGTCCGAGTGGATGACGCCCGCGGCCTTCGGCGCGGTGTCGCCCTTGTGGATGGTCCAGGCGCGGACTTCCTTCTCGCCCGCGGTGAAGTAGGTCTGCAGGCCGAGCAGGTGATACGTCGCCCGGATCAGCGGCCCCATGCCGCTCTCGTTGACGCCGAGATCCTTGAGGAATTCGGCGGCCTCTTCCTCCGACAGGTCGATGAGGTCGCTCTCGATCTGCGCGCTCACCACCACCGCCTCGCAGGAGAGGTGCGTCCCCACGTACTCGCGGACCTTCTTCACGTAGGGGTTCGCGTCCGCGGTGGCGAGGTCGGTGTCCTTGACGTTGCAGGCGAAGATCGTCGGCTTGTCGGAGAGGAGGAAGAAGGTGTTCGCGATCGCCTTCTCCTCCTTGCTCAGCTCGACGGTGAGGGCGGGCTTGCCCGCGTCCAGCGAAGCTTCGATCTTCGCGAGCACGGCGTCTTCGGCGATGGCGGTCTTCTCGCCCCGCTTGGCCTCGCGCGCCACCTTCTCGCGCTTCTTCTTCACGGTGTCGAGGTCGGCGAGCATCAACTCGGTATTGATGACTTCGATATCGCGCACGGGATCGATCGAGCCCGCCACGTGCAGGACATCCGCATCCTCGAAGCACCGGACGACCTGGACGATGGCGTCGACCTCGCGGATGTGGGTGAGGAACTTGTTGCCCAGGCCCTCACCCTGGCTCGCGCCCTTCACCAGGCCCGCGATGTCCACGAACTCGATGGCCGCGGGAATCACCACATTCGTCCCCGCGATCTTCCGCAGCACCTCGAGCCGCGCGTCGGGGACGGTGACCATGCCCACGTTGGGGTCGATGGTGCAGAAGGGGTAGTTCGCCGCCTCCGCCTTGCGGTTGCGGGTGACCGCGTTGAACAAGGTGGACTTGCCGACGTTGGGCAGACCGACGATTCCGGCTCTAAGCATCCCCACAGGATATCGTCTTCGAGCGCGTATTCGTCAGCCCGGGGCCCAAGTAGACTTCTTCCAACGACTCGCGATGGGACACCGGAAGAGGAAGCAACACACGACTCCCGCGACCGCGTGCCTCAACTGCGGTGCGGTGCTCTCAGGCGCCTACTGTTCCGCCTGCGGGCAGTCGGCGCACGAGGGCCGGGAGCCGAGCCTCGGCCACTTCCTCCACGACCTGGTCCACGAATTCCTTCACGTGGACGGGAAGCTCTTTCAGACGCTCTGGGCGCTGCTCCTCAAGCCGGGCCTGCTGACCGACGAGTATTGGCGAGGCCGCATGGGATCCTGGATCCGCCCGATCCGGCTCTTTCTCGTGGCCGTCGCGATCCACTGGCTTGCCTCCACCGGTGTCGGGCCCCTCAACCTGCAGGTGCTCCTCGAGCGCGAGCCGAACGGTGAGTTCTCGGTGAGCATCGCAAGCGAGCCGTCCAAGATGGCGGGGAAGAACGGGCGGGTGCCGGCTACCGCCGCCGAGCATGACGAGTTCCTCGAGAAGTTCAAGCATCGCTACGCGCAGATCCGCTACTCGTCCGTCCTGATCTTCGCGGCGGCGAGCTGGCTCCTCTACAGGCGCCGCCAGCGGTATTACGTCAATCACCTCGTCGGGGCTCTGCACTTCTATGCGCTTTGGTACCTCGTGGCGATCTTCGGGAACGAACTCATGGGCTTCGACGCGAGGCTCGGCGGCGTGGGGATGCTCCTGTCCGGCCTCTACCTCCTCCTGGCCCTGCGGCGCCTGTACGCGGAATCATGGGTCAGAACCGTCCTCAAGGCATCGCTGCTGATGGGAGCGCTCGGCTTCATCGAGCTGTTGCTCGGCTCCATCGCGGCTTCAGTGGTGGCGAGTCAGGGCGGCTTGTCATGAACCCGGCGCCGCCGGGCGGGGCGTGCCTCCTTCTCGACGTCAGGGACCTGCAGGCACGGATCCCCATCGAGGGCGGTGGAGAGGTGAGGGCGGTGGACGGCGTTTCGTTCTCTATGGCCCAGGGCGAATCGCTCGCTCTTGTGGGCGAGAGCGGCTCGGGGAAATCGATGACGGCCCTGTCGGTGCTCGGCCTCGTGCCCGGCGGAAGGCCTTCGACGTCGGGGCAGGTGCTGTTTCAGGGCGTGGATCTCCTGACCCTGCCCGCGGACCGCCTGCGACGGGTCCGGGGGCGGGGGATCGGGATCGTCTTCCAGGATCCGGCCACGTCCCTCAATCCGGTGCTTTCCATCGGCCGCCAGCTCACCGAGGGGCTGCGCCAGCACTTCGACCTGAGCGAAGCCAGAAGGCGCGAGCGCGCGACCGAACTTCTCTCGATCGTCGGCATTCCCGACGCGGCGGGCCGTCTTGGGAGCTACCCCCACGAGTTCTCCGGCGGCCAGAGGCAGCGCATCCTCATCGCCATGGCCATCGCCTGCGAACCGAGCCTTCTCATCGCCGACGAGCCCACCACGGCTCTCGACGCCACCATTCAGGCGCAGATCGTGGAACTGCTGATGGGCCTGCAGCAGCGGCTCGGGATGGCCATCCTCTGGATCACCCACGACCTCGCGCTCGTGGCCACGCTCGTCGACCGGGTGGCCGTCATGTACGCGGGCTCCATCGTCGAGACGGCTTCCGTTCGCGACCTGCTCCGTCGCGCGCGCCATCCCTACACGCTGGGCCTGCTTGGGGCGATGCCCCGCAAGAACGCTCGCCACGACAGCGGCGACCGCCTGTCGCCGATCCCGGGTCAACCGCCGGACCTGCGGGGAAAGATCGAGGGCTGCGCCTTCGCGCCGCGTTGCGAGAGGGTCATCGACCGATGCCGCGTCGAACGGCCGCCGCTCCTCGAAGTCGGGGCGGGACACTGGTCGGCGTGCTTTCGATCGGAGAAGGCGTGAGCGGCGCCCCCCTGGTCGAGGTGGAGGATCTGAGCCTGCATTTCCCGGTGCGGCAGGGCTTGGTGCGCCGGCAGACCGGCACGGTGAAGGCGGTCGACGGCGTGAGTTTCGACATCGCGAGCGGCGAAACCCTCGGGCTCGTGGGCGAGAGCGGCTGCGGCAAGTCGAGCACGGGTCGGGCCGTCCTGCGCCTGGCGAGGCCGACCGCGGGGCGGGTGCGATTCGCGGGCGAGGATCTGGGGCGGCTCTCCCCGGCGAGCCTGCGGAGCGCGCGGCGGCACATGCAGATGGTCTTCCAGAGCCCCTTCGCTTCGCTCAATCCGCGGCTGTCGGTGGGGGCGTCCATTCGCGAGCCTCTCGACGTCCATGCGCTTGGCGCCGCAGGGGAGCGGGACGCGCGGGTCGCGGAGCTTCTGAGCCTCGTGGGTCTCGACCCGGGCGCCGCGCGGCGGCACCCCCACGAGTTTTCCGGAGGCCAGAGGCAGCGCATCGGCATCGCGCGCGCGCTGGCCACGAACCCGCGCTTCGTGGTGGCGGACGAGCCGATCTCCGCCCTCGACGTTTCCATCCGGGCCCAGATCGTGAACCTGATGCGCGACCTCAAGGACCGCCTGGGCCTGACCTACCTCTTCATCGCTCACGACCTCGCCATGGTCCGGCACATGTCGGACCGCGTGGCCGTGATGTACCTTGGCCGCATCGTCGAACTCGCGTCGTGCGACGAGCTCTTCGACCGCCCCCTTCATCCGTACACACGGGCTCTCCTGTCCGCGGTGCCGAGCCCCGATCCGGATGTCGAGGAGGGCCGGATCCGCATAGTGCTCCAGGGCGATGTGCCGAGTCCCGCCGATCCGCCGAGCGGCTGCCGCTTTCGAACCCGGTGCCCGATCGCGACCGCGCGATGCGCCCAGGAAGACCCTCCGCTTCGCGATCGGGGCTCCCCGGGCTTGCCGCACCAGGTGGCCTGCCACTTCTCCTAACAAGCCCTGCTCGCCCTGCGCGAGAGCTTCCGGAAGCTGGCTTAAGAGTTGCTTAATGCCGGATAGCAAGACTGTGCCCGAGAACCAGGAAGGAACCCCCATGCTTCGGAAGAGAATCGAACGCCGTCAGGCCCTCAAGACCCTCGGGGGCGCCGGAATAGGCATCGCGTTCGGCTGCGGCGGCAACAGCGCCACCGGGCCCTCGACTGCGGCATCGGCGTCGACCCCGGCCGGCGCCACGGTCTCGACCAATGCCACGTGCGCGGTCACCCCCACCGAAACCGTGGGGCCCTACCCGTCTCTGGTCGACCTCTTTCGGAGCGACATTCGCGAATCGAAGACAGGGACTGTCCTCTCCCTGACCATAAGAGTGGTCAACGCGAACTCGAACTGCGCGCCCGTTTCGGGGGCTGCGGTGGAGATCTGGCAGTGCGACGCGCTGGGGAACTATTCATCGTACGGCTCGCAGACGGGCCAGACCTACCTGCGGGGCATCCAAACCACGAATGCGAGCGGCGAGGTGGTGTTCACCACGATCTACCCCGGGTGGTACCAGGGCCGCGCGACCCACATTCACGCCGAGGTCACGGTGGGCGGGAGGTCGGTCAAGGTGACACAGATCGCGTTCCCGGAATCGATCAACAACGCGGTGCATGCGACGGGGGTCTACGCCTCGCGCGGGAGCAACCCCACCACGAACCTGCAGGACGGCATCTTCGCGGACAGTCTTTCGGCCGAGCTCGTGACTCCAACGGGGTCGCCCCAGGCAGGGTACAGCGCCGCGTTTCAGATAGGGATCGCGGCCTAGCCGGGGCCGCCCAGCGGTCTCGGGGCGGCTATGCTCTCGCCCCATGTCGAGGAAGCTGCGGGTGGGCGTCATCGGGGCGGGGCGCTGGTCGGCCTCCGCGCATCTGCCGGGGTTCAGCCGCTCGCCGCACAGCGAGATCGCGGTCATCTGCGACCTCGACCGCGGCCTCGCGGAAAAGCGCGCCTCCGAGTTCGGGATCGAGAGCGTCCTCACCGATGCTTCTCAGCTCCTCGCGCGAGGCGACATCGACGTGGTGGATATCGTGACCCGCGGCGACCACCAGGAACTCGTATTCCAGGCCCTCGAAGCGGGCAAGCACGTCCTCGTCGAAAAGCCGGTCTGCCACGACTACCGCGACGTGCTCCGGGCTCACGAACTCGCCGAATCGAAGGGGCTCAAGACCAAGGTGGGCCTTACTTTCCGATACGCCCCCGCCGTCATGTACATGTTCGATCTCATTCGCGAGGGGTTCATCGGAAAGCCGTTCGTGTTCAACGGGTATGAGCAGAATTCGCAATGGCTGAACCCGGACAACCCCATGGACAAGCGGATCCACAAGACGAAGCCGGTGGGCGAAGCGCCGTGGGGCGTGGATCTCACGCGCGAAGGCATCGCCGTCTCGTCGCTCGAGGGCTACGGCGCGCCCACCATCGATATCGGCCTCGAGTGCGTGGGCGAGGACCTGAAGCAGGTCGTGGGAATCCTCTCGAACATGGTGCCGTTCCGCCGCCGCACGAACCTCGACACCGAGCGCGAGCGGATCAACATCGACGATGCCGACATGTTCATGGGCGAAACGAGAAGCGGCGCTCTTTTCTCGATGCAGTCGAGTTACGTCACCGTGGGCAACTACCCGGGGATCGAGGCGCGCATCTTCGGCTCGGAGGGCGCCATCAAGGTGCGCCTCGTCGACGAATTCGGCGTCATCCAGACCATTCACACCGCCAAGGCCGACGCCGTCGAGTTCGTGCAGCGCGAGATACCCGCGAAATACTTCCCGCCCGGCTTTCAGACCACCGACCCGTGGAGCACGGCCTTCTATGGAAATCTCGTGCACAACTTCTGTGAGGAGATCGTGAGCGGCGGCCGCGCCAACCAGGGGAACTTCGCCCAGAGCGCGCGCGTGCAGGAGATCATCAACGCCGTGACGCACTCGCATCGGACGCGGCGGTGGGTGGATCTGCCCCTGAGCGGTTCTCATTCTCTCGGACAGACGAGCCCCTTCTGACCGTGCGGACCGGGGCCACTCACCGACTCCGCTTCGGGATCCTCAGCACGGCGCGGATCGGCCGGAATGCGCTGGTGCCCGCGATCCACGCCTCGCGGAATGCCGAACTCGTCGCGGTGGCGAGCCGCGACCTCGGAGCGGCCGGCGACTACGCGCGGGAGGCCATGATTCCGCGTCACTACGGCTCCTACGAGGAGCTTCTCGACGATGCTGAAGTGGAGGCGGTCTACATCCCTCTCCCGAATTCCCTGCACCGGGAGTGGGCGATCCGGGCTGCGGAACGTAAGAAACACGTCCTGTGCGAGAAGCCGCTCGGCGTGTCCGTCGAAGAGGAACAGGAGATGCAGGCGGCCGCCGACACGAACGGCGTGCGGCTGATGGAGGCGTTCATGTACCGCTTCCACCACCGGACCCAGCGCCTCATCGACCTCGCCCGGAGCGGGGCCGTGGGCGATCTGCGGATCATTCGTTCGGCATTCACGTTTCGACTCACCCGGCTCGACAACATCCGCCTCCGCGCCGATCTCGGCGGTGGCGCTCTGCTGGACGTGGGCTGCTACTGCGTCGACATCAGCCGGCGCCTCGCGGGAGCGCTTCCCGTCGAGGCCCAGGCCTGGGCCCACATCGGGCCCACGGGCGTGGACACCCGTCTCGCGGGAAGCCTGCGCTTCGAAGGGGGACCGATCGCCCAGTTCGACTGCGCGCTCGATACCGAGCGCCGCGAGTTCATCGAAGTCGTGGGTTCGGAGGGAAGCCTCTTCGCCGGGCAGACCTTCGTGGCAGGCACGGGCAGCCAGGAGATCGTGGAGCGGCACGGCCGCGGCGCCGAAGTGCGACACGCCTTCGCGGGCGAGGATTCGTACCAGCGGATGGTCGAGCACTTCGGCGACGCCGTCCTCGCCGACGAGCCGGTGCGGTACGGGGCGGCCGACGCCACCGGCACCATGGCCATCATCGAGGCACTGCAGCGCTCGGCCCGCGCTTCGGGCGAGCCGGTGAAAGTGGGGGAGGCCGTCCGGTGAGCGGGACGCCTCGGCTCACCGTGCTCATCGCGAGCTACCTCGAGCCGGAACACGTCGAGCGCATCCGGCAGGTCGATCC
Organism: Vicinamibacteria bacterium; assembly: GCA_019694155.1. GTDB lineage: Bacteria > Acidobacteriota > Vicinamibacteria > Fen-336 > JAGNNV01 > JAGNNV01. The sequence goes on along the minus strand of JAIBCN010000193.1, from coordinate 13,200 downwards.
GCGCGTCGACGTGATCTACGAGCCGGACCTCCTTCGGAAGCCGCGCTACGCGGCCGACCACAACGGCGTTCCCGTTCCGAGGGCGCCCGAAGACGAGGCGCGCTGGCGCACCCTGCTCGCCAAGGCCGATGTCCTCTTCGATTTCGACTACACGAACGACGCGGATCTGCCCGAACTCGCGCCGCGGGTGCGCTGGATCCAGGCATCGAGCGCCGGCATCGGCCAGTTCGTGGCGCGAAGGCGCTACCACGAGCGGATGAAGAACACCATCTTCACCACGGCGCGCGGCGTGCATGCCGTGCCCCTCGCCGAGTTCTGTGCGCTCGCCATGCTCTCGTTCAGCCGCGGCCTCTTCCGGATGCACGAACTGCAGGGGAGCCGGCACTGGGAGCGATTCGCGGGCACCGATCTCGTGGGGAGGACGGTGGTGATCTTCGGGCACGGGGCGATCGGCCGCGAGGTGGCCCGCCTGGCGCGCGCGTTCGGAATGAAGGTGATCGGGGTGAAGCGGTCGGTCGAAGGGGAGGCGCCGGCCGCGCACCACGTCGACGAGCTGCACCCGGCTTCCGCGCTTTCCGCCCTGCTGCCGCGAGCCGAATTCCTGGTTCTGGCCGCGCCGCACACTCCACAGACCGAGCGGGTCCTCGGCGCGCGCGAGTTCGCTCTTTTGCCTGCGGGCTCGGTCCTCATCAACATCGGGCGCGGCGCTCTCGTCGACGAAGAGGCCATGATCGAGGCCCTGCGGAGCGGACGCCTGCGAGGCGCGGCGCTCGATGTATTCGCCACCGAGCCGCTTCCGAAGGAAAGCCCCCTGTGGGCGATGCCGAACGTCCTCGTGAGTCCGCATTCGGCCAGCACCTCCGACCGGGAGAACGGCCGGCTCACTGCGCTCTTTTGCGAGAACCTCGAGAGCTTCCTCGCGGGCCGGCCCCTGAAGAACGTGCTCGACGTCGAGCGGCTATACTAGAAACGCCCGCAGGCTATTCGTAGCGCAGGGCTTCCACCGGGTCGAGGTCGGCCGCCTTCTTCGCGGGCCAGACTCCGGACGCGAGACCGACGCTGACCGAGACGAGAAGCCCGGTGGCGACCGCCCAGGGCGGGATCGACGCGGGCAACTCGGGCACCAGCAGCATCACGACCCAGCTGACGAGCCCGGCGGCAATGAGCCCCAGCACACCCCCAAGAGAGGTGAGGGTGATGGCCTCGAAGAGAAACTGGCTCACGATGTCGCGGCGCTTGGCCCCAAGCGCCTTGCGCACGCCGATTTCGTGGGTGCGCTCGGTGACGCTCACCAGCATGATGTTCATGACCCCGATGCCGCCCACCATGAGGCCCACCGCGGAGATCGCGATGGTGACGAGGCCGATGGCCGCCGTAATGCGGTCGAACTGCTCGATGAACTTGTCGGCGGTGGAGAGGTCGAAGTCGGAGTCCTGGTTGGAGCGGAGGCCCCGACGTCTTCGCAGCACCTCCTCGACCTGGTCGAGGGCTTTGAGAACCTGGCCGGAATAGGCGCGGATCACCAGCATCACGTTCTGGGTGCGCGGGTCCATCTTGCGGATGGTCTGGAAGGGGATATAGATGGAGTTGTCCTCTTCGTTCTCGCCCATGAAGCCGCTCTTGCGCTTCTCCAGGATGCCGACCACCCGGAAGGTCCGGCCGGCCATCGTGACCTCCGTGCCCACGATCTCGCTCAGGTTGGGGAACAGGGCGTCGGCGGCGCTCGGGCCGAGGACCATCACCTGACGCTTGTGCTCATCGTCGGCTTCGGTGAAGAACCGCCCTTCGCGCAGGCTCAGGTTCGTGACCGGGGCGTAGTTGGCGGTGACGCCCTGCAGGTTCCCGTCCCGGTACTTCGTGCCCGCGTAAATGATCGTGCGATCGACCTGCCAGGCCCAGGCCGCGTTGGCCACGTCCTCCACGGCCGCCGCCTGCTCCTTGATCGCATCCGCGTCTCCGGGCACCAGGGGCTTACGCTTGTACTCCGCGCGGTCGCGCGGCCCGAGCCTCGGGCCGGTCGAGAGATGGAAGGCGTAGATGTTGCTGGTCCCGTACTCCTCGATCGAGGCCACGAGGCCGGCGCGCATCCCCGTGAGGATGGAAGCCACCACGACGACCACCACCACGCCGATCACGATGCCCAGAATGGTGAGCCCGCTGCGCAGCTTGTTCGCCCGCACGTTTTCGAGGGCCATGCGGAGGGTTTCGCCGGTGACGAAGCGCATCGCCTAGGTCACCTTGGTGAGCGCGATGACGGGGTCGAGCTTGGAGGCGCGCACCGCGGGATAGATGCCGGCCACGAGGCCGATTACGGTGGAAACGAACAGGGACAGCGCGATGTAACCGCTGGTGATGCGCATGGGCACGGGCGTGGTCGCGCTCACGATCCCGGTGATGCCCGAGGCGAAGAGGAGGCCGAGGACGCCGCCCACGCCGCACAGCAGGGCCGACTCGATGAGGAATTGGACGAGGATCTCACGCCGCTTGGCTCCGATGGCCTTGCGCAGGCCGATCTCGAAGGTCCGCTCGGTGACGCTCACCAGCATGATGTTCATGACCACGATGCCGCCCACGACCAGGGAGATGAGGGTGATGGGGGTGACGACCATGGCGATCTGGCCGGTGAACTGGTCCACGTTCGAGGTGACCTCCTGGACGTTGACCAGGCCGAAGTCGTCCTCCTCGCCGGGCTTGAGGTGGTGAAGCGAGCGCAGGGCCACGCGCGCTTCGTCGATGGCGGGCTGGAAGGCCTCGGCCCCATGGGCGAGGCCGTGGATCTGGATGCTGGCGCGACGTCCGTAGATTCGCCCGTAGGTGGAGATGGGCATGTACAGAGTGTTGTCGAAGGTCTGTCCGAACATCGAACCGCGCGCGCCCTCCACTCCGACCACGCGCAGGGGATGGCCGCGCACCTTGATGATCTTCCCGATCGGGTCCTGGTTCTCGAAGAACTTCTTGCGGACGTCGTTCCCGATCACGCACACCGGCAGGGCCCGTTCGACTTCGTGGGGGAGGATGAAGCGGCCCTCGGAAATCGTCTTGTCCTCGATCTCTCCCATGCTCGCGGTGACCCCGGAGATCTGGGTGCCGAAGAGGTCGATGTTCCCGTACTTGAGATCCTGCCGCGTTCCCATCTGCGCGCCCACCTCCGCGCAATTGCCGCAGAGGCGCTCGACCCACGCCATGTCCTTCCGTTCGAGCCGCTTGTTGCGCCGGTCCATCTTCTGCCACTGCTCCTCGGTGAGCTCGCCGGAGGAGGCCATGCGCGCGATCATGAAGTGGTTCGCGCCGAGGAGCCGCGAGACCTGGTCGACCACATAGGCGTTGAAGCCGCTGATCGAGGCTCCGACCACCACCACCGAAGCCACCCCGATGATGATGCCGATGAGTGTCAGGAAGGCGCGGAGCTTGTGCGCGAAGATGGAACGGACGGCGATCCGGAAGGCGTCGACGTAGAAGGCGGCGGATCGTCGCATGGGATCCCGGCGAGCCTAGGCCGGTCCTCCCGACGGATCCAAGCGGACGGGCGCTACTCTACGTAGTTGTACCCGCAGTTCGAGCAGGTCCAGACCCGGCCCTGCCGGTACATCTTGTTCCCGCACTGAGGGCATATCCGGTATTCACGACCCTCGTCGTCCAAAAGTTCCTCGCGGGCCTTTTCCTGCTCCGCGAAAATCTCCTCGTCCGTCTTGGGACCCCGCCTGCGGTCTTCCTTGGGAGGCTCCTTCTTGGGCGCGTCCTTGGGCGCGTCGGGCCTGGCGGGATCGGGCTTTGCCGGGTCCTGGGCTCGGGCGGAGGCAGCCAGAGACAGGGCCGCCGCGAAGAGCGACGACCCGGTCAGGAACCCGCGGCGTGAGAGCGGGGAAGACGTCATCTAGCGGGTTAGACCCACTGGGAGGCCATGTCGCCGATGACCGGGAGCTTGAACTCCTCGTTGTTGTTGGCCTTGATCATCATGAAGATCTGCGCGCCGAGGAAGGCGAGGCCGAGAGGCATGCCGAGGAGGCCAATGAGGCCGCCGAGCGCGCCCACGACCATGCCGGCCACGATGCTCAGTACCTGGATGGCGAAGCCGCACACGAAGCCCACGCCGTGCAGGAGGAGGCTCTGGAAGGCGTGGAACCGAACGAACTTGTTGTCCTTCTCGATGACCGCCGCGACGATCGAGACGATGAAACCGATGCAGCACGGAACGTTGCAAAGGAGTCCGCCGACGTTTGGGGCCACGCCGAGTTTGGTTTGGTTGTCGCTCATGGTGGGCGGATGCTAGCAAAGATTCCGGCCTCCTTTACGGAGTTCCGTCCCTAGCCCCGGCAGGGGTTGCCGCCAGTGCGGTTTTGAAATCACCCGCGTCGCGGGCGGCTTCCTACTTCGGTGCTATCGCTTGTTCGTCTTCGCGCCGTTGATGAAGTCGGCGATGTCCTTCTTGAGGAGCTTCAACATCTCGGGATGGATGTACATCATGTGCCCGGCCTCGTAGTACTTGAGGCTCACCCGTTCCTTGTAGGTGTCCTCGTAGCCCAGGTGCGCGAAGGTGTGTTCGGTCGCCGCGAAGGGAGTCGCCATGTCGTAGAGGCCGTTCGCGACCATCACCTTGAGGTAGGGGTTGTGCGCCATGGCGGTGCGCAGCTCGTTCAGGAGATTCAGATAGCGGTTGTTGTAGGGGGCGTAGTCCCAGGGCTGGACGCGGCCGGATGTGTAGTAGGGGAGATCCGTCTCCCACTTGAGCTCGTCCCGGATGTAGTTGGAGAAGAGAGCCGTGTAGGGGCCGGCGAGGGCGTCGTTGGAGGGGTCGTACTCCTGGAACTCGCCCGCGTCGTCCGCATCGAGCCCGGTGTAGCGGGCGTCGAGGCGGCCGATGGTGACGCCGCGGTCGCGGAGCAGCTCCTTGCGAAACCGCGGATCGGTGACCCTCAGGTTCGCGCGCATGACGAAATCGGCGGAGAGGCCGGAGTAGCGCGCCACTTTCTGGGCGAGAGCCTGGCGTTCCGCGGGGTTCAGCCGGTTGCCCTTCGCCATCTGGGTCAGGTACTCGCCGTACGCGAAGCTTCTCGACTCGTCGATGGCCTTGCGCTGGTCCATGGCCTGCAGGTCGGCGGGCAGCTTCTTGTGATACCAGGCGATGGCCGTGAACGAGGGCAGGAAGTTCGCGTAGGGCAGGTCGTGGCCGGGGGCGTAGCCCTTCGACAGGTAGTCGAGGATCGAGGAGACGAGAACGATCCCGTTGAGCTCGATACCGTGCCGTGACTGGAGTGCTTCGGAAAGCCCGGCCGATCGCATGGTGCCGTAGCTCTCGCCGAGCAGGAACTTCGGAGACGGCCACCGCTTGAACTTGGTGAGGTAGAGGCGGATGAAGTCGGCCACCGACTCGATGTCCCCGGTGACGCCCGTGAACTGCTTCGAGTCCTCGCCTTCGGCGGCCCGTGAGAATCCGGTCTGGACGGGATCGATCATCACGATGTCGGTGACGTCGAGCGGCGACTCGTTGTTGGCGACGAGTTCGTAGGGCGGACCAGGCTGAAATCCCTCCGCGGCGAGCTTGACCCTCTTGGGGCCCATGAGTCCCATGTGCAGCCAGATAGCGGGGGAGCCGGGCCCGCCGTTGTAGGAGAAGGTGATGGGCCGGGTCGCGACATCCTGGCCCTCACGCGCATAGGCCACGAAGAAGATATGGCCGCGGGCCTTGCCGTTTGGGTGCCGGAGGACGAGGGTGCCGGTGGTCGCGGTGTAGCGGATCTCGGCCCCGTTGATCGTGGTGAGGTGCGAGGTGGTCACGATCCTGTCGTCCGCCGCGACGCCTGGGCCGGCAGGGGCGGGTTTCTCGGTCGTGGCCGCCGTGGCCGCCGCCGGTGCGGGCTGTTGTCGGGGCCGGGGCACGCCGGGCGCCTGGGCGAAGGCGGGGACTTGGAAAACGGACGCGGAAAGGGCGAGGGACGCGAGCAGGGCTCTCTTCATGGCGTGAAGCTAGGTGAGCCGGCCGCTTCGGTCAAGCAGGACCGGCGCCAGGGGTGCTCCGGCGGCGGGAAGGCGCGCCGACCGGCCCTCGAGCGTGGGAAACTCCGTCCCCGTATGGCGGCTCCCATGGCTCGTGCTTCGATAGAGGAAGAGTTTCGGCTGCGGTTCGGCGGCGAGCCCGAGGTCGTCGTGCGCGCGCCCGGGCGGGTGAATCTCATCGGCGAGCACACCGACTACAACGAGGGCTTCGTGATGCCCATGGCCATCGATCGCTGGGTCACCATGGCGGTGCGGCCTCGCGCCGACGGGCGGGTGACGCTGCACTCGATCGACCTCAATGACGAGGGCTCGTTCGCGCTTGGCGGAGAGGGCGAGCCGGGCCGGACCTGGATCGATTACGTGCGAGGCGTGGCCTGGGCTCTCACCGAGGCGGGAAAGTCCCTTGCCGGATTCGACGGCGTCGTCTCCGGGAACGTCCCGGTGGGCGCAGGTCTCTCGTCGTCCGCCGCCTTCGAGATGGCGGCGGCGCGCGCCTTCGCGGCGATCTCCGGTTTCGAATGGGATCCCGTGGCCATGGCGCGGGCGGGCCAGCGCGCGGAGAACCTGTGGATGGGGGTCAACTGCGGGATCATGGATCCGCTCATCTGCGCGGTCGGGCGGGCGGGCCACGCCGTCCGGATCGACTGCCGGTCGCTCGAGATGCGGACCGTGCCCCTGCCCCTTGAGGTTTCCGTGGTCTTGCTCGACACCACCACGCGGCGGCAGCTCATCGGGTCCGAGTACAACGACCGCCGCGGTCAGTGCGCGGCCGCGGCCGCGGCGTGCGGCGCATCTTCGCTGCGAGACGTCACGCAGGCGCAGCTCGACGCGTGTCGTGAGGGGATGGGTGACCTCGCCTTTCGTCGTGCCCGGCACGTGCTCTCGGAAAACGACCGGACCCTCCGCGCCGCCGAGGCCATGCGGGCGGGCGATGCGGCGCTCCTGGGGCGGCTGATGAACGAGAGCCATCGGAGCCTGCGCGACGACTATGAGGTCTCGACGCGTGCTCTGGACTCGATGGTGGAGAGCGCCCGGAGCGCCCCGGGCTGCCACGGTGCGCGGCTGACGGGGGCCGGCTTCGGCGGCTGCGTGGTGGCGCTCGTCGATCGACATCGGCTGCACGGCTTCGTACCTCACGCGTCCGCGCTCTTCACCGCGGCGACCCACCTGGTCCCCGCCGTCTACCCTTGTGAAGCGGTGGAAGGCGCTGACATCGTGAGCCGCGCCTGACCCCTGTGCGTTTGGCCTAAGCTCCCCGGACTTTCGATGCTGAGGAAGATACTGGCGTCACCGCAGACCGGCCTCGCTCTCATCATCGTCGGGCTGGGCGCGGTGCTCACCTTCTTCGCGGGGACGCACGACGACCGGCTGACCGGGGAAGCGGTCAACAACTTCCTCAATTCGCACACCCTGATCCAGACCGCCACCGACGCCAGCTTCTTCGCGGTGATGGCGGTGGGCGCCACCATCGTGATCATCTCGGGCGGCATCGATCTCTCGGTGGGCTCGATCTACGCGCTCTCGGGCGTGACCATGGCGATGGTTCTCCGGAACTCGGGCGGCGACGCCGGCGCCGGTTCCATCCTGGCCGGCCTGGCCGTGTGCGTGGGCGTCGGCTTTCTCTGCGGCCTCCTCAACGGCCTTCTGGTGGTCTTCCTTCGAGTGCATCCCTTCATCATCACTCTCGGCACCATGTGGATCCTGCGTGGCATTGCGTTTGTATCGAGCAAGGCCGAAAGCATCCTCGTCCCTCAGTCTCTGACCACGGTGGCCAAGGCCTCGCTCGGCCTCGGCGCCTCGCTCTATCCCGTGCCCATGCTGACCATGCTCGCGGTCGCGATCGTCGGGGCCGTCTATCTCACCCGGACCGTGATGGGCCGCCACGTGTTCGCGTTCGGCGGAAATCCGGAAGCGAGCCGGTTCTCCGGCCTGCGGCTGGACCGGATCCAGATCAGCGTCTACGTGATCTCCGGCCTGTGCGCCGGCCTCGCCGCCTTCATGGGCGCGAGCTTCTACGGCTCGGCTTCGTGCGCCGACGCCACGGGCTACGAGCTGTACGTGATCGCCTCCGCGGTGGTGGGCGGGGCGAGCTTGTCGGGGGGGAAGGGCAGCGCCATCAGCGCGATGCTGGGCGCGGTTCTCATCGTGCTCATCCGGCAGTCGATCCGGACCCTGCGCTTCGACCAGAACTACGAGTGGATCATCGTGGGCTGCGCGATCATCATCGCGGTCGTGCTCGACCAGGGCAGCGCGCAGCTGAACGCGCGGCGGCTCGCGCGGGCGGCGGGGAAGGAGTCGTGAGGAACGGGGTCGACGCGCTGCGCTTCGTCGGCGTTTCCAGGACGTTCCCCGGGGTGCGGGCGCTTCACGACGTCAGCTTTGCCATAGCCTCCGGATCGGTACACGCCCTGTGCGGCGAGAACGGCGCCGGGAAGAGCACGCTCGGGAAGATCCTCGCCGGGATTCACGCACCCGACGCGGGCCACATCGAGGTATTCGGCGAAGCGGTGAGATTCGGAAGCCCGCGCGAGGCGCTGGCCAGGGGCATCGGCATGGTTCACCAGGAGCTCTCGTTCTGCGAGAACCTGTCGGTGGCCGAAAACCTCTGCCTGGGAGCCCTGCCCGCGCGGCGGTTCTTCGTCGATCGGGCGGCGATGCGCGCCCGCGCCCGGGACATGCTGGCGTCGATCGAGTCGCCGATCGACGTGGAAGCCACGGTGGGCGCCCTGCCGCTTGGCCAGAGGCAGATGGTGCAGATTGCGGCCGCGGTGGGCGCGGGCGCGCGGGTCATCGTGTTCGACGAGCCGACGAGCAGCCTCTCCCAGGGGGAAGCGGAGCGGCTGTATCTGCTGATCGATCGACTGCGCGAAAGGGGCGTCACGTCGATCTACGTCTCGCATCGCATGGACGAGATCTTCCGGCTTTGCGACGCCGTGACCGTCCTGCGCGACGGCCGGCACGTGGCGACCCAGGCCGTTTCGGCGTCCGACGAGGCGGGACTGGTTCAGATGATGATCGGCCGGGCCATCGAGACCATGGACGCCGCGCCGCACCGGGCATCCTCGACGGACGAAGCGCTGCGAGTGAGCGGCCTCTCGAGTCCGGGGAAGTTCTCCGACATCTCCTTCGTGCTTCGGCGCGGGGAAGTCCTGGGCCTCGCGGGTCTCGTCGGCGCGGGACGGTCGGAGATCGCGCAAGCGTTGTTCGGTCTCGATCCACTGGCGATGGGTGAGATCCAGGTCGCGGGCCGGCGCGTCGACCTCCGAACCCCCCGGCAGGCCATGGCGCTCGGACTCGGCCTCGTGCCCGAAGACCGGAAGCGGCAGGGGCTCGTCCTCGACATGAGTGCCGAGAGCAACAGCACTCTCCCCGTGCTCGAGCGGCTCTCTCGGGCGACGTTCATCCGCAGGGACGAAGAGCGCGCTCTGGCCGCGTCCTTCTTCGAGCGGCTCCGCGTGCGCGCCCCCGGCCCCGACGCCAGGGCCGCGGGGCTCTCCGGAGGCAACCAGCAAAAGCTGGTTCTCGCGAAGTGGCTGGCCGCGGAAGCGAAGATCCTCATCCTCGATGAACCCACCCGCGGCGTCGACGTGGGGGCCAAGGCCGAGATCCACGCTCTGGTCGAAAAGCTCGCTCGCGACGGGAGCGCGATCCTGCTCATCTCCAGCGAACTGCCGGAACTCCTTCGCCTGTCGACGCGCATCCTCGTGGTGCGCGCGGGGCGGCTTGCCGGTGAAGTGAGCCGTGAAAGCGCCACCCAGGACGGCCTTCTGCGCCTGATGGCCGGTCTTGCCGCGTAGAACTCGGTAGCATCCAGGGCCATGGCTGAAGAGTCGCCGCCATCCCTGAACGTCCGCCAGGCCGTGCCCTTCTTCAGGGTCGCGAGCATGGAGACATCGCTTCGCTTCTACCTCGGTGGCCTCGGCTTCCGGATGGCGAAGAACTGGATCGTGGAGGGGCAGGTGCGCTGGTGCTGGCTCGAGATCGGCGACGCCGCCCTCATGCTCCAGGAGTTCCGAGCGCGGCAATGAAAGCACTGGGAGAAATACTCCGCGGCCCGGTCGTCCGGGACGTCCGCTTCGCTCTGCGAGGTTTCCTGAAGAGTCCCGCCTTCACGCTGGTCGCGGTGGCCTCGATCGCCATCGGGATCGGCGCCAACACCGCGATCTTCAGCGTCGCGAACGCCCTGCTGCTTCGCCCGCTGCCCTACGCCGACGCTGAGCGCCTCGTGATTCTGTGGAACCGCTCCCCAGGCCTCAATATCGCCGAGGACTGGTTCTCGACCGCTCAGTACTTCGACATCAGGAACGGGCATTCGGGCTTCGAGCAGGTCGCGATCGCCATCGGAGGCAATCAGAACCTGACCGGTCCCTTCGAGCCGGAGCGCATTGGCGTCCTGCGCGTGTCGTCGAACCTGCTGCCCATGCTGGGAGCGAAGGCTGCTCTTGGCCGGCTGTTCGTCCCGGAGGAGGACGCGCCGGGCCGCCCGGGTGCGGTGGTCCTGAACCACGGAACATGGAAGCGCCGCTATGGCGGCGATCCGGGTGTGATCGGGCGGGTGATTACCCTGAACGGCACGCCCTCGGAAGTCGTGGGCGTCCTCCCGGAGGGCTTCTCCCTGCCGCGTGAGGTTCTGCCGACCCTGGGCACGGCGGAGGACGGCGAGATGTTCCTGCCCCTGCCGCTTGCGAAGGAGGCGGTGACCGACCGCGATCACGAGGACTACAACGTGATTGCGAGGCTCAGGCCCGGCGTGACCCCGGCCCAGGCGCAGGTGGAGATGGACGGCATCACCCGCCGCCTCCGCGCCGATCACCCGGATGTCTATCCGCCGAACGGCGGCCTCACCTTCGGAATCGTGCCGCTCCTCGACCAGGTGGTCGGAAATGTCCGGCAGACCCTGCTCGTCCTCGTGGGCTCGGTGGCGTTCGTGCTGCTCATCGCCTGCGCGAACGTCGCGAACCTGCTGCTCTCTCGGGCTCTCTCCCGCGAGAAGGAGATCGCGGTGCGGGTGTCGGTGGGGGCCTCGGGCCGGCGTTTGGCCTTCCAGTTGCTGGTGGAAAGCCTGACCCTTTCTTTCCTGGGCGGAATCCTGGGCGTCGGGCTCTCGTTCGCGGCGGTGAAGTGGATTCACCTCGTTCAGCCGAAGAACGTCCCGCGCCTCGACGGCATCGCGGTAAACGGGGAGGTGCTCCTCTTCACGACACTCCTGTGTCTCCTCGCGGGAGTTCTGTTCGGCCTCGCCCCGGCCATGGGCGCGCGCCACGTAAACCCCGGCGAAACGCTGGTGGCGGCAGGGCGCGGCTCGACGAGCGCCAATCCCGTCTTCGGCCGAGGGAACGGCCTGCGGAAGCTGCTCGTGGTCGCCCAGATCGCTTTGTCCATGGTCCTCCTGATCGGGGCGGGCCTGCTTTCCAGGAGCTTCTCGCGGCTTCAAGACGTCGCTCCGGGTTTCGATCCGAAGGGCGTTCTCACCATGGAGCTGACTCTCACCGGGCCGCGCTACACCGACGCTCAGATCGTGCGCAATACGTACCGGGACCTGTGGGCGCGGCTCGATGCTCTGCCGGGTGTCGCGGCCGCGGGCGGCATCACCTCGCTCCCCCTGAGCGGCTTCTTCGCATGGGGCCCGATCACCATCGAAGGGCGCACGCCCCCGCCCGGCGAGAACTTCATCAACGCCGACCAGCGGGTGGCGAGCGGCCGATACTTCGAGGCTCTGGGGATCCCGTTGCTCAAGGGCCGATTCTTCAACGCCGATGACACCACCGAAAAGGACCGGGTCATCATCATCGACGAGTTCATGGCCGGCCAGTACTGGCCGAATCAGGATCCGATCGGCAAACGGGTCCGTTTTGGCGACCTGAATTCCACCCAGCCCTGGAGGACGGTGGTCGGCGTGGTCGGCCGGGTGAAGCAGTACGGCCTCGATACGGATGGACGCATCGCGCTCTACGTTCCTCACACCCAGACCGGCAGCCGGGCCATGTACGTGACCGTGAAGACGTCGGCCGACCCCGCCGCCCTCGCCGCGTCGGTGAAGGCGCAGATCCGCGCGATCGACCCGGACCTTCCCGTGTACCGGGTTCGGACCATGTCCGCGTGGGTCGACCAGTCGCTCGCGCGGCCGCGCTTCGCCATGACCCTGCTGAGCGGCTTCGCGGGCCTGGCCCTGGCGCTGGCGACGCTCGGCATCTATGGCGTGATGGCGTTCCTGGTTTCCCAGAGCACGCGCGAGATCGGCATTCGAATGGCGCTCGGCGCCACCGAGACGGCCGTCCTTGGCCTGGTGGTGCGCCAGGGCCTCGCCATCGCGGGGTCGGGCGCGGTGGTGGGGCTGCTCGCCGCTCTCGCCCTCAATCGTCTGATCGCGAGCCTGCTCTTCGGCGTCGGAGCCACGGACGGCGCGACCTTCGCGCTCGCCTTCGTGCTTCTGTGCGCGTCGGCCTTCTTCGCTGCCTACATCCCGGCCCGCCGGGCGGCGCGCATCGACCCCGTCGAGTCGCTCAGGATGGAGTGAGGCGGAGCGTATCCTCACGATCCCAACCGATTCACGAGGAGCAGCGCGATGACCGACCTGTACCAGCCCAAGCCCGAGCACAAGTTCACCTTCGGCCTGTGGACGGTGGGAAACCCCGGCCGCGACCCGTTCGGCGAGGCGGTGCGGCCGGTGATGACGCCGGTGCAGCTCGTCCATCTGCTGGCCGAGGTCGGCGCCTACGGCGTCAATTTCCACGACAACGACCTCGTGCCGATCGATGCGACTCCCGCCGAGAGGGACCGGATCGTGGGGGACTTCAAGAAGGCGCTCGCGGAGACCGGGATCAAGGTCCCCATGGCGACCACGAATCTCTTCAGCGATCCCGTCTTCAAGGACGGCGCTTTCACCTCGAACGATCCGCGGGTGCGCGCCTACGCGCTGCAGAAGACGATGCGCGCGATCGATCTCGGGGTCGAGATGGGCGCTTCGGTCTACGTGTTCTGGGGCGGGCGCGAAGGCGTCGAGACCGACTCCAGCAAGAACCCTCTCGACGGCCTCAAGTGGTTCCGCGAGTCGATGAACTTCCTGACCCACTACGTGAAGGATCAGAAGTACGACCTCGTCTTCGCGCTCGAGGCCAAGCCCAACGAACCGCGACACGACATCTACCTGCCCACCACCGGCTCGATCCTCGGCTTCATCGAGACCCTCGATCACAAGGAGATGGT
>JAIBCN010000160.1 GCA_019694155.1 Vicinamibacteria bacterium | reverse complement strand
CATTCGCGGCGGCGAAGCTCGCCACTCCAGGTGAGATAGACATGACGGTGGCGGTCACGCCATTCACGATGACGCTCACGGCGGTCGCGTCCTGCACGTGGCCGAGAACGGAGATGAACTGAGCCGCTATGGCATCTGTTGCCGCGGGCGAATCGATCACAACGACGGGCGCGGTTCGGTCGAGGGTGAGGTCTCGGGTCGTGGTTGTTGTATGGCCGGTCGAATCGGTGACCGTCACCGTCACCTGGTTGACGCCTTCCGTCACCGGGAGGTTGCAGGAGTAGGAGCCGTTCGAGATCGAGCCGGTCACCGTGACGCCGCCGGCCGAGCAGGTGACGGAGAGGCCCGGGTCGAGGTCGTTGAGCGTGCCCGTGATCAACGTCGTCCCGCCCTGGGATACTCCTCCCCCGCCGATCGTGGCGCCTCCCGGGGGGATCTCGGGATTCACCACCGGCGCGGCTGTGTCCACCGTGAACTGGACGATGAGTTCCACCTGGTTGTTCGCGTTGTCAATGCCCGTGATGCGGAGGGTATGAAGCCCATCGCCAAGGGGTGTTGAAACCGCGCCCACGCCCGTCACCACAACCGGTTCCCCCGCCCCGCCCGTGGTGGTGAAGGTCACGCTGGCCGTGATGTCCAACCCATCGATGAACACCTTCGCGAAATCTGGATTGACGCCCGAGGACGGTGCTATGTCGGTGAGCGTGAACCGGATGGCGGGCGTCGGACTCCCCGTGAACGACTGCGCCACGGGTGCTTGCACCGACGCCACCGGCGCCACGGTGTCGACGCCGAACGTCACGGGAATGGCATCGGTCGCGTTTCCAGCGAGGTCGACCACGCGGGCCTCGACCTGGTGCGGCCCGTCGGCGAGGTCGAATCCCTGCGAGCGCGACAGTGTCAGCGTGGCGCCGCCGGGGGCGGGCACAAGGGAAGCCGCGCGCTCGATGCCGTCGACCGTGACCTGAATGAGGTCCGAGGCGACGCCGCTGCGCGTGTCGTTGTAGAGAAGGACGATCGTGGGCTCGGCCGAGTTGAGGAACGTGTTCAACTGGGGCTGATCGATGACGACGGTGGGCGCCTCGGTGTCGACCACGAAGCCCACGGTCAGGCTGGACTCGTTCCCCGCCGCGTCGCGCACGGTGGCGCGGAGGCGGTGCGAACCGTCGCCGAGGGCCACGGCCAGCTCGCCGCGCAGACCGATGTCGACGGCGGTCGGGGTGAGCAGCGACGTGATATCAGCGTCGGGCTGGCCTGGGTCCTCGGAGAGGACGTAGACGCGGGCCGAGGCGAGGTTGATGCCCGCCGCGGTCTGGCCTGAAGGGCCCACTGGGTCGGTCAGGCGCAGCCAGATCTCCGGGGTGGGATCGTTGGTGTACCCGTCCACGCGCGGGCTCGCGAAGTCGAGGGCGGGCGGCGTGAGGTCTATATGGAACGTCGTCGTGAGAGTCGCGGGGTTCGCGGCGCCGTCCGCGGCGAGGATTTCCAGCGTGTGCGGGCCCTCGGCGAGGGGCGTCGATAGCGTGCCGCGCGCGCCCGCGGCTCCGAGCACGAAATCGGCCGTCACATCGTGGCTGTCGACGAGAACTTTGGTGACCTCGGATGCGATGCCCGTGGCTTCGTCCTGCAGGGTGATCTCGATGTCCGGCGTGGTGTCGTTGAGGAAGGCGTTACCTGCAGGCGATACCACCGTGATGACGGGCGGCGTCACGTCCACCGTGAAGGCCGCAGTGGTGGCTCCGAGGTTGGAGGCGCCATCGCGCACTTCGGCGGCGATGACGTTCGTGCCCACGGGAAGCAGGTCGGCGAGTGTCGCCCGCGCCTCTGTGCCTGTCTGGGTGAACTCGGCCGTGCGCACGACGCCGTTGACGGTGATCTTGAGCGTGCCGGGGGCTATGCCCTGGGCGTCGCTGTAGGTCACGAGGATCTCCGGATTGCGGGAGTTGATGGCCTGACCGTTCGCGGGGACGATGAAGATCTCGGGCTTGCCGGTGTCGGTGGTGAAGGAGACGGTGGAGGTCTTCACGTTGCCGGCCTGGTCGGCGATGCTCAAGGCCAGCGTGTGCGGGCCGTCGGCGAGGTCCACCGCGGTGCCCGACGCGGAATCGGCGTCGACAGTGAGGCCGAATGGCGCTCCGTCGAGGGTGGCGGTGAACGAGGCGACGTTCAAGGCATGGTCGTCCGCGTATTGCACGAGAACGGGAACGCTCGCTGTGCCGAACATCTGGCCCTGGGCCGGGGAGATCGGGGTCAGAACCGGCGCCACGGTGTCGATGGTGAAGAGGGCGAAGGCGGCGCCCTGGTTGCCCACACGGTCGGAGATCGAAGCGTCGATGCGGTGCGACCCGTTCGCAAGCGGCTGCGGCGCCGTGCCCGTGGCCACGCCCCCGCTTACGCTGAAGGCGCTGGTGACGTCGACGCCATCGATGCTCACCGAGAGTGTCGCCGGATCCACTCCCGAGGGCAGCGTGCCGCCGTCGGCGAAAGTGAGACGGATCTGCGGACGGACGACGCGCGTGAGAGCGCCGCTCGCGGGTTCGGCGACCGCTATCGCGGGGTCCGTCGCGTCCACGCGGAATGTCCGGGTGGCGGCCCCGGTGTTTCCCGCCACATCCTTGATCTCGGCGCGCAGGGTGTGCGTCCCGTCCGCGAGCGGGGCCGTGCTGTCGTACGACGCCTCGTCGGGCTGGGGGTTGAACGCCGCGGTCTGGTCGGCCCCGTCCACGAGGATCTTCAGCGTGGAGAGGGCGAGCCCGCTGCCCGCGTCGGAGTATCGAACGCGGTAGAGCGGTGCGGGATCCCGGAGGATCTCGCCCTCAAGAGGCGTCAGCCAGTCGACGGTGGGCGGGATCGCGTCGCCCTGGTTGGCGCCGCAGATCTCGATGGTGAAGGTGGAGCCGGGCGCGCCCTTCACTCTCACATAGAGCTGGTTCGTGGCGGCGAGGGTGGCGATGGTCTTCGTGAACGTCACGACGTTGTTGGAGAAGTCGCTGTCCCCCACGATGGCGACGCCGTTGATCTTCACCTCGGCGGCGGTGGCCTTGTTGCGCCCCTGGGTGTCGCCGTTTCGAACCCGCAGTGTGAAGGGGCCTGACGCACCTGCGGGCAGCGCGAACGTCCGGTTGTAGACGGTGGGGCCGTGGTCGTCGCAGGTGCGCGTGAAGCGCGTGGGGCCGTACACCGGGCTCGCGCAGACGAGGGGCGGCGTCGGCGTCGGGATCGGAGTGGGCGTCGCCGTGGGCGTAGGCGTGGGGCTGGGCGGCGCCTGGCAGCGGGGAGAGGAGGCCTTCGCGGTGACGGATCGCGCGTGGTTGCCCGGACCGCGCAGCGTCCAGGTGAGGTTGGAGCCATTGAAGGGAACGGAGAAGGCGGCGTTCGGGTAGTACGGGGAGCGGCCCTTCGGGAAGGTGGTGGGCTGGTTCCGGTTCTGGGGCGCGGGCGAGAAGGCGTTGCTCGATCCGACCGGAATGGAGATGGACTGGCTGGTCTCGTTCTTGAAGCCGAAGTAGGCGGTGTAGCTGCTCGACGAGTGCCGGACCACGCACTCGAGGATCGGGCGGAGGCCGTGGTCGTCGTCGTCATCGTCGTCGTGCGCGATGGCTGCAGGCAGCATCGGTGTCTCGACCGGGAACAGGGGTTCCGCGGCGATTCCACCTGCGCCAGGCTCTTCACCGGGAAGGGGCGCGCCCAGGCCGGCCATGCCGGCGCTCAAGGGCAGGGCGGACGGGAGGGGCGGGACGGGCGGAGTCAGGGCGAGGGCCGAGCTTCCGGGCATGGCCCAGGTGAGAAGCAGGGCGACCGCCCGATGCATCGGAGAGATTCTTCGCAGGGTCAAGGCAGGATCCAATTCAGGATGAGCGCGCGATCCTCGGGGGAGAGGCCTTGGAGTGCGAGGGGGTTGGTGAGGTTCATCAGGGCTTGCACGCGCGAAACGACGCTGGCCGCTCCCGCGCCGCGCTCGAAGACCGCAAATGACATGAACCCGACTTTCTGACCGGGCTCCAGCGCGAAGTCCCAACGGGGATAGGCGCCCTGGTTATCCGGGTAGGTGTCCATGGAGAACGGCAGAGCACCTGCCGGACCCCGGAACACGAAACCGGCGGTATCGCTTGGCGCCTGATCGGATTGGAAGACGAAGGCGGCGTCATCCGGAGACACCCCGCCATCGAGGATTTCCGTGAGGGTCCCATGAGGCTCCAGGTACTGGTCGAGGTAATAGCGCACGTCCGCCGAGGCACTCCCGACGTTCTCAACCACGTCGACGATTCTCGCGAACTCACCGCCCGGTGCTACGTACAGCCGCCGGGTCAATTTCAGGGGGGAGTTTTGATTGCCCTGAACGGGCGTGCGGAAGACCACCGTCAGGTTCCGCCCGCTGGCGTCGACGCTCGCCGAGTAGCCGCTGGCCCAAGGCTCCCAGCCCTGGTCCGTCTCGAAGTACGGAATGACGCAGAACGGGGCGCAGCTGTTGGGAGTCTCCGACACCATGCCGCCACTAAAGGCAAACGGCGAGATCTGCGCGGGCAGACCGACGCGGTCGCCCACGGGCACGTTGACCAAAGTCTCGGCGCGCGAGACAACCAATTCGGATTCCCTGCCGAAGCCTGCCGCCCCGGTCACGGTAACGATCGCGCGACTCCCGCCGGGCAGGCCCGCCACTCGGGCCTCGCCCAGGGCGTCGAGGGTCAGGTCGATCGAGAACGGCCAGCCCTCCAGTTCCATCGTCGCGGCGTAGTTGGACGCGGGCTGGCCGGAGGCCTCGATCGACGCCCCCACCAGAACTGAACCGATCCAGTCGTCGGGGCTGAGTCCGATTTCCGGAACGGCCACGAATCCGACGCCCGGCTCGGCAAAGAACGGAACAGACGTGAGCCGATAGACATCGGGGTCCCATGCGAAGACCGAGACGTCCTCGCCCTCCCGAATGCCCTCGAGCGTATAGCTTCCGTCGGCGGCTGTCGTGGCGCGGGCCTGAGCCACGTTCTGGTTGGAAATCGGATCCCATCGCGTGGCCACGACGACCGCCCCACTCACCGGGAACCCCGCGAAAGAGACTCGGCCGGTGGCAGTCACTGTGCCATCGCCACGCTTAAGGCGAACCGTGGTCTCCCTGCCCGCGGCCACACGAACGAAGGCCGGGCCCAGGGGCGTATCGATCCGATGGAAGCCGGGAATCAGGCCCTCCACCACGGCCACACCTTGAGCGTCGGTCGAGCCGCCGACCTCGGAATCCAACCCGAAGAAGGACGTGGGCAGGACCGAAACGGGCAGGCTCGACACGGAAGCGCCACTACCATCTTCGACA
>JAIBCN010000257.1 GCA_019694155.1 Vicinamibacteria bacterium | reverse complement strand
TGCCGAGCCGGTGATAGCGATGCATGTTCTTCCTGGGCTAGCGGGAGAATCCTATGCGGGCGACCACGAAGAAGCCGCCGAGGTCGCTCTCCTCATAGACCTGCGAGATGCCGCCCACCCCGATAGCACCCGGGATGAACGTGATGCCTCCTTCGAGGCCGTAGCGGAAGCGACCCCGCGCGTGCTCGAGGCCGAGCCGGCCCTCGAGAAGAGGAGCGACGCCGCTCGCCTTCTCCACGAGGCCCGCGATGTCGCTGCGCTCCTTCCACGAGACGGCGCCCGCGCCCGCGCTCGCGTAGGGAGAGAGCTTCCACAGTTTCTCGAAGCGGCGGGAGACGGTGGCCATGCCTTCGAGCAGCGTGAATTCGAGGGGGTGTCCCAGGCGGAAGGCGGGCGAGGTGCGATCGGCGGCGAACGCGCGCTCGCCGTCTCGCGCGACCCGGCGCAGATCAAGACCAAAGCGCCAGCGCGCGCCGCGGTCGTAGGTCGCGCCGACGCCGAGACCGAGGCCGAGGGGCGAGTCGAAGATCGCCTTCTCCGTGTCGCTCGAGTTCGACATCGTCCGCAGACCGGCATCGAAGACAAAAGCGATGGAGCCCGCCCGCGCGGTCGCGGGCGCGGACAGAGCCAGCGCGGCGAGGGCGGCCCCCAGGAGCAGGCGTGAAATACTCACCGGCCGAGCCCGAGTCCCTTGAGCGCTTCCGCCGGCCGGATCAGGCCCCAGCCGTAGCGGTCGTCGCGGCCCGGATCGCCGAGGTCCTCCGCTGTCTTCTCCATGAGGGCCTGGATGGCCTTGGGGTCCCGGACGCCCTGCTTCGAAAGCAGCGCGGCGAGCGCGGAGACCTGGGGGGCGGCCTGCGAGGTGCCGACCACGAAGTAGTAGGCAAAATCGTCGTAGCGCCCCTGCGCCGCGGAGTCCGAGTCCATGGTCTGCTGGAGGATGCCGTCGGGCCGCCCATCGCCGTTGTCGTCGCGCCGGTTGTCGCCTCCGGGCGCCACGAGGTCGAGGTCGGCGCCGTAGCTCGAATAGGGGGCTTTGACCTTGCGATAGTCGACCGACCCGACCGCGATCACGTCCGGGAAAGCCGCCGGGTAGTCGACCACGCCCGCGTTGTCGTTTCCGGCCGAGGCCACCACGGTGATCCCCGCGGCCACCGCACGGCGGATGGCGTCTTCGACGACCTGGTTCCGCGTCGAGCCGCCGAGGCTCAGATTGATCACGCGCACGGGGTTCACGTTCCCCTGGCGGAAGTTCACCACGTAGTCGATGGCGTCCGCGATGCCGCTGTTCGCGCCGAAGCCGTCGGCGTCGAGCACCTTCACGGGCATGATCGCGGTCTGGTAGGCGATCCCCGAGGCCCCATCCCCGTTGTTCGTGGCCTCGGCGATGATCGAAGCGACGTGCGTGCCGTGGAAGTTGTCGTCATTCGCGTGGGTATCGTGGGTGAAGACGTTGTAGCCGGGTAGGAACACCGTGCCGCCGAAGTCCGGGGCCTTGCGGAAGGGACCGAAGTCCTCGTAGGCAACGCCGGTGTCGAGCACCGCCACCGCCACCGAGGGGTCGCCCTTCTGGATATCCCACATGCGCTCGGTGCCCAGGATCTTCAGGTGCCACTGCAGCCTGTAGAGGCTGTCGTTCGGTGAGAAGTGCGCGTGGACCAGGCCGTCCGGTTCCGCGTACGCCACCTCCGGCATCGAGCGAAGTCGGGCCACGAGGCCGGACGCATCCAGGCCCGCCATGGGCTCGACCACGTAACGCCTCCCGAAGGCGCTGCGCGTCGCCCGGGCGCCCCCGGCTTCTCCCACGCACCGCTCCGCCGAGCGATCGTCGACGGCGTCCTTGAACTGAACCACGACCCTCGAGGCGTAGTCGGTGCAGGGGCCGAGGGCCGCGCGGGCCTCGATCCGCGAAGCGTCGACGACGCGGACGCCATCGTCGGCCCGCACCGCCGGCGAAAGCGGGACGCTGCCCGCGCCATGAAGGGCCAGGGCGAGAACGGTGGCCCTGAAAACGCCGGTCGCTGAGGTTCTAGGGCCCATGGACGCGCCAGTATAGGACGGGCCTTCGCTCCGAAAGGCCCTTGAACTCTCGCGTATCGTAAGGACGCCATGAGAACCAGCGGGGCGCCACCGTTCGATCTCACGCGCACGGAAGCGCGTCTCCTCAGATCCCTCACCCCCACCTGGCGGATCCAGGAGTACCTCGACCACTCCCTCGTCTACGACACGAGGGGCGGAACCTGTCGTTCCCCCCGCCGGGTGATCCGCGACGGCTGTTGCCAGTGCATGGACGGCGCGCTCTTCGCAGCGGCCGCCTTGCGCATGCAGGGCTATCCCCCGCTGATCCTCGATCTCGAAGCCGAGCAGGACGACGACCACGTTCTCGCGGTGTTCCGGACGAAGCACGGATGGGGCGCCATCGGTCGATCGAACTACTCCGGCCTGCGCTACCGCGAGCCCGTGTACCGCACCATCCGCGAGCTGGTGATGAGCTACTTCGAGTCGTACTTCAATCTGCGGCGGGAGAAGACGCTCCGCGCCTATTCCCGCCCGGTGAACCTCGCTCGATTCGATTCCATCCGCTGGATGACCTCCGAGCAGGACCTCTGGGACATACCCAATCACCTCGTGCGCATTCCCCATACCGACATCGCGGCGCGCCAGGCGATCCGAACCTACTCGAAGGTGGACCGGCGGCTCTTCGAAGCGGGTCTCGTGGGCAAGCGCCACAAGCCATGATCTTCGACCGTTTCGCACCGAAGATCTCGGCCACCGAACGCCAGGCGCTCGACGCGGGCACGGTCTGGCTGGAGCGGTCGATCTTCGCGGGCCGCCTGAACTGGGGCGACGTCGCGAAGGAGGCCTACCCGACCCTCACCGTGGCCGAGCAGGCCTTCCTCGACGGCCCCTGCGAAGCGGTATGCCGCGCAGTCAACCCGTGGCTGTGCCAGGAGACGATGGATCTTCCAGTCAGCGCATGGGAGATCCTCAAGCGCGAACGCTTCTTCGGCCTCACCCTCGCCCGCGAACGCGGCGGACGGGGTTTCTCGGCACTCGGGCTCACCGCGATCGTGGCCAAACTGGGCTCGCATTCCATGCCGCTCGCGGTGGCGGTTCTGATCCCGAACTCGGTGGGCCCCGGCGAACTGATCGAGAGGCATGGCACCGACGCGCAGAAGCGCGAATATCTCGAAGCGCTCGCCTGCGGAGACGAGATGCCCGCCTTCGCCCTCACCGAGCCGATGGCCGGATCGGATGCGGGCTCCATCACCTCGCGCGGTCGCGTGTTCCGCGACATCGACGGCGAATTGAAGATCGAACTCAACTGGCGCAAGCGCTACATCACTCTCGCCCCCATCGCCACCATCCTCGGCCTCGCGGTGGTGCTGGAGGATCCGCAGGACCTGCTCGGCGAGGGCCCGAACCCGGGCATCACCTGCGTGCTCGTGAAGACGTCCCTCCCCGGAGCCGTGGTCGGACGCCGGCACGACGCGATGGGCGTGGCCTTTCCGAACGGGCCCACCGAGGGCGAGAACGTCATCGTACCCGCGAGCGACATCATCGGCGGGTACCCGGGAGCGGGGCGCGGCTGGGCCATGCTGATGGAAGCCCTCTCCGCGGGCCGCGGCCTGTCGCTGCCGGCCCAGTCCGCGGGCGGCATCAAGCGGATGGCCCGGGTCACCACCGCCTACGCCCAGGTGCGGCGCCAGTTCGGAACCGCCATCGCGCGCTTCGAGGGCATCAAGGAGAAGCTCTCCTCGATCCTGGTGAACGCGTACCTTTCGGACGCGGCCCGCGTTTTCGTGGCGGGCGCGGTGATGGAGGGCCAGCGGCCTTCGGTGGTCTCCGCGATCGCGAAGTACGAGCAGACGGAGATGGCGCGGCGCGCGGCCATGGATTCCATGGACATCCTCGGCGGGGCCGCGCTGTGCCGGGGACCGAAGAATCCGCTGCTCATGGCCCTCGAGGGTTCGTCTATCCAGATCACGGTGGAGGGCGCCAACATCCTGACGAGGACGCTGATCATCTTCGGGCAGGGCGTCCTGCGCGGGCATCCCTACGCGCTCAAGCACCTCAAGGCGATCGAGAGCGGCTTCATCGTGGACGCGGCGAGCCAGGTCTTCCGCCACGCGGCTTTCTCGGCGTGGACCCTTCTCCGGCTCGCCTTCGCCGAGATCACGCGAGGCGTGCTCGCCGATCCCTCGGCCTGGCGCGCGCCCCTCACCTCCGAGAAGCGCCGGCTCTCCTGGGCGGCGCTGCGGTTCGCGGCGCTCGCCGATCTCACGCTCCTCGTGAACGGCCCCGCGCTGAAGCGCAAAGGTCACGCGAACGGGCGTCTCGCCGACGCGCTCTCCGCGATCTTCTTCGGCATCGCGGCGGTGCGGCGGGCGATGCACGAGGAGCGGACGGAGAAGGACCCGCTCGTTCGCGCCGCCGTCGAATCGTGCCTCGCGCGCGCGGACGCGGCCCTCTTGGCGGTCCTTCGCGAGTTCGAGGCCCCTCTGCTCAGGCCCCTCCTGCGCGGCCCGGCTCTCTGGTGGGCGCGGCTCAACCCGCTGACCCGCGGCCCGCGCGACGCCGACCTCGACGCGGTGGTGGAAGCGTACGCTCCGCCGGGGGCGGCACGCGACGCGCTCACCGCGGGCATCTCCCTCGGTTCGCCGCACGATCCCCTCACCCGGCTCGACGCCGCGCTCGCCGCGGTGACGATCGCCGCTCCCATCGAGAAGCGGATCGCCCTCGCGCGCCAGGCCGGACGATTCGACGCGGACACGCTCGCCGAGCATCCCGACTCCGACATCAGCGAGGCCTTCCGCACGCTGGTGATCACGAGCGACGAGGCGGGCGCGGTGGCCCGAGCGCGCAGCCTCGCCCGGGAGGTGGTGGAGGTGGACGACTTCGAGACGGGCACGCTCTTCCAGACCATGCAGGACGCGCAGTGGCGCGCCAGTCAGGAACCCGTTTGAGTCTGGGTATCGCCTACGGCCTTGCCGTGGGCCTGCTGGCGCTCCTCAACATCGGCCTCGTGGCGAGGCTCGCCGCGTTCCGGCGCGACTTCCCCACGCTGCGTGAGTGGGAGGGGCCGGAGCCCGCCTCCTGGCCGAAGCTGAGCGTGATCGTTCCCTGCCGCAACGAAGCCGCGGGGGTGGAGAAGGCCATGTCGTCGCTCCTCGCCCAGGACTATCCGAACCTGGAGATCGTGGCGGTGGACGACCGGTCCGAGGACGCGACGGGAGCGATTCTCGACGCGCTCGCCGTGAAGGACTCTCGCCTCACCGTGCTTCATCTCACCGATCTGCCGGAGGGGTGGCTCGGGAAGAACAACGCGGCGCACCGGGGAGCGGCGCGAGCGAGCGGAGAGTGGCTCCTCTTCACCGACGGCGACGTGGTGTTCGAACGCGACGCCCTCAAGCGCTCGGTCGCCTTCGCGGAAGCGCACGGCCTCGGGCACTTCGTGGCCCTGCCTCAGTTCGAGGCGCACGGCCTCCTGGAACGGGCATTCGTATCGACCTTCACCATCGCCCTCGCGATCAAGCTCAACCCCTCGCAACTCTGCGTGCCGCGGACTTGGGCCTACGTGGGCGTGGGTGCGTTCGGTCTCGTGCGCCGGGAAGCGTACGAGAAGATCGGGGGCCATACACGCCTCGCCTTCGAAGTCGCGGATGACCTGAAGCTCGGTCTCCTCCTGAGGCGCGGAGGCGTCGCGCAGGGGTGTCTCACTTCGGACGGCATGGTGCGCGTGCAGTGGCAGCACGGCCTTGTCGCTACTCTGCGCGGCCTCGAGAAGAACGCGTTCTCGGGCTGCGAATGGAACACCGCACTCGCGATCGCGGCGATCGTGGGCGTAGCCGGCGCGGCCCTCCTTCCCTATCTCCCTCTCCTCGTCCCGGCGCCCGGCTGGACACTGCCTCTCGCCTTCCTGGCCGCCGCCCTCCCCGTGGTCCTCGTCGCCGCTTCCGCGCGACGCCTGTCCGGCGGCTCGGGAATCGAAGGGCTCCTCGCCCCGGTTGGCGCGCTGACCCTCGGTGGGGTGATCGCCTGGTCCACTCTGCTCGCGCTCCTGCGCCGCGGCATCGTGTGGCGCGGGACTTTCTACCCGCTTCGGGAATTGCGGCGGCGCTGCGTGCGTGAATGGGGCATGAGTGCAAAGGACGCGATCGGCTGGACCCCGCCGCCCCGGCCGCGGCGTCGCGTGTGACTTGGTAGTGGTTTCAGGGGGTTGCTTCGTCGCGATACCAACGGAATGGCTCCTCGCAATGACGTGAGGGGGATACGAGACGGACAGCACGGCGCTGGTAGTGGCGTGACGCGCAAAGCCGGGGCACCACATACGGCGGTCCCTCCTACCAAGTCCGTGCTGCCGTCTCGTGCCACCCTCACGTCATTGCGAGGAGCCACTCCGTCAGTACTGCGACGAAGCAACCCCATCCAACCACTACCAACCCAAACAGCGGTGCTATCTTCCCCGCCATGACCCAGGCCCTTCAAGACATCTACGCTCCGCAGAACAAGTGCTTCGGCTGCGGGCCCGCGAACACCAAGGGGCTCCGGATCAAGAGCTTCGTCGAGGGCGACCACATCGTGGCGAGTTTCCAGCCCGAGACGCACCACGAAGCCTGGGAGGGAGTGGTGAACGGCGGCATCGTGGGCTGCCTCTTCGACTGCCACAGCAACTGGGCGGCCGCCTATCACCTCATGAAGAAGGCGGGGACGAACGATCTGCCGCCCACCGTGACCGCGGACTTCCATGTGAAGCTGCGGAAGCCGACCCCGTCGAAGGGCCCCGTGATCGTGAAGGCGAAGGTGGTGGAGTCCACCGACGATCGCGCCACCGTCGAGTCGACGATCGAGGTCGACGGCGTGGTCACGTCCACCTGTCGCGGCACCTTCGTCGCGGTGAAGCCGGGCCACCCCGCCTATCACCGCTGGTAGATCGTAAGTCGCTTAGCGCTTGATCTCTCCAGGCGGCGAGGCTCTTCGCCCCGCCATGCTTCGCTCCTGATCCTGCGGACGCGTCGCTCGTCTCGGCGCCACGGGATCGCTAGGTGTCGAGGAGGTTCTTCAGGGTCGACATGAACTGCGAGGCGTCCTTGAAGTCGCGATAGACGGACGCGAAGCGCACGAAGGCGACCTTGTCGACCTGGCGCAGGCGCTCCATCAGATACTCGCCGATCTTCTCGGTGGGCACTTCCCGGTCGGGGCTTTCCTGCACCATCTGCTCGACCTTGGCCGCCATCTCCTCGATGGCGTTGATCGAGACGTTGCGCTTCTCGCAGGCTCGCATCAGGCCGCCGATCACCTTGTTCCGATCGAAGCGCTCGCGCCTTCCGTCCTTCTTGACCACGAGGTGCGGCACCTGGTCGATGCGCTCATACGAGGTGAAGCGCTTCCCGCACTTCAGGCACTCGCGGCGGCGGCGGATGGCATCGCCTTCCTTGCTCTCCCGCGAATCGACGACCTTGTCTTCGACGCTTTCGCAGAAGGGACACCGCATGTGGCGTAGCTTACCGGACTTGGGACCAGCCCATGGGGGTCGGCCTTTCCGGCGGATGGCCTCCCGGTGGAAAAATCGAAACCCATGAAGAGTCTCCCGGCTTTCGCCGCCTGGTCGCTGCTCGCCGCCCTTCCGGCCCCCCGGGCGACGGCTCTCGAAGCCTCGGCATCCACGGCGAACGTCAAGGTGCGCCTCGTTCCCGAAGTCCTCTCGATCGAGGCCGGCAAGCCCTTCAGCGTGGCCCTGCATATGAGGATGGCCCCGCTGTGGCACACCTACTGGAAGAATCCCGGCGACTCGGGAATGCCCACGCGGATCGTGTGGACCCTGCCCGACGGCTTCAAGGCCTCCGAACTGCGCTGGCCCATCCCGATGCGGGCGGCCGACGGCGGCCTCGCCCTCTACGGCTACGAGCACGAGGCGACCTTCCTGACGGAGATTACGCCGGGAGCCGACCTTCCGAAGGGCCGTTTCACCCTCGCGGCGAAGGTGACCTGGCTCGAGTGCAAGGACATCTGCATTCCGGGAAAGGCGGACCTCGACGTCACGCTGAAGTCGGCCCCGGGCATGGGACGAGCTGCGCTCGACCCCGCTTCGAAGGCGCTCTTCGCCGCGGCGCGAGCCGCCATGCCACGCGCGTCGGAGGCCGTGAAGGCGAGCCACTCCGTGGAGGGCGGACGGCTCATCCTGACCGTCGCCGGCCCCCCGAGCCTGGGATCACCGCTCGAATTCTTCCCCGACACCGCCGGCCTCATCGAAGCGGCGGAGCCGCAGACGGTCGCGCGCGCGGGGACGACGTGGACGGTCTCCATGAAGCGCGCCGCGAACGCTCCGGCGCCCATGAGCCTGGGCGGCGTCCTCGTCACCCGGTCGGGCTCGCGGCGGCTGGCCTTTGAAATCTCAGCCGCCCCCGGCCCTCAGAAGAAACCGGCAACAAGCCAAGCCAAGTAAGGAGACAACCATGAAAGCGCAGACTCTCGTTCGCGCCGCAGCACTTCTCGCCCTCTCCCTGCCTGCCGTGGGCACGGGCGCCGACCCCGTGATCGGCAGCCCGGCTCCCGCCTTCACCCTGCCCGACACCGCGGGCCGCACCCATTCGCTCGCGGATTACAAGGGTAAGTGGGTGGTGCTCGAGTGGGTCAACTACGACTGTCCCTTCGTGGGCAAGCACTACAACAGCGGCAGCATGCCCGCGCTTCAAAAGGAGTACACCGGCAAGGGAGTGGTGTGGCTGGCCGTGAACTCTTCGGCTCCGGGCAAACAGGGCAACTTCACGAGCGACGTCATTCAGTCGCGCTCCAGCAGGTATGGGGCGGCCCATTCGGCCTACCTGCTCGATCCGGCGGGGACGGTGGGGCGGGCGTACGGGGCCAAGACCACGCCGCACATGTACGTGATCTCCCCCGCAGGCGCCCTCGTCTACGCGGGAGGCATCGACGACCGGCCGACCACCGATGTCGCGGACATCCAGGGGGCGAAGAACCACGTGCGGGCCGCGCTCGACGAGGCCATGGCCGGCAAGCCCGTCACCACGCCGGTGGCCACACCGTACGGCTGCAGCGTCAAGTACTGAGAGGCGGCGCGCCGGTCGAGATCCGGCGCATGCTCCCGAACGACAGGCCCTCGCGGCCCAGGAAGGCGAGGCCGAGGACGAGCACAGGCAGGTTCTGCAGGGCGTGCAGAACCAGGCCCGCGGCTATCGCCTTCCCCTGGTCGATGCCGTAGATCGCGGTCAGGGCCAGGGTGTAGGAGGCATGGAACCCGCCGACCATGCCCGGCGTGGGTATGGCGACACCCACGGTGAGGAAGGCGATGATCAGGAACGCCGAGTGGAAGGGGATGTCGAATCCGAAGGCGATCGAGTTCATGTGGATGATGAAACCGATGCTGACCCAGAGGAGGAGCGACTCCCCGATCAGGCGCGCCCATTGCGCGGGTGACGAGCCGAACACGTCGAGTCCGGAGATGAAGGACGAGACGAGTCCGCGCACCTTCACACCCAGACCGGCGGGCAGCTTCCCAAGCGTCCAGTTGAGCAGACGGCGAGCGGGGCCTCCTTCGGCCCGGAGCGCCGCGAGGAAGGCCAGGCCCGCGAGGGCCACGAGGAAGACGAGGCCCGCGCCCCCGCGCAGTGTCGCCATGATCGCGTCGTCCCGTTCCGTCGCGGGGCGGGGCAGGACGAACATGTAGAGGGCCAGCAGGAAAAGCACGGTGATGAGGTCCATCAGGCGCTCGAGGACGATCGACGCGAAACCGGCGCTCACCCCGACGCCGTATCGCCGCGAGGCGAGGTACGGCCGCAGAACCTCGCCCGCGCGCGGAATCACGAGGCCCGCCATGAAGCCGATGTTCGTGATGGCGAAGAGGTCGAGAATGGGGGCGCTCTTGAGGGACGGCAGGATCAGACGCCAGCGCATGGCCCGGATCAGGTACATCACCATGGTGAGAACCACGACCAGCACGAGGGGAAGCGGCTTCGCGTGGCCCATGGCCGCGACGAGTTCGCGAGGATCGACGCCGCGCGTGGCCAGCCAGAGGAGAAAGACGGCCAGAACCGCGCCAAGGCCGAGTCGGAGAGCGCTCTTCATCGTCTTTTGGGTGTTCCGTTCCGCGGGGGCATCGAGGTAGTTTCTGAAGAGTGAAGAGGCGGAACAATCGCGGCCCGCAAAGACGTATTCTCGCTTGAGACAAGCGTCGTTGACCAATTCCGCATTTGAGCCCCCCACCAGGGGCCCCGAAAGCTCGACGCCTCCCGCGCCGAGAATGAGCCGGGCCTCGCTCGCCGAAACGCTCGCCTGGACCTTCGCGAGCGACCTTTGCGGCGACAGCCCGAAGGCCGTGGCTCTCGCGAAGGATCTGCTCAAGGACGTGCGGAAGAGCGGTCTCAAGTCGCCCTTCGCCGAAGCCCTCCTGCGCCGCCTCGCCCTCGCGGAATGGACGAAGATGGACCGTCCGCGCCCGGTGAGGCTCGATTCGAGAGACCCCAAGGAATCGGCCATCCTGGTGTTCTTCCTGAACGCCTGGGGCGCCACCTACGAAGACCTCGCGATCGCCTTGTCGGTGTCCGAGGACAGGGCGCGACACCTGGTGCACAAGGCGCGGATGGAGCAGGTCGCTTCGATGACCCGGATACCCATCCCGAAGCCCGAATGCCGACGTCCGCGGGAGCTTCTCTCCGACTTCCGGGAAGGTCTGCTGCCGGAGCCCCTGGCGGAGGACGTCGCGCAACATCTGCGCGAATGCCGGGAGTGCACCACCCTCGACCTCCACCTCCGAACTGTCCTCGCCACCCCCCGAAAGACCCCGCTCGAGCCCCCGCCCGAACTCGTCGCCCCCGAAACCGCGAGGCCCACCCTTTCCCTCTCTCTCGACGGGGTCTCCCGCGCCAAGCGCAGGGCGGGTGTGGGTCTTCTGGCCGTCGGAGTGCTGATGGGCGCAGTCCAGCTGCACCCGGGCCTGAACGCCTCGGCGTCCGCGGGGATGGACCGGATGACCGCCTCTTTCTCGAGATGGCGCGGCCGGGGAGAGAGGCTCATGGAGGACCTCAGGGTGCTCAAGGCCCTGGCCATCGGGACCGTCGAAGGCCGGACCGAGGAATTGAGCCAAACCCTCGATGAATACGTGAATTCGGGGAACGAGCCCGAAACGTCCAGCGCGAAGAACAAACCCAAGGCCGATGCCGTATTGGATTCCAGAGACCCCAAAGCCACACCCCGGGAGCAGCAGTCCCCGAGGCCGGTGGAGGGGGCTCCAAGCCCGAAAAACCCCTCATAGGACCCCGCCCCCCTAGAAAGGTCGCACACCATGGAAGAAACCGTCGCCAGAGCCGAAAGCGGACCGGACGCCCCTCAGCCCCCGCGGGTAGGCCCCGCCCCTTACCCGGTGTCGACCCACAAGCGAAGCCCCGCCCTTGCCGCCTTCCTGTCCCTCTTCCCGGGATTCGGGCATCTGTACAACGGCGAGATCGGCAAGGCCCTGGCGTTCTTCAGCGCCTTCGCGACCTGCATCTTCGTGATGGCGGAGACCGACGGAGGCAGCATCTTCTTCGGCCTCATGATCCCGTTCATCGTCTTCTACAACATGATCGAGGCCTACCGCTCGGCGGAGCGGATCAACCTCCAGTCGTTCTCGGGCGTGAACGCGTTCGACGAGCCGGCAAGCAATCAGCTCTGGGGCTGGTCGCTGGTGGTGATGGGCGGCTTGCTCCTCGCCCACAATCTCGGCGTCTTCCGGTTCCAGTGGATCGCCAAGATGTGGCCGCTTCTCATGATCGCGGCGGGCGTGGCCCTGCTCCGCGGCTCGCTCTTCGGGAGCCGGCAGTGAACGGGCGGTTTTCGCCCGAAGCGTTCGGCTTCGGGGTCTTCCTGGCCACGGTGGGAGGCGTGTTCCTCCTCTCGAACCTGGGGCTCGTCGAGGCGATTCCCCTGCTCAAGAAGATCTGGCCGGGGTTCCTCGTGGTGTGGGGCATCGCGGAAATCGCCGCCTCGCGCGCCTCGCACGGCGGCAGCGGAGGTGAGCGATGAAGTTCCGCAAGGTCCTCCTCCTCTTCATGATCGTGGCCTTTGGACTCATCGTTGAGGGCATCAACGTCACCCGAAATGTCCTCAACGATGAGTCGTTCGAAGGATTCCGCGGCATCCAGATCGACGGCTTCCCCTTCTCGCGAGGCGCCCGCTTCCGGGGGCCGTCCTACGACTTCACGGAGAGCCAGACCACGGACCCCGCGGCCATCACCGCGATCGAGATCTCGAACGAATACGGCGACGTGACCGTCCGGCGCACCCTCGATCCCAAGGCGCAGGTGAGCATCGGCCTGCGCAAGGAGGTCTTCACCCGCCGCTCGGAGAGCGCGGAGTCGATCTCCGACAAGGTGAAGCTCGCGGTCAATCGCGAAGGCGCCCTGCTGAAGATCGGAACCACGCGCGATCCGGGCGCGGAGTACCGGGTAAAGACCCACATCGAGATCGAAACTCCGACTCCACTCGACACCCGCATCACCAACCGGCACGGGAAGATCGTGGTCGAAGGGGCGAAGGCCGTGAACGTATCGGGAGAGTTCGACGACATGCGCGTCGTCGACGTCACCGGCGAGTGCATCGCCAAGAACCGCCACGGCGCCCTCGAGGTGATATCGGCGACCCTCGGCTGCCGGGTCGAGGTGGAATACGGCGACGCGCACGTGGAGAAGCTCCTCGCCCCCTCGAAGGTCGACGTGACCCACGGCAACCTGAGCGCCATCGACCTCGCGTCCCTGACCGCGAACCTGAAGTTCTCGGATCTGCAGGCGCGGAAGATCGCGGGCGCGCTCACCACTTCGGGCGAGCATTCGGACCTGCGGATCGACGACGTGAAGGGCGATGTCGTCCTGAACAACCAGGGCGACATCGACATTCAGAACGTCGCCGGCCGGATCAACATCGACAATCAGCGCGGCCACGTGAAGCTCTTGAAGGCCGCGGCCGGCGTGCTCATCAAGAATACGTTCGAGGAGGTTTCGGTGTCGGACGTGGCCGGTCTTCTCGAGGTCACGAACGAGCACGGGGGAATCCACGCGCACGGCTTCCTGAAAGGAGCGAAGCTCGAGACGGACAGCGAGGACGTGAAGGCGGCCGACTTCTCGGGGCCGCTGAACATCACGGTGAAGCGCGGCGACGTGCGGGTGAAGCCGGTGCGCAGCGTGCTGTCGCCCATCGACATCCAGGTGGACATCGGCGACGTCACCCTCGCGCTGCCCAACTCGATCAACGCGCTCATCGACGCGAGCGTCGAACGAGGCAGCGTTGAAGGCGACGTGGGCGCGCTGAAGTCGTCCGAGCAGGGGAAGCGCCTGCTGAAGGCGACGATCGGGGCAGGCGGGCCGCTCCTCAAGCTGCGCTCGCGCCTCGGAGACATCAGCGTCTCGGGCGAGGATGACCTCGACACGGATGAAGCGGATCTCCCCGACGCGCCCGAGATCGACCAGCGCTTCCGCCCAAGGCCCGGCGCCGATCCCCTGCCTGCGGCGCCGCTTCCCGAAATCCCCGAGGCCCCAAAGATGCCGAAGCTCCCCAAGGCCCAGAAGCCCGCGGATCCTGCGGCTCCGGCGCCGCCTCCCGCCCCCACGCCGCAGGACCGATAGGGCGCAGCCCAGGCTCGTCATTGCGAGGAGCCATTCCGTTGGTACCGCGCGCGCGATCGCTGGCGTCAGCCAGCGCGACGCCGGGCCTTGGGCCGCGAAGCAACCCCCTCCCACGACTACCCACCCCGCGAGCTCGGACAATCTAAGATCCGGGGGCCATGCGTGAAGCCCTCACCGCAACTTCCCTCGACCTTCCCCTTCTTCGCCGCGGCAAGGTGCGGGATGTCTACGATCTCGGGACGGAGCTCCTGATCGTCACCACCGACCGGCTTTCCGCCTTCGACGTGGTGCTGCCCCAGGGCATTCCCGACAAGGGCCGCGTCCTGAATCAGCTTTCGCTCTTCTGGTTCAAGCGGCTGGAGAGTTCGATCCCCAATCACATCGTCGCGGCCGAGGTGGCGGACTTCCCGGCGTCGCTCCAGCCCCATCGCGAGCTTCTCGAAGGCCGGTCGATGGTGGTGCGCAAGACCGATCCGCTGCCCGTGGAATGCGTGGTGCGCGGATATCTCTCGGGCTCGGGTCTCAAGGACTATCGCAGGACCGGGGCCATCTGCGGCCTCAGCCTTCCCGCGGGGCTCGTCGAGTCGCAGAAATTCCCCTTCCCCCTCTTCACACCCGCGACGAAGGCGGAGACCGGCCACGACGAGAACATCTCGTTCGACCAGATGGTGAAGCTCGTGGGCTTCGAGCACGCGGAGACCGCGCGGGGCGCGTCCCTCACCATTTACGAGAAGGCGCGGCGCCACGCGGAGTCGGTGGGCCTCACCATCGCCGACACCAAGTTCGAATTCGGCATCGTCAAGGGCGGCCTCATCTGGATCGACGAAGCTCTCACTCCGGACTCATCGCGCTTCTGGGAGTCTTCCATGGTGGAGCCCGGCAGGACGCCGCCGAGTTTCGACAAGCAGTTCGTCCGCGACTGGCTCGAGACGCTCACCTGGAACAAGACCTACCCCGGGCCGGATCTCCCCGCGGATGTCATCGCGGGGACGAGGTCGCGGTACCTGGAAGCGTTCCGCCGATTGACGGGGAGAGAACTCGCGGGGATCTAGCAGGGCAGGCGTCAGCGACCCAGGACTCGGCTCAGCCTGATGAGAGCGGTCAGAACGAATTGCTCGAAGTGGTTGCGGTGAAGGCGGTAGTAGAGACGGTGGCTCTCGTCGTAGGCCTCGCGGGCTCGCCTGGATGACTTGGCCATGCTGGTGCCGAGAGCGTGGACGACTACGGCCTGGGGGATGAGCCAGACCTGGCCGCCGGCTTTGCGGAGGCGGAGGCAGAGGTCGGCGTCCTCCTCGTAGAGGAAATAGCGCTCGTCGAAGAAGCCCGCGTCTCGGGCAGCGGTCATGCGAAGGAGCATGCAGGAGCCGGAGATCCAGTCGACCTGGCGCTCCGCCGCGAGAAGCCCGCGCAGTTCTTCGATCGCCCAGGCGGCGCCCGACTTGACCCCCTTCACGAGTTTCCGCTGGCGATACTCGGCGGCGAGGCTCAGGTCGGGGCCGAAGCTCACCTGCACGCGGCCGTCCTCGTAGACGGTCCTCGGGCCCAGGGCGGCCGAGGCCTTGAGGCGGTCGGCGGCCGATAGCAGCTGCGGAATCGTCGAGGCGGTCAGGCGGGCGTCGGGATTCAGGACGAGCGCGAATTCGGTGTCGATCGTCCGCAGCGCGCGGTTGTTCGCCTTCGAGAAACCCTCGTTCTCCGGCGAGGCCAGCACGGTGACGAAAGGCCCCGCGGCCCGAGCGGCCTCGGCCGACCCGTCGGTGCTCGCGTTGTCGACGACGATCGCGCGCGTTCCCGGCGCGTGGAGCTCGATAGAGGCGAGGCAGTCGGCGAGGACGTCGGCGGAGTTGTACGTGACGACCACGACCGTCACCCGCGCCCCGCTCACGACGCGGCCCTTTCCAGGACGGCCAGCGTTTCGTTGGCCGCGCGCACCCACGAGAAGGACTTCGAGCGGTCCAGGCCCTTGAAGCGCAGATCGGCCGCGAGCTTCGGCTCGTTGAGCGCCCGGTTCATCGCCGCGGCCACCGCCGTCTCTTCAGGCTCCACCACCAGGGCGCCCTTCGCGAACATCTCGTTCAGGCTTCCGCGGTCGGCGACGACGACGGGCACGCCGCGCGACATGGCTTCGAGGGCGGGCAGGCCGAAGCCTTCGTACTCGGAGAGGAATACCGCGAGGTCCGCGGCCGCGTAGTGGGCCGCCACCTCTTCGTCGGACACGAAGCCCGACACCCGGACCGCCTCCGCGCAACCCAGGCCTTTCGCCAGGCCCCCCAGATCCTCGAAGGGATGCGACCGGTTCTCCCCCACGATGCCGAGGCGGATCTCCGGCATCGCTTCCCGGAGCCGCGCCACGGCGCGGACCAGGACGCCGACATTCCGGCGCCTCAGAACCGTGCCCACCGTAATGACGTACAAGTCGCCCTCCGCGAGGCCGAGCGCTCTGCGAGCCGCTTCCCGGCCCGGCCCGGGGGGAAGATCGTCGTCGGGGCCGAGGAGCACCACCTCGGTCTTCGCGGCCGCGGCGTCGCCGAGATGGCGCTGAACCTCGCTCCTCGTGAACTCCGAACAGGCGAGAACCTTCTTCGAAACGCGCGCGGACAGGCGCGCCATCACCCGCCGCCTCAGGCCGTGAACGAAGCCGAACTCCCCGGGCCGGGCGAAGAAGGACAGGTCGTGGATCGCGGTGACCCGGGGCAGGCCCGAAAACAGCGGGCATGAATAGGCGGGCGAGAGGAGGACGTCGATCGAATCTTCACGAAGAGCGGCGGGAAGAATCCTCTGCTCCCAGAAGAAGGGGTGGCCGCCCGGGGCCACGCGGCCGGCGATCCGCTCCGAATCGACGGGAAGGGCGAAAGGGGCGCTGCCGTAGACGACGAACTGGTGGCGCGGATCGAGGGCGAACCTTCGGAGCAGGCTCCGCAGATACCGGCCCACTCCCGTGGGATGCCCGGACAGTTCGCGGCCATCGATGCCGATGCGCAGCGATCGACTCACGATCCGAGCACCTTGCGGTAGAAGGCGAGAGTCATCGCCGCCGTGCGGTCCCAATCGAAGAGCCGGCTCCGCTCGAGCCCGGCCGCGCGCAGTTCGGCGGCCCGCTCGCCGTCCTCGATGACGCGGGACAGACCCTGCACGATCGCCTCCTCGTCGAGAGGGTCGTTCACGAGCTCCGCCGCCGGGCCCGCCATCTCGGCAAGAGACGAGCCGCTCGAGCACACCACGGGGAGGCCCGCCGTCATTGCCTCGACTACGGGCAGGCCGAACCCCTCGTCGAGGCTCACCAGGACGAGGCACTGGGAGGCCGACATCAGGGCGCGGATCTCCCGGGTCTCGAGGTAGCCGGTGGAGACGATGCGCGCGCCCCTGCCTTCGACGCCCGAATCGAACGACTCGCCCGGACCGACCATCACCAGGGGCGGCGGATCGGCGATCCGCTCCGCGAGCGTCCGGTACGCGGCCACCAGCCGGGGGAGATTCTTGCGCTTTTCCTCGCTGCCCACGTAGAGGATGCCGCCCCGCGAGAGGCCGAGACGACACAGCAGCGCCCCCACCTCGCCGGGAGTGGGGGCCACGCGGAAGGCCTGGTCCACCGCGTAGGGCGTGACGCAGATCTTGTCGCGGGGAACCCGCAGGAGGCTTTCGACCTCGCGCGCGGTGTGCTCGGAAGGGCAGAGGATTCCGTCGGCCTGGGACGCGTTTCGCTGAACGAGGGGCGCATAGTCGCGGCGGATCTCCGCCTCGGTCATCTCGGGAAACTTGAAGAAGAAGAGGTCGTGAATGGTGATGACGCGTCGCGCCCTTCGGGCCGGAGTGAGGAGGGCGTGGGGGGAATGCACGAGGTCGAACTCGCGGCCGCACAGGTCCTCGATGGCCGGCCAGGACAGGCGGTTCCAGGTGAAGTTCAGCACACGGACCGGGATGGGCAGATCGACCACCTCGACGTTCGGCCCTCCTGGAGCCTTCGACCAGCGCTCGCGGAGCGAAGAGGTGAAGAGCGTGAAACGGGAACCTAGCTCCAGCCGCGGCAGGGCCTCGGCAAGCGCCCCGATGTAGACCCCCACGCCGGTGGGCCGGGAAAGCGCCGGACGGACGTCGAGGGCGACTTTCATCGTGCCGAAGCCTATACGCTCGCTTTCGGCTGCAACAAGAGGGACCGAGGGGCCGCTCCTGGGGAAGCCTGGGACGAGGGGCCTTTGCTAAACTGCCCATCCCTCGCCAGGGATCGCGTCTCCCAGAAGCTCCATCGAGACGACGGAACGAGGCACATGAACCGCCCCCGCAACCACCCCAAAGCCAAGGAAACCACGAGGAACTCATGAAGATTGGTGTTGTCGGCACGGGCTACGTGGGCCTCGTCGCGGCCGCCTGTTTCGCCGAAAACGGCAACAGCGTCATCGGCGTCGATATCGACGACGCCAAGATCCAGGCGCTTCTCAAGGGGCAGATCCCGATCTACGAGCCCGGCCTCGCCGAGATCGTGGTCCAGAACGTCGCGGAAGGGCGGCTTCGCTTCACCACCGACATCACCGTCGCGGTCCGGGAGTGCGACGTTCTGTTCATCGCGGTGGGCACGCCCCAGGATGAAGACGGCTCGGCCGACCTTCAGTACGTGCTCAAGGTGGCGGAGCAGATCGCGGACGCCATGAACGGCCCGAAGATCGTCGTCAACAAGTCCACGGTTCCCGTGGGCACCGCGGCCAAGGTGAAGGCCGCGATCGAAGCCCGCACCAAGCACCCGGTGAGCGTGGTCAGCAACCCCGAGTTCCTCAAGGAGGGCGCCGCGGTCGACGACTTCCTCAAGCCCGACCGCGTGGTCATCGGCACGTCCGACCCGCGGGCCGAAGCCATCATGCGCGAGATGTACGAGCCTTTCGTGCGCACGGGCAAACCGATCCTCGTGATGGACAACGTGTCCGCCGAGCTCACCAAGTATGCGAGCAACGCCATGCTCGCCCTCCGCATCTCGTTCATGAACGAGGTCGCGAACCTGTGCGACTCGACCGGAGCCGACGTGGAGATGGTCCGGAAGGGCATGGCCACCGACTCGCGCATCGGCCCCGCCTTCCTCTTCCCCGGCCTCGGGTACGGCGGCTCCTGCTTCCCCAAGGACGTGAAGGCCATCGACCACACCAGCCGCGAGTATGGCTCGCCCATGGACATCGTGGCCGCGGTCGAGCGGGTGAACGCGAAGCAGAAGACGATCATGCTGCCGCGCATGGAGAAGCTGCTCGGCGGCTTCGCGGGCAAGAAGGTCGCGGTGTGGGGCGTCGCCTTCAAGCCGCGCACCGACGATATCCGCGAGGCGCCCGCCCTCTTCATCATCGAAGGCCTGCTCGAGAAGGGGGCCACGGTGTCGGCCTACGACCCCAAGGCCATGGACCACGCGAAGCGCTCGCTGCCCAAGTCGGTGCAGTGGGCGAAGAACGGCTACGACGCCCTCGAGGGCGCGGACGCCCTTCTTCTCGCCACCGAGTGGAACGAGTTCCGCGAGCCCGACTTCCTGAAGATGAAAGCGCTGATGCGCCGTCCCCTCATCTTCGACGGGCGCAATATCTTCAATCCGAAGACGGTCAAGTCCCTGGGCTTCGAGTACGTCGGCGTGGGCCGCCGCTAGGTGCGGGTCGCGGTCACCGGCGGGGCCGGCTACATCGGCTCGCATGCCGTGGCCGAACTGCTGACCCTCGGGCACCAGGTCACGGTCATCGACGACCTCTCGGCCGGGCACGCGGAGGCGGTGCCCGCGGCCACCCGGTTCGTGCGCGCGGACATCGGCGACCTCGTCGCCATGACCACCGCACTCGACCACCACGACGCGA
The DNA here is from genome assembly GCA_019694155.1 of Vicinamibacteria bacterium. Lineage (GTDB taxonomy): Bacteria > Acidobacteriota > Vicinamibacteria > Fen-336 > JAGNNV01 > JAGNNV01. The sequence continues at coordinate 7,204 of JAIBCN010000257.1, read as the reverse complement.
TCATCCACTTCGCGGGCCTGCTGTCCGTCGGGGGCTCGATGAAGGACCCGCGCTCGTACTTCCAGACGAACTTCATCAAGGGCCTCGTCCTCCTCGACGCCGCGAAGGCCGCGGGCGTTTCGCGCTTCATCTTCAGCTCCACCTGCGCCACTTACGGCGTTCCCCGCGGGCCGCTAAACGAGGATCACCCGAAGGAGCCCGTGAACCCCTACGGCGTGTCGAAGCGGGCTTTCGAACAGGTGCTGGAGGCGTACGCGCGCATCGGCCAGGTCCGGGCCATCGCCCTTCGCTACTTCAACGCGGCCGGGGCCCGACGCGACGGTTCGCTCGGCGAAGACCACACGCACGAGGAGCACCTGATTCCCCTGGCCATCGACGCGGCCGCCGGACGTCGCGGGCCCCTCACCATCTACGGCGACGACTACGAGACCCCGGACGGCACGTGCCTGCGCGACTACATCCACGTCGACGATCTGGCTCGCGCCCACGTCCTCGCCCTCGACGCGGTCGAGCGCACGGAGGCGCCGTTCACGCCCATCAACCTCGGCACCGGACGCGGGACTTCGGTGCGCGAGGTCATCCAGTCGGTCGAGCGCGTGACGGGGACGAAAGTGCCTCACTCCGTGGGGCCGCGGCGGCCCGGCGACCCGCCCGCTCTCGTGGCCGCGCCCCAGCGTTCGCTCGCCATCCTGGGCTTCGAACCGCAGGTCGCCTCCATCGACGAGATCGTGGAGACGGCCTGGAAATGGCGGAAGGCGCATCCGCAGGGATACAGTAGCGAAAGATGAGGCGTCCCAATCCCCTCCCTGACCCGCTGCTGTCGGTCATCATCCCCGTGTTCAACGAGAAGAACACGGTGGAGGAGATCATCGACCGGGTGAACGCCGTGCCGGGCATCCGCAAGGAGGTCATCATCGTGAACGATGCCTCCACCGACGGCTCGCGTGAGATCCTCGACCGCCTGGCCGGGCCCAAGGGCTTCCGCCTCTTCCATCAGGAAAAGAACCAGGGCAAGGGCGCCGCGGTCCGCCGCGGCATCAAGGAGGCCACGGGCGACGTCATCGTGGTCCAGGACGCCGACCTCGAGTACTCGCCCGAGGAATACCCCGATCTCCTCGACCTCATCATCAAGGGCAAGGCGGACGCGGTCTTCGGCTCCCGCTTCATCGGAAGGCACCGCTGCCACCTCTTCACCCACTACCTCGCGAACCTGTTCCTGAACCTCGTCACCAACGTCCTCTACAACACCACCATGACGGACATGGAGACCTGCTTCAAGGCGATCCGCGCGGACATGCTGAAGCCCATGCCGCTCCATTCGAACCGCTTCGGCATCGAGCCGGAGATCACGGCCAAGCTCTTCAAGGCGGGGGCGCGGGTCTACGAGGTCCCCATCACCTACGACGGCCGCGACTACGCCGAGGGCAAGAAGATCACGTGGCGGGACGGCTTCCCCGCCCTCTGGACGCTCATCAAGTACAGGTTTACCGACTAACAAGCTGGGGGGCCGCACCAGAGCGACGTTCGCCGTGCTCAGCCCCCCAAACCCCCACGCTTCGGCCCGAGTGAATCGGGCCTTCGCTAGAGGCTCAAGCAAACCATGAAGAAAGCACTCATCACCGGCATCACCGGCCAGGACGGCTCCTACCTCGCCGAACTCCTCCTCCAGAAGGGCTACGAAGTCCACGGCCTGGTCCGGCGCTCGAGCTCGTTCAATACCTGGCGCATCGACCACATCCGCGACGATCTGCACCTGCATTACGGCGATCTCGTCGACACCTCGAGCCTCACCCGCGTCCTCGAGCTCATCGGCCCCGACGAGATCTACAACCTCGCCGCGCAGAGCCACGTCAAGGTCTCGTTCGAGATGCCCGAGTACACCGGCAACACCACCGGCCTCGGCGTCCTGCGCCTCCTCGACGCCGTCCACGAGGCCGGCCTCAAGACCACCCGCGTCTACCAGGCGGGCAGCTCGGAGATGTACGGCAAAGTCGTGGAGACGCCCCAGAAGGAAACCACCCCCTTCCATCCGCGATCGCCCTACGGTGTCGCGAAGGTGTACGGCCACTGGATCGCGGTCAACTACCGCGAGGGTTACGGCATGCACGTCAGCAACGGCATCCTCTTCAACCACGAGTCACCCCGCCGCGGCGAGAACTTCGTCACCCGCAAGATCACCCTCGGCATCGCCGCCATCAAGAAGGGCAAGGCCAGGGACCTGCATCTTGGCAACCTCGACGCCAAGCGCGACTGGGGCTTCGCCGGCGACTACGTTGAGGCCATGTGGCGCATGCTCCAGCAGGAGCAGCCCGATGACTACGTGGTGGCAACGGGCGAAACCTGGTCGGTCAAGGACTTCCTGGTGGAAGCCTTCGGCTACGCCGGCCTCGACTGGGAGAAGTACGTGGTGGTGGATCCCAAGTTCTTCCGCCCCGCCGAAGTGGATCTGCTTCTCGGAGACCCGACCAAAGCGAAGACCAAACTCGGCTGGAAGCCCGCGGTGGACTTCAAGGCCCTGGTCCGCATGATGGTCGACGCCGACATGGCGCGGACGTAGCACCGCGCCCGTCGGCGGCCGCGCCGCGCGCCCGTGAGCTGAAGCCCCGCGTTCGACCCATCTTGAGTGAAGTGAGAGCGTGGACAAGAGATACCCACGAGACCGCCGGGCCGAGGCCAGGCGAAGAACGGCACGCGCAGCCCGCCCCACCGGTCCCAGGGTCAGGCGCGATCCAGTGTTCGGCGAGATACCGCTCATCAAGGTAACCGCCACCGGCCTGCGTGGACAGGATCTCTCGTGGTGGCGCCACGATCCCGAATACGAACCTCCGCTCCCGCGAGGGGCCGTCCGTGGCAATGTGAAGCGGCAGGTGTTCTGCGAGGCCCACCACGTACCAAAGTACTTCTATCTCGATGAAGTGCGAAGCTGTGTGCAGTGCGGCCAGGAGTTCACGTTTCGAGCCGCTGAGCAGAAGCACTGGTACGAGGCGCTCCAGTTCAACTTCGACTCGGTGCCCGTTCGCTGCCTGACCTGCAGGCGTAAACGACGGTCGGAGCATGCGCTCAGGGAGCAGATCGCCAGAGCCAAGGCCGCGGTGCGTGCCCGCACGGACGATCCGGCAGCACACGTGTCGCTCGCTCGGGCGATCGTCGAGTACCACGAGCGCACGCAGGAGGGCGATCTGAATGAGGCAATCTCGGCGGCGCGCAAGGCGGCAAACCTGTGGCAAGGCGCAGCCGAGCCTCTGTTCTGGGAGGGCTTCGCGCACGCCCGCGCCGGACGCAGCGCGAAGGCACGCGACTGCCTTCGGGCGTTTGTAGATCACTCAAAGCCTGGCCCAGCCTCCCTGAGGCAGAGGGCCAGGGAGTTCCTCGAGAAGGCGTAATCTTCACCCGAGGCGCCTCGGCGGCGCGTCGACCGCAATCCTGGGGCTCGTGGTGCGCACCGCGCAAATCGCTGATGGGAATAGTCCCGACTGATGACGCTTCTGCAGATCAAGGTCGTCCACACCCTCGCCTTCTTCCTTCTGAGCGGGTGCGTGATTCTGGTCTGCTACTCCGGGGCCGCGGACCGGATCGGGTGGTGGACATGGGTGGGGATCTGGATGATCGTCGGAGAGGGCGTCGCACTCGCTTCATGCGATGGCAAGTGCCCGCTCACCGTGCTCGCCGAGCGGCAGGGGGCGATCCAGCCCGGGGTCGCGGACATCTTCCTTCCGAAGTGGTTCGCGGATCGCATCTTCCCCATCTGCGGGAGCGCGTTCGCGGTGGGCTGCCTGCTGGTGGCCTGGCGAATCCTCCGGCCTTGAGGAACTGGGGCGGACGGCCTCGTGGGCCGCGGGAAGGTCTGAAGGGACGTCGTCGTTACGGAACGCGCACGGCGTCGCGCAGCCAGTCGGCCAGCCGGGCGAAGACGGCTGCCTCGGTCTGCCGCGAAGTGGCGGCGGCGCCGCGCCTCGTCTTGAAGGAATGATCGGCGTCCTCGAACAGGGCGAGTTGGGCGTTCGGGCCAAGGCGGGCGAGAACGGCCTCGAGAAGATCGAGGCGCGCGAACTCGTCGCGCGTCCCTTGCAGGAAGAGCATGGGCACGCGAATCGAAGGAAGGTGCGAATCGCGCAGCTTCGTCTCCTGACCCGGAGGGTGAAGGGGGTAGGCGAGGAAAGCCAGGCCGTCGCAGGCGAGTCCCGAGGCCACAGCCTGGGAAGCCATGCGCCCGCCCATCGAACGCCCGCCGAGGACGACCTTCCCCGCTCCCAGGTCCTCGCGGGCGAACGCGGCCACGCGCGTCACCGTCTCTTCCAGAACGGGCGCTGGATCCGGGAACTTCCGGCGCGCCTCCTGATAGGGGAAGTTGAAGAGGACGGTGGTGAAGCTCTGCGGATCGAGAAAGCCCGCGAGACTCACGAGCTGCGGGGTGAGGCGCGTGCCCCCCGCCCCCGGCCCGAGGACGACGGCACACCGGCCGTGACCGTGGATGGACACGCTGATCGGGCGGCCCGAGACGTCGAGAGTCGCCACTCGCTCTTCGCCCGGGCTCGCTGTGGACTTCGGCGCCTGCGCTTTCACAGGACGATTCTCGCCGCTCCCACCCGCCGGGTCACCCTCTCCCGGTCCAGCCACTCGAGCAGGGGAATCACGTACTTGCGCGAAAGGCCGGTGAGCTCCTTTACCTCGGCCACGTCGAGTTTCGCGCCGGACTGGAATCGCGCGCGCGCGTCGGCGCGGAACGCGTCGAGGGCGGTGCGCGCCATCAGCAGCCCTTCCCCGATGCGCTCGGCCTGCTTCTCCTGCACCAGGATCCGCACCGCGTTCTCGCAGAGCTTCCGGTCCTGCCCGATCTGGAGATGCAGGTTCGGCAGGGAGACCCCCTCGAGCCCGGCGGCGCGGAGGGCCGCCTCGATCGCGGCGCGCGCGGCGTCCTCGGGCGCGGAGAGCCGGACGCGGTGCGAGGTCAAGGCCACGAGGTCGGCCGTCTCCATCACCCTGCCCGCTCCCACCATGCGCGCGAGGGCGGTCTCGAAGACGCCGGGGCGGGCTCGCCCGAAGACACGGCGGCGCAGTTCCTCCTTCGAAAGGCCCTTCGCCAGAGGGTCTTTCTCGTGGTGCTGCTTCACGCGCAAGAGCGCGGCCTCCTCGAGACCCGCGAGGATGCCTTCATCCACGAAGTGGTCCGGGGCTCCATGGAGCGGGACGGCGGTGCGCACCGAGGCGAGAAGGGGACGGGCCGCCGATGCGGGCAGCGTCATCCGACCGGCGAGGGCCGCCAGGTCGAGGCCGGCCGCGCCCGCTTCGCGAAGGAACCGCGCGACTGCGGCTTCATCGCTCTCCTCCTCGGCCGACTGCAGGGCGGCGATCTCCGCGCGGCGCCTCGGGCGCGGATGAGGGTCCAGGACCCGCCCGCCGCCGATGGTGGCGAGCGGGGAATAGCTCCTCAGCACCACGCGGTCACCGCGGCCGAGAACCACCGGGGTCTCGAAGCGGATCTCGGCCACGGCGGCCCCGCCCTTGGTGAGCTCGGGCGCGGTGAACTTCACCCGGCCCAGAACCTCGGCGCTCGCCGCGTGCACGCGCACCCGGGCATCGAACTTGAGCGCGCAGCCCTCGAGCAGGCGGATCGCCACATGGGCGAGCCGCGTGGGTTCAAGAGTTCCCTCCCGCACGAGCAGGTCACCCCGGGAGAGGTCCTCGACGAGCACGCCCGCGAGATTCATGGCCGTGCGCTGGCCGCACACCGCGATCCCCACCGTCTCGCCGTGCACCTGAAGGCCGCGCACCCGCGCCTTCTTCCCGGAAGGGAGAACGACCAGTTCCTCGCCGACGTTCACGAGGCCCGAGGTGAGCGTCCCCGTGATCACGGTACCGAAACCCTTGAGGGTGAAAACGCGGTCGACGGGCAGGCGGAGGAGACCCGTCTGCTCGCGGGCCCGGGTCCGCTTCGCGAGGTCGAGAAGGGCGGCCTTGAGGATGTCGAGGCCCTGGCCGGTGCGGGTCGAAGTGCGCACGACGGTCGAGCCTTCGAGGAACGAGCCGCGCACGAGTTCGCGGGCGTCCTGCTCGGCGAGATCCACCATGGACGGATCCGCGGCGTCGACCTTGGTGAGGGCAATGAGGCCCCGTTCGATGCCCAGCAGGCGGCAGATGTGGAAATGCTCGCGGGTCTGCGGCATCACTCCTTCGGTGGCGGCGATGACGAGGAGGACGGCATCGATGCCGCTCACTCCGGCGAGCATGTTGCGCACGAACTTCTCGTGGCCGGGCACGTCGATGAAGGAAGCGACGATGTCGTCGGACAGCGGCGCGTGGGCGAAGCCCAGGTCGATCGTGATGCCCCGCTCCTTCTCCTCCTTCAGGCGGTCGGGGTCGGTGCCGGTCAGGGCCTTGACCAGCGAACTCTTGCCGTGGTCGATGTGCCCGGCGGTTCCCACGATGAAACTGCGCATTCGCACGAGGAGGATAAGGCCTGCGCGCGACGCCGGCGTCGATAAGATCGCGGCATGCCCAATCCCGGCCCCGCCACCGCCCTGGTCCTCGTCGACGTCCAGAACGACTTCTTTCACGAGGCGGGCGCCTATCCGCGCAACGGGGTGCGGTGCGCCGACTTCGAGCCCCTGCCCGCACGCCTGCGGCTCGTGGCGGACGCGGTGCGGGAGAACGGGGGCTTCGTGATCTCCACCGAATTCACCCTGGTGCCGGGCCGCGATGGCGCGCCCTTCATCAGCGAGGGCATGAGGAAGATGCGCCCGTTCCTGGGCCGGGGCGACTTCGCCCCCGGCTCCTGGGGCCAGAGCCCGGTGGCGGAACTCGGGCCCATCGACATGCGCGTGGAGAAGGTCGCGTACTCGGCTTTCTACATGAGCCGGCTCGAATGGGTGCTGCGCCGCGCGGGGATCGGCACGCTGCTCGTGGGCGGCGTGGTGACGAACGGGGGTGTGGCTTCAACCGTGAGGGACGCCCACGCGCGTGACTTGAGCGTTGTGGTCCTTTCGGACGGGTGCGCCGCGTGGAAGAAGGAGCAGCACGACGCCGCGCTCGCGGACCTCGCGTCCGTCGCGACGGTTCGCAGCTGTGAGGAGGCGGTTACTCTCCGCTAGACGAGCCGCCCCCCGAACTCCCGGAGTCGCCTCCCCCGCCGCGCGAGCCGCCGCCCTCGCCGGAGCCGCCGCTGCCCTGCTCCGACCCGCCACCACCGCCGTTGCCGTTCGATCCG
>JAIBCN010000196.1 GCA_019694155.1 Vicinamibacteria bacterium | reverse complement strand
CGGAATCGCCCGTCGTGCTTTGCTTCAACTACGCTCGGAACAGTCATCGCCATCTCAGTCTAGCGGGTCGATTCGGTCACGGGCTCCCAGCGGGCCGAGCCGGTTCAGGTCCGTTCCGCGGGGAGAGGAATGGGCCACTCGCTCGCCTCAATTCCGGTCGTCATTGCGAGGAGCCACTCCGTTCGCAGCGCGAGCGCGAAGCCTCCCCTTGGGGGACGAAGCAATCCCGCGTCAGTTGGCGGCCACCCGGTGGCCCTACATCGTGACGACAACCTTCCCCTTGGCGCGGCCCTGCTCGAGGTAGGCGAACGCCTCTCGAATCTCCGCGAACGGGAACACCTTGTCGACGACGACCTCGAGCTTCTTCGCGTCCACGAGCGCCCCGATCGTCTCGAGGTCCCGAGCACCTGGGTGCATGAACAGGTAGCGATATCGGACGCCGGCGATCAGCGCACGGAGGCGGATGGGTGCGCTCAGGAACCAGAAGAGCACGGCGAGCCCGATGCTGCCTCCCATGTCCTTCATCGCCGTGGTGGGTTCGGGAAGCCCGGCGATGCTCACGACCGCACCGCCGCGGCGGACCACGGAGAACGCGCGAGCGAGGGTCGTTCCTCCAACCAGATCGAAGGCTCCGTCGTAGTCTTTGAGCACCTTCACGAAGCTCTCGGAGGTGTAGTCGACGATCACCTCCGCGCCGAGGCGCTCGACCAGCGGACGCCCGCGCGTCGAGGCCGTGGTCGCGACCGACGCTCCGAAATGTCTGGCGAGCTGGATCGCGAACGTCCCGACGCCGCCCGCGCCTCCCGGTATGAAGATGCGCATGCCGGGCTTCACCAGAAGCTCGTCGCGCAGTCCCTGCAGCGCGGTGAGGGCCGCGAGCGGCGCGGCGGCCGCGTGAACGAAGTCCAGCGACGCGGGCTTGATCGCGACGAGGTCTTCATGAACGCATGCCGTCTCCGCGAAAGCACCCAGACGATCCTTGGCGACGCGGGTGTAGACAAGGTCGCCGGCCCGAAACCGCTGGACGCCGGCCCCGACGGAAGTCACGACGCCGGACAACTCGCAGCCCATGACGACGGGCAGCGTGAATGTGGACCACGCGCAACTGGCCCTCGCGAATCTTGAAGTCGACCGGACTCAGTCCCGCGGCCTTCACCGCGATCTGAACTTCGCCCGGACCGGGCTCGGGTACCGCGACGTCGCGAAGCTCCGCAGCTGTGGGACCGCCGTAACGAGTGAGGACGAAGGCGCGCATCAGAGAAGCCTCAAACTTGGAGACTATCCGAGAACTACTCCCCGTCCGTTCGGAGCGCGTCGCCCAAACCGCAGCGGAGCTCAGGGCCTCAGCTTCGCTGGTCATACTCGAATCGGCTTTCCGAGAACGAGTTCAGGCTCGGGTCCCCGCTCCGTCATTGCGAGGAGCCAGTCCGTCTGTGTCGCGACGAAGCAATCTCGCGTGTCGCGCGATGCGGGTCTCACGTTGAATCTCGCGCCCGGCACGCTCGCGCCGCCGGTTGCGCCGATCGGAATGGCAGGGACTCGCCCGAGGACGCAGACAGCCGTCGGGCTATTCTGAACAACTTCGTCTTGGCCTCCCGTTGTCTCGGGAGGGCTCACCCCATCTCAGAGAAGGCGGCCATCCGGCATCGCCCTCGGGTTCGTGCACATGAACCCTGAACTTCCGGAGGTCCTGGCTGGGGTCGAAAGGGAGGCCGTCCAGGGGGCGGAGCGCCTTGAGATCGACTCTCCATGTTTCGCCTGGCTTGAGGGAGTTCCAGGAGATTGGCCGGATGCACGGTTCGATGATTTCAAGACGAATCCCACGCCATTCAAAGTCGTCTCGGTTGCTCAAGAGCAACTGCCCGTCGACGATCTTCACCTCGATCTTGATGTCTGGAATCATTCGAACGCGCGAAGTAGCGGCTCCCAGGAGCGCTGCGACAACGATGCCGATCAAGCTCAACGCACGGCGTTGCCTAATCACGCAATGATCCGCCGGACGATTAGTGCGGCCGCCCCGCCGGCGGTGTTGAAGGCGGCGTCCACGGGGTCGTAGGTACCTGCGACCCAATGAAGGTGCTGACCGACTTCCCACGCCGGGCCGAGCGAGAGGGCGGCCCCTATCCAAAGGTATCGCTCTCGGTCGGAGCTTCCGACCCAGGCACCCGCAACCCACGCGACTGTGGCATACGACCAGAGCAGGCCGGGCCCGCTCCAAAGGAGGACGCTGGGTACTGCCGCTGATGAATAGCGAAGCGCGTAAATCATCGCGCCCAGAAGAAGCGGAATCCCGATCTCACCCAGCACCCGGCGACGGCGTTCGAGGCCCATGGCGCATTTCACACCCGGTCGCCGGCGCGGTCAACACAGTTCGTTACACACAGGTTCGTTACCAGCCCACGATCAACTCCGGTGGCCCGTCATTGCGAGGAGCCACTCCGTCTGTGCGGCGCCGAAGCAATCCCGCGTCAGCTGGCGGTCACCCGGGACCTCGCCAGGACACGCTCGATGGACTTCAGCGCTCGTCCGTCGCTCTTTCTCGACCATTCGGACAGCAGGGCTTGAACCGACTCCTCCGAGGCCGCCGCCACTCCGAGGAGCCTCTCCTCCCGCCACCCGTCGTCCTCCTGCCCGCCGCAGTGTTCATGGGGCGAACCCTCACTGCAACTCTTGCAGAGCCATCGAAGGGAGGAGGTCCAGTCCTCGATCTGCAACTCGTCATCGACGGTGGAGGCGTCAAGCTCTTCGAGATCGGCCGGCGTCGGCGCCGTGATGGTCACCCTGAACGTGTGCAACCGGCCAGGCGTCAGCAGCTGCAGTTCGTCGAAGACCGGAACCTCCCGGCCTTCAATGCTTCGAGTCCCCTTCGGCTCACCGTCGTGCAGGACAAGATCGCCATAGCCGCGTCCGCTCTCGGCCATGGGAACGTTGCGTATCAGGGCCCGGGCCGGGTCGAGGCGCCGGCACCAGACGACCTCCGCGTTCCCGGCGGGGGAGACGCGGATGGGCACGAGACCGAGATTCATATCGATTGGGCCGGCGCCCTCGGGTACGCTGATGCCATACCTTGACCACGCCTCGCGAGCGGTCTTCCAGTCTCCGAGCGCGGTGGCCGCAATGCCCAGATTCCACCAGGCCGGCGGGTCGTTCGGATCCAGCGTCGCGGCCTTCCGGCTGAAGGCCAGGCAATCGGCCCATCGCCTTTGAGACTTCGCGATGAGCCCGCGATTGAACCAGGGCGCATTCCACTGTGGTGCGATGAAGGAAGCGAAACCATAGGCGAGCCCCGCGGCCCGCAGGCGATCACGGTCCCGGTAGTCGTTGCCGAGGCTGTTGATCCAATCCGCGGCACTCATTCGGCGGGCAGAATAGTCGCCCGCGAGTCGCTTGTCATCGGTGGATCCGGCACACCCTCATTCCCGGCGCTTCCGGAGCAGGGAATCCGGAACTCGAGCCGTTCAGCAGGACGTCTTGCGGAATCGCTCTTCCCGAAATGGGTCGCCGCGCATGTGGTACCCGTGCTGCGGGATCCACTCGCAGCTCTTCCAGGCGTATCAGCGAGTAGTGGCGTTCAGACGCCCGGCTCTGCGCACCGGGGCGGTCCGGGCTTTCGAAGCCGCCGAGCCGACGTCCTCAGGCCGGTGTCTGGATCGCTCCGTCATTGCGAGGAGCCACTCCGTTTGTGGCGCGACGAAGCAATCCCGTCGCGCCACTCTCATCGCCGGCGTCGGCCCCGTCGCACACTGCGCGTTCGATGGCTTCTTGACACGTTGTCCCTCACGTAGCGACGGCTGGAAATGAGGTAGAACACCGTCTGGCCCTTTACCCAGACCATGGCGAGAAACCAGACATCGAGCAAGGGAGGTAAGACCCTCAAGGACCTGATGACTTCGCCACCGTTTCGCGAGTGCCCCCTTTGCAAGGCCCCGCGATACGGTGTCGTCATTTTGTTCGGAGGTGAACCGTCGTATCAGCGGAGATGCCTCGCCTGCGGTTATGACGACGTGTGCGAGTTTCCAGCTCTCTCCAAATCCATCGTGTACGTCGACCAGTTTCTGATCAGCAACGTCGCCAAACTTCTAGATCCAGAGTCGCGGGCGGTTGAGAGAGTGCGGCAGGAGCCTTTCTGGACGACCGTCTATAAGAAGCTAACTCGGCTAGTGAGGCTGCACGCTGTCAGCTGCCCTCAGTCGCTGTTCCACGACGAGGAATCCCTACTATCTGGTGACCCATCGTTCGATAGTTTGGAGACAGTGTATGAGCACTTCTCCGGAGGAGTCCGATTCAAGGATTCCGAAACCATATTGAGTCTTCAAGCCCAGCTGGCGTTCGCGAGGCTCCTCGACCCGGCGAAATTCGGTGAGAGGAGGATTGAAAGGCAGGATGTACTTACTGGCAATCACAATGCGTGGTTGGGCCATCTGCGCGTCAAAGTGCAGATTCCTCGCTCTCAAACGGACATTCAAGAACTCCGTCGCCTTCGCCACGGGGGCGCGATGACCCTCAATGCCATCTTCAGAGAATGGCAGTCCCGGAGTGAGTCCTATGCGGACACTCAGACATTTGAGGCTCGCAGCTTCGGTCCTTCAATGATCAAGCTGACCCGCGAGTACTACCAGCAGGTTCAGGGGTCCATGGTCTTTGCGGCGCCTCCACCTGCAGCAGTGCTCGTGAACACGCTGCGATCCGTGGCTGAGCGAGCAGGCGTTCCCGGCGAAACGGCCCTGGTGCGAGTGGTCGACTTTTTGAGGTCTGGCGGCTTCTGTGACCTGCCAAGAGTAGAACTCTCGTCTCACCTCTACGCCTCTATGGCCCGCAAGGCGGCGAGTGGCCAGAAGCGACTCCCAAGTAGCGGATTCAGCACCGACGTTGTCGCCCTCTCGACACTCCTCCCATTTTGCGACGCCATGTTTGTGGACAATGAGATAGCAGGCTTCTTCAGCGAAGAGCCGCTTAAGTCCGTCGCATCCAAGTTTGGGGCCAAGCTGTTCAGTCTTCGCACCAAAGGGGAGTTCCTCGAGTATCTGGATGATCTTGAACGCCGAATCGAAGCAGATGTGTTGTCCACGATCGCCGATGTGTACCCTCCTGGCTGGCTCGATGCACCCGCAGGGCTCATCGTTGCAGCGCGTCAGCGCCGAGTGCGAGACTCGAAGTAGGTTCAGACCTGCCTCATCCGGCAGAATGTCGATTCACAGGTGCTTAGGGCATACCTCGGCGGAGGGGCACCATGAGCGCTTGTCCGATGCCGGCTAGGCTGGACCAGTTGTCGAGATTTAGGTCGAATTCGCCATAAAACCGCCGGGCGTAGCCTGCGGATAGCGGGCCTCTCGACGCAATCCAGCCCGTGCTTAGCCCGATCCAAAGGACGCCTACGACAAATGAGTCAGTGTCTAGGCCGACTCGCGAAGCCTTTACTGTGGCCTCGAATCGACGCTCCAGCAGGCTGTTGAGGGCCTGTTCCGTCGAGGTATGCGCTTCCGATATTCCGTCTCGGGTCTGCGTGTGCAAGGCTGCATCGAGGCACATCGCCACAATCGTGGGAATGCCTGCGCGGCGAGCCTGTTCCGTAGCTGACCGGAACAGACCTCGTGTGGCCTTGATGGATCGTGGCCGTTTTACCGCCACGCCAAGGCGATCGAGTCCGCGGATCCCAGAGACGACGATATCGGGTTCCTCGAAGGCCACATCAAGGCCCCCTCGGGCCAGCCAGGCGCATAACTCAAGTTCTGCAAGATGATCCTGTGCAGGAAGGGTCAAGGAGCGAAGCCGATCTAGACCCTTCCTTAGTCCGCGAAGCCTAGCGTCCCCAGCGCGGAGAAGCCCACGCTTCCGTAGAGTGGCGAGCGTCAGTTCAAGTCGCTCAGCCTGATCGATGTAGCGAGCCACGCCTGCTTCCTCAGGGGTGAGTGCCCCATCCGCTAATCGGCCTGGGCACTGCTGTCCCAGGGCTTCAAGCCTGCGCAACAGCGTCGCGAGATGAGACGAGGTCGGGAGGGTCACGTTCAGTGCCCGGATCTCGGCGAGCAGGCTGGCAGCGGCTCGAGCGCACCGCCGCCCGGTAAGCGGGACGTGGGGAATTTGGCTCCGTAATCCGACGACAGTTTTCCCACTCCGAAAACCCGTGTCCGAGTCGCCGTGACAGACTTTTCGCTTGAGTCCGCTCCCACACTCGCAGAGCCGGTTCCGAAGCGCGCCGATTCCCATGCCCTATGAATAGCAGACTCGGCCCCGCAGAGCCCGCTTGGTGGGCCTCTCATGGACTGAACTGGCCCGTAGGCCAGCAAACTCGAGGGTGTGTCCACGGACAGAGTGCTGACGAGAGAGCCTCGGATGGACGTGGTGAGGGGGCCCAAGTCGATTCTCGAGACGTTGGACGGAACGTAATGACGAAGCCGTCGGCTCTCAGCCCTTGAAGCGCCGCGCTACATGCGCCTCGCGAGGTTGCTTCGTCGGACGCTTCTCGATGGCCTCCTCGCAATGACGGCGACGGGTGCCGGGGTCAGGGGCTGCGTCTTCATGACGGAGTGGCTCGTGACTCAGCGACCGACCATCTCGGTACTGAGCTCTCGCTGCTCGACGGCGCGTGCCATCTTGGGAAGCTGGGCAAGGCCGCTAAGGAGATGGGGATGAAGGCCATGGCCATCACGGAGCATGGGGCGATGTTCGGGGCGGTGGGGTGGGCTTCGGCCTGCAAGAAGGCGGGGATCAAGCCGATCGTCGGGTGCGAGAGCTACATGGCGCTTGGGTCGCGGCAGGAGAAGAGCGGCGGGGGCATTGCGAGGGCTCGCGACCACGAAAGGATGACGGTCGCTCTTAGGCTTCCGGCTCGTCCCCGTCGAGTGCGCCGTACGTCACCGATACCACCTCGAGCTCCTCTTCACCTCGAGGCGTACGAAAGGTGACCACGTCGCCCGGGCGCTTGCCGAGGAGGGCGCGCGCGAGTGGCGCCACGAACGCAATCCGTCCGCTGGCCGCATCCGCTTCGTCGACGCCGACGATGTCGATCTGGCGCGGCTGCGGCGAGTCGCCTTGCACCATCACCCGCGCTCCGAACCTCACCTCATCGGAAGACCGCCGCTCCGAAGTGTCCACGAGCACGGCGCTGGCCAGGCGGGCCTTCAGCTCTTGAATCCGGGTCTGAAGAGCCGACCGCGCCGATGCCGCGTCTGCGCTCGCCTCCAGCGGAATCGATGAGCGCGATGCTTCCAATGAAACCAGTTCCGAGCGCAGCAAGGCGAGTCCCCGGGGCGTGACGTAATTCGGCGCGCCGGCAGGCAGCGGAGCGCGAGGTGCTACGAACGGCGGATCCTCCGCGCCATCGTCCTTGGTGAAGGCCTTGCTCATCGTGGGAGCATGCCATGCACAGACAAGCTACGGTCTACAGGTCCTCGGGTCGCAGGCCGGTGCGCTTGCCGATTTGAGCGAGCATCCGTGGGCCGATCTCCTCGCCGTCGTGGAACGCGAACGGGAAGGGCGGTCGGCCTGCCAGCTCCAAGAGCTTGTGGGATCCCTTCGTACGAGTGTGCTTCCAGCCGATCCGAAGCAGCGCGGCGTAGACCCGGCCGGCCTTACTGGATGGTCAGTTACGCGACAAAGTGCAGTTCGCTGAACGTCGTCGGCTTCCGGGTCTTTCGACCGGTTGCCGCGGATTCGCCAGCGTTCAAACGATCCGCCAGGACCTCCAGGGCGATCGCCTTCGCCTTACGGATGGCCTCGGCCTTTGTGGCGCCATACGCAAGTGCCCCAACGGGACCGATGGCGGCGATCCAGCGGCCGTCGACCTCTTTCTCTGTTTCTACGGATAGCTTCACGGGGAGAGCATGCCACGGGGTCGCGGTTTCCGGCCCGTCCCCGTCGTGCGCGCGTGGCTCAGACCATCGCCCGGCGCCTACAGCGGGAAGACGCGGGTGCGGGGCAGGTGTTCGAGTAGCACATCGTCGGCCGTGGCCAGGCGATAGCCACGCGCCAGCGCGTGACCGGCGATCAGCCGGTCGAAGGGATCACGCGTGAAGCTCAAGTCCGCGGAGGCCGCGACGATGTCGCCCACACGGCAGTTGTCGATGCGGAACCTCCGGTCGTGGGTCAGACGTTCTTCCCAGTCACGCTCCGCGATGCGGAGCTTTCCCGCTTCGATCAGGAAACGAAACTCCAGGAGACTCACGGGAGACAGGAAGAGGGGCTTGTCGGAAGCGATGAGTGCGTCCGCGCGGCGGTGGCCGCCGAGAAGCCAGATCGCCGCGTGGGTGTCGAGGAGAATCACCTCCGTGCCTTGAAGGCGACGCTCCCTTTGGCGGATGTCTCAAACGTCCATTGCCCTCGCTCGACCGCGGGGTCCACCCACTCCAGCGTGATCGATGCCTTGGCCGGCTTCTTGCGCGGAGCGGCGACGGAGAGGCGATACGTGGTGCCTCGCCGAACGATGCGCACGTCGTCGCCGCGATCGCAGGCGTCGAACAACTGAAAGAGCCTCTTGCGGCTTTCGGTAGCGGAGATCTCCATGCGTACAGTGTACATCGTGGGGCGACAGATACGGGATTGCTTCGTCGCCTGTATTCCGCCGCCTCCTCGCAATGACGGATGAAGCCCCCCGGCTAAACTCCGCCCCCTCCATGGCCGCTCCCGAATTCGTTCATCTGCATCTCCACACTAAGTTCTCGCTTCTCGACGGGGCGTGCCATCTCGATGAGCTGGCGAAGGCGGCTAGGGATCTGATGCGGATCGGAAAGAAGACGGGGCTGCCGTTCGTGGCTACCAATGAAGCGCACCGCCTTCATAAGGACGATCACGAGGCGAGTGGCGTATAAACCGGCGTGGCGATCCTCCTCAACCTGATTGCTGCCATCGCGGTCTTGGTCGCCTGGCACTCACTCGCGGCAGGCGCCTGGTACGGGGTCACCGACCAGTATCTGAAGCGGCGTCTTTTGAACGCCGGAATCATCGGCCCCGTTTCACGGTCCGTCATCGACAAGGAAGCCCGCGCGCATTTCGTCAGTGCCGTCTCACCGCTCGCGTTCTTGGTGGCAGTGATGGCACTTTGGGGCTCCGCGCGCACGTTCCTTGTCTCGAGCTGGGGTCTGCTGCTGGCGGCCTTCCTCGGCCTCATCGAGATCGCTGTCCTCGCCTGGGCGTGGCGAGACATGTGCTCCGAGCGCCGCGCTGAGATCTATGGGGAGTACAAAGGAAGCATTCTGAGCCCCCTCGCCGCTTGGCAGAAAGCGATCTTGGATCCTTACGTGGGGGCGTCTGCGACGGAGTCGATCAAGGCGATCATCGAGAAGGAGAGGGCCAAGCGCGCGGCTTTTGCCGCCAATCCGCCGGAGGGTGTGCGCATCGCGGTTCCCGAGGGCCGAGACCCGGATCTCATACCCCAGTGGGAGTTCGTCATTTCGAAACGCGTCGTAGGTCCCGATGACTGGACGACCTACGCCTGCGAGACCCTCGATGAGCCCAGAGCACGGTTTTCGTTCGTCGAGCGAGGCTCACCCGCCCAGGGGGACCCGCCGATCGCGTGGGGCGAGGCCCGAGTTTCATTTCCGGATGCCGACAACGCGATTCAATTTGCGCGCGGAATGCTGCACGCTTTCTGGGCCGGCGATCCCCCCTCCGAAGTGGCGCCGCCGCAGGCGCCGGTCGAGTTCGCAACCGTAGTCTTCTCTCGGGAAGCAACTGAGCTCCCCTCGGGAGGGTTCGCGTCGAAGGGTGGAACGTGGGTCGCCTCGAAATGGACGACCGAAGAGGATGCCGAAATCTTCGTGAATTGGAACGTCGCGGAGTCGCGAGGCTATTTCTCAGAGAAGGATCAGACCTATGCCGCGGGGATCTGTCGTGCGTTCGGTGTTGCCGTCGAAGATGAGGACTTTGACGACGGCGAGTCATAGTGTCGCTTGCGACGGCCTGCCACAGTGCGACTGCCCGACCAGCATGAAGGTCACCCCTAAGAAGGCATCACTTGTCTCCAGCCCCCGGCTAAACTCCGTCCGCCTCCATGGCTGCTCCCGAGTTCGTTCATCTGCATCTCCACACTGAGTTCTCGCTGCTCGACGGGGCGTGCCATCTGGATGAGCTGGCGAAGGCGGCCAAGGAGATGGGGATGAAGGCCATGGCCATCACCGACCATGGCGCGATGTTCGGGGCGGTGGGGTGGGCTTCGGCCTGCAAGAAGGCGGGGATCAAGCCGATCATCGGGTGCGAGAGCTACGTCGCGCTCGGGTCGCGGCTCGAGAAGAGTGGCGGGGGGATTGCCAACGCCTACAACCACCTTGGGATGATCGCGACCACGAACGAGGGGTATCACAACCTCGCGAAGCTTTCGTCGATCGGCTACACCGAGGGGTTCTATCACCGGCCTCGGATCGACAAGGATGCTCTGGCTCAGCACAGCAAGGGGCTGGTTGGTTTCTCGGGGTGTCTGGCCAGCGAGATTTCGCAGTCTTTGATGCGGGACGACGAGGCGGGGGCCATCAAGTCGGTGATGGAGTTCTGCGACATCTTCGGGAAGGACCGGTTCTACCTGGAGCTGATGGATCACCGGATTCCCGATCAGACCAAGGTGAACAAGGGTCTGATGCGGATCCAGAAGAAGACGGGTCTGCCGTTTGTGGCTACGAACGATGCGCACTATCTTCACAAGGACGACCACGAGGCGCACGCGGTGCTGCTTTGCATCGGGACGGGGAAGAAGCTGGCCGATCCGAATCGGTTCGCGTTCGAGACCGATGAGTTCTATGTGAAGAGTGCGGAGGAGATGGAGGCGCTGTTCGGCCACGTCCCCGAGGCGCTTTCGAACACCGTGAAGATCGCGGACATGGTGGAGTTCAAGCTCGACACCACCCACAAGTTCCCGAAGTTCGATGTGCCCGCGGGCTACACCACGGAGACCTACTTCGAGAAGGTGACGCGCGACGGTTTCGCGGAGCGGCTCAAGGTGCTCGAGCCGCTGGCCACGTCAGGGCGGTTGAAGGTGCCGCTCGCGGACTACGAGGCGCGGCTCTCTCGCGAAATCGGGGTCATCCACCGCGTCGGCTTCTCCGCGTACTTCCTGATCGTGGGCGACTTCATCGCCTTCGCGAAGAAGCGGGGCATTCCCGTGGGGCCGGGCCGTGGTTCGGCGGCGGGGAGCCTTGTCGCCTACGCGCTCAAGATCACCGACGTCGATCCGATGGAGAACGGTCTGATCTTCGAGCGGTTCCTCAACGAAGAACGCATCAGCCCGCCCGATATCGACATCGACTTCTGTGAGAACCGGCGCGGGGAAGTGATCGATTACGTCACCCAGAAGTACGGGCGCGAGAACGTAGCTCAGATCATCACTTTCGGGACCATGAAGGCGAAGGCGGTGGTGCGGGACGTGTCGCGCGTGCTCGATCTTTCCTTCGCGGACAGCGACCGCATCGCCAAGATGGTGCCGGCCGACCTCGGGATGACCCTCGAGAAGGCGCTTCAGGATTCGCCCGCGCTGGCCGACGCGTATAAGAAGGAAGAGTTGACCAGGCGCGTGGTCGACATCGGTAAGCGCCTCGAAGGCACCACGCGCCACGCGTCGACCCATGCGGCCGGCGTCGTCATCTCGCCCGAGCCGCTCGCGAACCTGGTGCCGCTCTACAAGTTCCCGGGCACGGAGTCGGTGGTCACGCAGTTCGACATGAAGGGCGTCGAGGAGATCGGCCTCCTCAAGATGGACTTCCTCGGCCTCTCCACCCTCACTCTGATCGATCGCTGCGTGAAGATGATCGAAGAGCAGACCGGCGAGAAGCTCGACCTGTCGACCCTGCAGGATGGCGACAAGAAGACCTACGAGCTCTTCGCTGCGGGCAAGACGAACGGCGTGTTCCAGTTCGAGTCCGACGGCATGAAGGACGTCCTACGGCGCTTCAAGCCCGATCGGCTCGGCCACCTCACCGCGCTCAACGCCCTGTATCGCCCCGGCCCGATGCAGATGATCGACGACTTCGTCAAGCGGCGGCACGGGCAGACGAAGGTGACGTACGAGCACCCGTCGTTCGAGACGATCCTCGGCGAGACCTACGGCATCATGGTCTACCAGGAGCAGGTCATGCAGATCGCGGCGGCGATCGCGGGCTTCACCATGGGCGAAGCCGACATGCTGCGCAAGGCCATGGGCAAGAAGAACGCCCAGGTCATGGCCGCCCAGAAGGACAAGTTCGTGAGCGGGTGTGTCGCCAACAAGGTGGCGGTGGCCAAGGCCACCAAGATCTGGGACCACATCGAGATGTTCGCGGGCTACGGCTTCAACAAGTCGCACTCCGCGGCCTACGCGTGGATCGCGTACCAGACCGGGTACCTCAAGGCGAACTATCCGGCGTTCTTCGTGGCCTCGCTCCTCACCATGGAAAAGGCGAACGCGGACAAACTGGTGGCGTATTCCGCCGAGGCGCGCGACCTCGGGCTCACCGTCCTGCCGCCGAACGTGAATGCGTCGCTCGTCGACTTCACGGTCGAGAACGGCGCGGTGCGTTTTGCGCTCTCCGCGGTCAAGAACGTGGGCGAGGGCGCGGCCGAGTCGGTGGTGAACGCGCGGAACGATGGGCCGTTCACGTCGCTCGACGACTTCTGCTCGCGGGTCGACATGAAGACCGCGAACAAGCGCGCGGTGGAGAGCTTCATCAAGAGCGGCTCGTTCGACTCCGTGGATCCGCGGCGCCACGTGCTCTTCGCGGGCCTCGAGTCGGCGCTCGATCGCGCCGCGCGCCTCCGCGCCGACCGCGAGGCCGGCCAGTCCAACCTCTTCGGCATGATGGATGACGAAGGGCCTGCGCCCGCCGCGGCCGCGCCGGGAGCGAAGAACGGCGTCTCAGACGTGCCGCGCTGGTCGGAGGGCGAGCGGCTCGCCTTCGAGAAGGAGAGCCTCGGCTTCTACCTCTCCGGTCACCCCATCGAGCGCTACAAGGGCGAGATCCAGGAGTTCGCGAGCGGCACCCTGGGCCATTTGATTCGGTCGAGGGCCATGGGCGACGTCACCATCATGGGCCTCATGTCCGGCCTCCGCCTCACCAAGACCAAGAAGGGCGATCGCATGGCGATCTGCCAGTTCGACGACTACGAGGGCAGCGTCGAGGGCCTCATCTTCCCCGAGGCCTATCGGCAGTGCGGGATGAAGCTCAAGGACGACGAGTCGTACCTCGTCCGCGGCAAGCTCGAGGCCAAGGATGAGGACGAGCGGCCGCGCTTCATCGTCTCCGACATGACCCAGCTCGACTCCGCGCTGCGCATGATGTCGCGGTCGATCCGCGTGCGCGTCGACCTCGGCACCTTGCCCGAGACAGCACTCGCCGGCGTGAAGCGAGTCCTCACCAACCACCCCGGCGAGATCGGTGTCTCCATCGAGATCCACCGCCCCGCGGAATTCGCGGCCCTCGTGCGGGTCGAGGACAAGCTGCGGGTGAAGCTGACGGCCGAGCTCGTCATGCACCTCGAAGCCGTGACCGGCCCGGGTACGGTGAGACTGTCGCGCTCAGCGTAGAGCTCGGCGCCCTCCTACTCCTCCCGCAACGCGCTGATGGGGTTCGTGGCCGCGGCGCGCAGGGCCGGGAACAGGCTGGCCAGCAGGGCGGCGGCCAGCAGGAGCAGCGGCATCAGGGAATACGACAGGGGATCGAAGGTCTCGAGAACGTGGAAGCGGATTCGGGAGGCGATGAGCGTGGACAGGCCGAGGCAGACCGGCAAGCCGAAGGCGATCCCGAATCCCACGCGGCGCACCGATTCACCGAGCACTCCGGTGAGGATCTGCCTCCGAGTCGCGCCGATCGCCAGACGTACTCCGAATTCACGGGTCCTCTGGACTACCGCGAAGCGCACGAGGCCGTGCAGGCCCAGGCAGGCGAGGCCCAGGGCCAGCACTCCGAGGCTCGAGGAAATGAGGCTCGCCACTTCGAACGGGACGCGCTGCTGGGCGAGCATCTTTCGCACAGGAAGCGGCTCACAGAAAGCCCCGAGATCGGCGCAGGCGGTGCGAAGCGCTTCGAGGGCCGGCGCTTCCTCCTGATCCACGCGAAGCACCACGCTCGAAACCCCCGGCGCTCCGAGTGTCACGGGGCGGTAGATGGCGCTGGCGTCGCGCCCGCGGAAGAACATCCCGCTCATCACATCGTCGGCGACGCCGATCACTTCGTAGCGCCGATACTGTCCCTGGATCGCCGTGTCTTCGATCTCGAACGCCCGACCTATCGGGCTGCGGCCGGGCCAGAGTCTCGTCGCTGTGGCCTGGCTGATCACGGCCACCGGGGCCCGGCTCGCGGTTTCGTGGGGGAAGAAGCCGCGGCCCTGCCGCAGTGCGATGCCGATCGTCGCGAAGTAGTTCTCGTCCACCTCGTTGGTTTCGAGCGTGGCCTCATTTCCGTCGAAGCGCACGGACACTCGCGGCAAATGCCCCTCGAGCGGCGCGTTGCCCACCACCGTGACCCCGCGAACCCCAGGCAGGCTGCGCAGCCGCTCGATGAGCCGGGCGGAGGGAGGCTCGGGACGAAGATCGATGAGGCCATCGAGCCGGTAGCCCGTGTCGACGCGATTGGCATTGTCCGCGCTGCGCACGAAGACCCCCGCCCCCACGAGAAGAGGCAGGCTCAAGGCGACCTGCAGGACCACCAGAGCGCCCCGTAGACGCCCGGAACTGAACGTGCCGGAAAGCCAGAGGCCATCCCGCTTCAGAGCGATCGTCCGATGCATCCTCGTGGTCTGCAGCGCGGGCAAAAGGCCACAGCCGATGCCGATGACGAAAGCGAGAGCGAAGGCGAACGCGGCGACCCGGCCGTCGATGCGCACCGGCAGCATGCTCATTCCGAAATCGCTCACCACGCTGAACACGACCCCCTGAATGGCGGCGGCACTCGCCATGGCCAGTCCGCAGGCGAGCAGGGCGGCGATCATCGACAGCAGCACGCCCTCGGTGAGCAGGTGGCGCATCAATCGGCCGCGCGACGCGCCGAGCGCGGCGCGAATGGACAGATCGTGGCGGCGCGCGGTGGCGCGGGCCAGGTGCATGCTCGTGAGGTTCGCGGCCGCGACCGCGGTCACGAGGCCGAAGAGAAACAGAAGAGAGACAGCCAGGGGCCGAAGCTCGCGGCTCTCGCGCAGCAGGGTGAGACGCGGTTGCACGCGCGCCTCCCGATGGTCGGGGCCACCGCCCTCGGGCGGCTCGAGGGTGCGCACGATGGGCGTCAGAGCGGCGGCCGCCTGATCCGCGGAGACGCCTTTGCGCAGCAGGCCCCCGACCGAGTAGGTCGCGGAGGCGGCCCGAGGCCCGATCTGCGAAGCGCCCGCGAGCATCCAGAAGTCGGGGGTCACGGGCTCGAGCCCTCCAGCACCTTCCGCGAGGACGCCCGCCACGCTGAGCGAATCTCCGTCGACCAGCAGCTGCCGGCCCAGGACGCGCGGGTCGGCATCCGTGAGGCGCTTCCAGCCGGAGTGCGACAGCAGGATGGCGCGATCGATCGTCCGCGTATCCGCGGACAAGGCTCGTCCCATGGCGAGACGGGGCTTCACGAGGTTGAAGTAGGAGGGAGACACCACCTCCACGTAGGAGCGCTTCGGTTCCCGCCCGCCCACGATGACGCGGCGTATCGAAAACAGGTAGCCGTGCTCGAGAACCGGGTTGTCCTCGGCGATCAGCCGATTCGCCGCCGCGAGAGGCCAGGCCTCCTGCGACCGCCCTTCACCGTCGCGGACGCTGAGCTCGACGTGCCTGGAGGCGCCGTCGATGGGCAGGGGCCGAAGAAAGTAGGGGTCCAGGAACGCGAGCAACACCATGTTCGCGGCCAGAACCGAAGCGACCACCGCGATGGCGACGGCCGCGAAGCTGGAGTCGCGCTTCAGACCTCGATAGGCATCGCGAAGGTCGGCCTGGAGATCGTCGAGGTGCCGATAGCGGCTCACCTCGCGTCCTTCCTGCTTGTACTTCTCCGCGGCGCCGAACTTCAGCCGCGCCTGCCGGAGCGCCTCGGGCCGCGGCAGGCCGCGCTGCTCCAGCGCATCCGCGTGAGCCTCGATATGAAACTCCAGCTCGGCCGCCATATCGCTTTCAAAGCGCTCGCGGCCGATGGCCTGGCGCAACCACGCGGAGAGACGCTCGAAGAGCGTACTCACGCCGTCACCCCGTTCCGAAGGACCAGCGCCATGGCCGCCACGAGTCTGTCCCAGGCCTCCATCTGCTCGCCCAGCTTCGCGCGGCCCTTTCGGGTGACGGCGTAGAACTTGGCCTTTCGATTGTTGTCGGAGACTCCCCATTCCGTGCTGACGAGGCCCTGGCGCTCGAGCCGCCAGAGGGCGGGGTAAAGCGCCCCTTCTTCCACGAGGAGCGCCCCCGACGAAAGCTGCTCGATCCGGCTCAGGACTCCATACCCATGGAGGGAGCCCAGAGACAGGGCTCTCAGAATGAGTAGTTCCAGCGTCCCCGGCAGTATCTGTGCAGTGCTCATGGTCTCCCCTAACTATCTTAGGGGAAGAGACGCCCGACCGCCGGGTTTTGTTCCGCGACCATCGAAGAACCGCGAGAGTGGATGCGGTTCCCTCGCGTAGGATTTCCGGCCAAAGGGGCTCGGGCGACATGGCCAATCTCAATCTTCGCGACGAAATGATGCTGACGAACCTCTACGAGGTGCCGGGCAGGCGGATCGTCGAGCACTTCGGCCTCGTTCACGGGGGCACGGTGAGGGCCAAGCACTTCGGACGAGACCTCTTCGCGGGGCTGCAGAACGCGGTGGGCGGCGAGCTGAAGGCCTACACCGAACTCATGGAGGAGGCGCGGGCCGAGGCGATTTCGCGGATGCAGGCGCAGGCGAAGGAACTGGGAGCGAACGCGGTGGTGGGTGTGTACTTCACGAGCGCCGGAGTGGCATCGGGAGCGGTGGAGATCCTCGCCTACGGCACCGCGGTCAGGGTGGAGTAGCCGCGGCCATGGACGCGCTCGATCTTGTCGAGGGACTGCTGGAGCTCCTCCCGCTCGCGCCGATCGCGCTGATTCTCGCCGCGATCGGAGCCGGCTGGGCGTGGGGAGGCGCGCGCCTGCGCGCGCAGCATCGGGCGATCCGGGAACGAGAGTGTTCTGAGACGCGGCCCGCGACCACGGCCGCCTGGATCGATCCCACGAGACCGGTAGACGATGCGACTCTTGCCGTGGGAACGGTGGTCGTTTCCATGGATGCGTTCCGCCACCTTCTCGGCGGCCTGCAGCGCCTCGTCGGGGGGGAAGTGACCCCCTACACCACACTCCTCGACCTGGCGCGGCGGGAGGCCCTGCTCAGGATGTACGCGTCGCAGCCGCGCGCCGACGCCTTCGTGGGTTGTCGAATCATGACGTCGAGCCTCGAGGAAAGAGCGAGCTACGTCGAGGTTCTCGCGACTTCCACCGCCCTTCGCTACGAGCGCCGCGGGTGATCGCCTACTCCGAGCGCCCCCTGGTGGCCACGGTCGATCTCTCCGCCCCCGGAGTGTCGGCCCGCGGCGCGTTCCGAGGGGTCGGGCGCGCGCTCCTCCTGCTCGCCGCCCTCTATGCCGCGGGCAGCGCCGTTGCCATCGGCGCGGCCACGATCATTCCCGACTCGACCGAACGTTCCTGGTTCGGGCGGCCCGACATCTCCGAACTTACGGGCGATGCCCGGGTGTTTGCGGAGATCGCTCTCCAGCGGAAGCCGCGGGGCTCCGATCGTGCGGAAAAGGTGCTGGATCGCCTTCTCGAGCCCGGAGGGCTCAGGGCTCTCAGATACGACATCACCGTCGTGTCCGATGGGGGACCCAATGCCTGGGCCCGGCCGGGGGGACGGATCTTTGTCTCTTCGGCCCTGCTGAACGCGATCGGGACCGAGGTGGGTCTGGCCACGGTCATCGCTCACGAGCTGGGTCATCACGAGAGGCGCCATATCCTGAGGCGCCTGGCCCGCGGCCTGTTCGTTCAGATACCGGCGCAGGCGGTGCTGGGCCGGCTCAGGCTTCGCGCGGGCGAGGAGGGCGCGCGCTTCGCCGAGCTGAGCCACGAGCGGAGTGAGGAGACCGAGGCCGACGAGTTCGCGCTGAACCGTGTCCTTCTCGCCTACGGCCGGCTCGAAGACTCTCTGGAGTTCTTCGAATTCATCGCGAAGCTCGAACCCCGGAGCCCCGGCGCCGCGCGGTTCCTGCGGACGCATCCGCTTTCGGCGGAGCGTCTCGATCATCTCCGCCTCCTTCGAGCGAGTCTGGACGGCCGAGCCGGCGCCGCCGGGTCTTAGGGTTTGACCACGAACTCGGCGGTCGCCACCGTCTTCGTCGGTTTGTGGTCGACCGACAGAGGCGCGAAGACTCGCACGGTGGTGATCCCGGCCGGGACCTTGAACTCGACGTCGAAGTCGACCGTTCCCTTGCCGGGCGCGACTTTTCGACTGGGCTGAGGCATCACCAGACCTTCGTTCGAACTGCCGCTCACGACCAGGCTGATGTTCCCTTCGCTCGAGCCACTGAGCTCGTATGAAACCGTCAAGGTGAGGCGGACCCGCTCGCCGGGCCTGAGGGCCGATTTGTCCGCCGGTGACATCTTCATGATCGCGACCTTGCCGAAGTCCTGCTGTGAGTCGCCGCCGCCCGGGACCCGGTAGACGATGTTGCAGTCGGAAAGTCGGCGGCAGGTCAGGATTCCTTTTCGCAAAAACCGGGTGGGCTGTCCATCGATCGAGGGCGCCGTCGCCTTCATGCCCACGATCCGCTCGATCACGCCCGTGGCGGCGGCTTCATGCCGCTTTGTCAGATTCTTGACGCTTTCCACCCGCCCGTCCGAAACCAGCACGAGGACATCCTCGTAGAAATCGGCCGTCGCCGGTCCGGGGATGGTCATGAAGCGGACACGCGCCAGTTCCTGAGAGCCGTCGTCCGTGAAGCCCTTCTTCCGCAGCGCACTCAGGCGGTCGCCCACGTCCTCGGGTTTCTGGTCCCAGGCTCCCGCGAGAAGGGCGGCCGCCCAGAAGGCGGCCGTCTTCGCGAGATCCCCCTCGTTCTCCCGGACCCGCCCAAGCGCGTAGGCGGCGGGGGCGAAGAGGCCGCCCTCCCAGGCTGCGTTGAGAAAGCGGTCCGCCCTCGGCAGATCGCCGGCTTCCAGCGCCGCCTCGCCGATCAGCATCCACGCCTGATTGAGCCGGTTGGTCCAAAACAGCTGGCTCTCGGAGATGTTCTGCGGGGAGAACGAGGACACCCGCTTCTTCAGGTCGTCGAGGTCCTTCTCGGCGAAGGCGCCCGCGGTCTTCGCGTCACCCATTCGTCTGTACCCGAGACCCGCGTAGACCCGCTGGCCGATCTTGAGTCCCCGCTCATCGGCCTTCTCGAATGACTTGCGGGCGTCGGCCGGCCGGTCGAGGCTGGCCTGCGCCCACCCAAGGGCAAGCCAGTCGTCCACGGGCGCCGGGTCTAGGGCCAGACTCTTGGTGAACAGGTCCACGGCCTCCGCATACCGCGTTTGCGAGCTTCGTCGCTGAGCCAGCCGCCGGTACGACCAGTCCTTGAACGGCGCCACCTCGATCTGCTTCAGAAGGTCCTTTTCCGCCTCGTCGTCGCGGTCGAGCGCGAAAAGGGAATAGGCCCGC
The DNA here is from genome assembly GCA_019694155.1 of Vicinamibacteria bacterium. Lineage (GTDB taxonomy): Bacteria > Acidobacteriota > Vicinamibacteria > Fen-336 > JAGNNV01 > JAGNNV01. The sequence goes on along the minus strand of JAIBCN010000196.1, from coordinate 7,104 downwards.
TCCGCGTAGGCCGTGTCGTGGAAGGGATCGCTCTCGATGACCTTGGTGAATTCAGGGAGCGCGTCGGCATACCGGCGCGCGTCTCGAAGCGCCATCCCGAGGTCGAGGTGAACCCCGGGGAGCTTGGGATCGGCCAGGGCGGCCTTCTCGAGCAGTTCGATCGCCTTCGCATACTCCCTTCGGCTTCGCGCCGCCCGGCCCTCTTTCTGCAGGGCCGCCGGCCCGGGCGCCGCCGCCTTCACCGGCCCGATCCAGAAATCCTGCTCGCGGTCGGTATCCGAGGATTTCCGGAACGCCTCGTAGGCCGCGACCTGATCGCGCGCGATCGCGGGCTGGGAAAGGCGGGCCAGGCGTTCCACCTTCAGCGTGCGACCCTCCGCGGAATAGCGCGAGGTGAGGCTCGCGAAGGGCCGATCGATCGAGATCGACAGGGGAGCCCGAGCGGTGACTCCGTCGGGAATCTCAACGCTCGCCTGGAAAGAGGACTCGACGACGTCGAATCGGACCGGCTGTTTCGCAGTGCTGTCCGTGCTCGCCTCGAAGAAGATCGGTCCCAGATCCGGAACCCAGAATTTCCACTCCTTCTCGGAATCGACGCCCGTCACGTCCCGCTCGAAATCGAACTCGATCCAGAAGGGACCAGAGACGTCCACCGGGTCGGTGACGCGCACGCCCTTGATTCGCGCGCCGCTCCACGGCTTCCCAAGCCAGCTCTTGAGCATCTCCGCATGCTGCTCGGGCCCCGCGGCGCCGAATGAAGCTCGAAGGCCGGCCTCGCCGTCGGAGCGGTCGGTCAACCTGACGTGTCCCTTGAACAGCCCGTCGGGATCGAGCGAGCCCGTAAGGTTGACGGCGCGCCGGGCCGACGCGGGCGCAGAGACCGGAGTCTGGATGAGGCGCCCGCCTCCCTGTCGGTCGATGATCAAGGCGCGCTTGTTCCGAAGACTCGCGGCCAGGGTCGTCGTCGGCGAGAGCGCGTTCGTCACGTCCATCCACAGCCAGTCGCCTTCCGAAGGGCCCAGAAGGGCCACCGCGATCATGTGATCGAACTGATGCGGGCCCGGCGCGTCGTCTTGGAGGTTGGAGCGAGCGCTGTGAATGAGCACGGGCCTGACCTCGATGCCCGCGGCATCCGCGAGCGCCATGGTCAGGGCGACCTTGTCCTTGCAGTCGCCGTAGCGGCTGCTCAGGACAGACGCCGCCTGCCGGGGCTGCATGCGTCCGATTCCGAAGCCGACGTTCAGGTACCGCACCGTGGAGCCGACGAACGCCGCGATGGCCTCCACCTTCTCCCTGGGCGTGGTCTTTCCCGCGATGATCCTCAAGGCTTCACGCTTCGTGGTCTCATCGCCCTGAACGCGAGTGCGCGACATCTCCCACCACCACTCCGCGACCTTCGACCAGGAAGAGAACGTGCTGTACGAGACGTCGGGAGTCTGAAGTTGGTCGGTCTGGGCCTCCGTGAATCCGGTGCTGGCGACGACGGTGGGCGGAACCACCATGGTCAGCCGCCGGACGAGCCGGTCCTTTTCGCTCGGAAGCACCTCCCACGACGCTCCCAGGTCGGGCCGCACATTCACGGTCAGCCGGGAGGTCGCCGGGATGTCGAGGTCGTAGACCTGCGGTCCGTCCATCGACACGGGTGTGAACTTCATCTCGCCCGAGGCCTCGCCCGGAACGAAGGGGCGGAGGGCGGACACCATTTTGTAGGAGAGCCGGTCTCCCGGCTCCAGGCGAGGAATTGTCAGCTTCTTGATGCGGATGTCCACGGGAATCGCGGCGTCATTGATCCCGAAAGGATTGAGGTCCTCGAGCTGTCCGTCGGTGACGTCCCGCGTTACGCCGGAGGGCTTCTGCACCTTGACCTGCTCGAACGAGACCTCTCCGTAGTCGCTCACATAGGCGAGGCTGAGCTGGCCGAACTGCTGCACCGCCGCGGGCGTTCGAAGAAGAACGCTTACCTCGACCGTGCGCCGGGCGTGGCCGTCCGCCTCGATGCGATCCCTCATCCGCAGGTAGTCGAACCGGAACGCCTCCGTGCTCGGTCCCGAAGACTGCACCGCCGCCGCCACGATCAGAGCCAATCCCACCATGGGATGGACTCTACCGCGGGGCCAAGTTGGCCCGATCCGGCCTGGGCAGCTTGCGAAACTCACCCAAGAGCCGTCATCCCGGCGAAAGCCGGGATCCAACAGCCGCCATTTATTGGTGTATCCGTGGATTCTGGCTTTCGCCGGAATGACGTATTGAGTTTTTCGGCAGCTGCTAACCCTCGCGCAGGCTTTCCGTCGGGGCGATGCTCACCACGCGGCGCGCGGGCAGCCAGCTCGCGAAGGCGGCGGTGGCGAGGGTGAGCAGAGCCACCGTCGCAAGAACGGTTGTGTCGGTCGTCTGGACGCCGTAGAGCAGGCTCTTGAGTACGCCGCCCAGGAAGAACGCGCAGACGATGCCGATCGCCACACCGATGCCCGCAAGACCCAGGGCGCCCTTGACGATCCAGGCCACGAGGTCGCGGTTCTCGGCGCCCAGCACCTTGCGGATCCCGATCTCACGGACGCGCTGCGCGACCGAATAGGAGATGAGGCCGTAGACGCCGAAGGCGGCGAGGGCGAAGGCAACCACGCTGAAGGCGCCGACGAGCCACAGATAAAACCTGCGTCCCACGAGGGCCGCGTCGACCGCACCGTCCATGGTCCGCAGGCGCACCGCCGCTTCGGGATCGAGGTCGCGGGCGATCCTCCGGATGGTGTCGCCGAGCGCCCCCGGTTCCGGGCCGCGCACCACGAGCGAGAACCGCGACGCCTTCACCGGACGCTGCTGAGCCGCGCCATAGACCGTGGGGCTCGCCGCCGCCTCGAGGGACAGCTCGTGGATGTCGCCCGCGATGCCCACGATGCGCATCCCGTTCTGATCTCCGTCCATGTTGCCGAACTGGATGAAGCGGCCGATCGGGTCCTGGCCCTGCCACTTCGTCTTCGCGAGCGATTCACTGATCACCGCGACCTGCGGCGCGTCGGGGCGATCCTCGGGGCCGATCCCGCGGCCGCGCAGGATGGGGATCTTCATGGCTTCAAAGTACCCGGGTCCGGCGAGGCGGTAGTTGGCTTCGGCCTGGCGGGCCGCGCGCTCTTCCGGGCTCAGGGCGCGAATCTGGTCCCAGGAGGAGAACTCGTCCGGCCGGGTCATCTCGGTGAAGGTGCCGTTCGCGTAGCCGCTGCCTCCGAGGGGGAAGTCGCTCACGTAGCTCGCCGCTTCCACGCCCGGGAGGGCCGCGACCTGCTCCATCAGCCGGTCGCGGAACGCCACCTGCTGCGGCAACGGCTGATCCCAGTTGAGGGCGATGTCCGCGACGAGGGCGTTGTCGAGGCTGAAGCCCGGATCGATCGACATCACCGCCTGCAGGCTCTTCGCGAGGAGACCGGCGCCCACGAGCAGCACCAGGGTGATGGCGAGTTCGACCACGATGAGGGAGTGGCGAGCACGCGCCTGGCCCCGCGAGGACGAGCTGCCGCGGGTCGAGTCCATGAGGGCGAGGGCGAGCGCCCTGGTGTCGCGGCCCGCGCTCATGAGGACGCTGAGCGCGATCGCGACCGCGAAGGAGAGCCCGGCCGCGAAGAGCACGCTTCCCAGGTTGAGCGCAACCTCGCCCGTGCGCGGGGCGGCGGTGGCCACGGCGAGGAAGAGGCGAAGCACGACCGCCGCGATGATGAGGCCGAGCCCTCCGCCCGCCGCGCACAGCACCAGCGCTTCGGCGATGGACCGGCGAACGAGCCGGCCGCGTGTGGCGCCAAGCGAGAGCTGGATCGCGAACTCGCGGGTGCGCGCCTGGGCCCGCGCGATGAGCAGGTTCGAGACGTTCGCGGCCGCGACCACGAGGAGCAGCAGGGAGGCGGCGAAGAGCAGATTGATGCCGCCGCGCGCGGTTCCGGTGAGGACCTCGAGGAGGGGAAGGGCGGTCGCGTCCTTCATCGCGGTGCCGTCCTTGTAGACGGCCTTCAGGGCGCGCGACACCGTGCCGAGGTCGGCGCGGGCGCTGTCGAGGGAGACGCCGTCCTTTAGGCGTGCGATCACCTGGAAGTTGTGGGCGGTGCGCGAGGTCTGCGGCGGGTTTTCTTCGCGCGGCGTCCACACCCCCACGCCGAGGGGGAAGTCGAAGGAAGGCGGCATCACACCCACCACGGTGTAGACCGACGAGGCGATGCGCAGCGTGTCGTTGCTGCCGGGAGCGCGCGAGGGATCGTCGGTCATCCGCCGCCAGAACGAGTTCGAAACCACCGCCACTTTCGGCCCGCCTACGCGGAGCTCATCCTCGAGGAACGTGCGGCCGAGCGCGGGGCGCACCCTCATGATGTCGAAGAACGGTCGAGAGACGGCGCTCGTGTAGGTGACCACCGGGTCCTTGATGCCGCTGATCGGCGTCTCCCAGCGGTTGAACTCGGCCATGGCTTCGAAGCTCTTCGTCTGCGCCTGCCAGTCGAGGAAGTTAGGCTCGGAGATGTTGCTGCCGCGCAGTCCCTTGTCGGAGATCTGGAAGAGGCGGACGATCCGGTCCGAGTCCGGGTAGGGGAGCGGCCTGAGGAGAACGCCCTCGTACACGCTGAACATCGCCACCGGCGCGCCGATGCCGAGGGCGAAGGTGACGATGAAGGCGAAGGCGAAGGAAGGCGTCCGCCGAAGGCTTCTGACGCCGATGCGGACGTCCCGCGCGAAGTCCTCGAGCCAGGCGAAGCGGAACTCGTCGCGCGTGTATTCGCGGGCGCTCTCCACACCGCCGAACTTGAGATGCGCGGCGCGTCGCGCCTCCTCGGGAGCCATGCCCGCGCGGAGGTTCTTCTCGATCTGCTGCTCGAGATGGAACCGGATCTCCTCGTCGAGGCGTCGATCGAGGTCTCGCGGGCTTTCGTTCTTAGGGTCGCTGGATGGACTCATGGTCGGGTTCCTTTCACTCCGCGCGCAGGGCTTCGGTAGGGGCGATGGATGCGGCGTGCCGCGCGGGCAGCCACGTGGCAAGCCCGGCGACGACGGCGAGGATCGCGGTGGTCGCGAGTGCGGCGGACGGGTCCGCGGCTGTCATTTCCGGGAACGCGCCTTCGAGGATGCGTCCGACCGCGAACGAACCGAGGCCACCCAGAATGAAACCGGCGACCAGGGGCCGGAGCGCGTGAGCCATCATCAGGCCGACGACGCCCGAAGCGCTGGAGCCAAGGGCCATGCGCAAGCCGATCTCCTGAGTGCGCGTCGACACGACGAACGACACCACGCCGAAGATGCCGAGGGCCGAGAGCAGAAGGGCGATCGCGCCGAACACGCTGATGAAGGCGGCCATGGCGCGGAACCCAGCCATCGCCCGGTCCTTGATGTCGTCGAGGGTTCGCACCGCCCACACCGGCTGGGCGGGGTCTATGGCGAGGACGGCGGCGCGCAGCGAGCGTGCGATGGCGAGGGCGTCGCCCCTGGTCTTCGTGACCAGGAACAGAGTGTCGTTCGTGTCTTGGGTGAAGGGGATGTAGGTCTCCGGCCGCGTCGCGCGATTGAGATCATGTCGGAAGTCCGCGACCACGCCCACGATCTCGCGCCAGGGGTTCTTCTCGGGCGGACCCGAGAAGCGCACGCGCCGGCCCACGGCCTCCCCGTCGGGGAGGAAGCGGCGCACGAAGGCCTCGTTCACGATCATCACCTGCGGGCCCTGGGCGGTATCCGTGGTCGCGAAGGCGCGGCCGCGGGCCATGCGCATGCCCAGTGCTTCGAAGTAGCCGGCGGATATGGCTCGGTAGTCCGCTTCGGGCCTGGGCTCGGTGTCGAGGCGGCCTTCGAAGATGAGGGTGTCCGAAGCGTTGCCGGGCGCAAGAGGGACGTGGCTGGTGAGGCCGGCCCGGACGACACCGGGCGTGTTGGCGGCGCGCTCGAGGAGGCTCGAGAAGAAGCGTTCCTCGGCCGCGGAGTCGGGGTAGCGGGAGTAGGGCAGCGTGATGCCCATGGTGAGGACGCGGCTCGAATCGAAGCCTGTCTCCATCGACGCGAGTTGCGAGAAGGCCTTCATGGTGAAGCCGGCGCCGCTCAGCAGGGTGAGGGCGAGAGCCACCTCGGCGGCGACGAGACTATGCCGCAGGAGATGTCCGCGGGCCGCGCCGAGAGGCCGCGCCGCCTCCCGGAGCGACGTGCCGAGGTCGACCCGCGACGCGCCGAGAGCGGGGACGAGACCGAAGATCAGCCCGGCCCCGATGGAGAGGGCGAGAGTGAAGAGCAGGGCGGGGACATCGACGCCGAGGGCCACGAAGCCCGGCACGGAGGTGAGGAGGTCGGCCGGGGCCGCGTTCCGGATCGCCCGCACCGTGAGGCCGGCGAGACCCGCGCCCAGAGCACCGCCCGCGAGCGCCAGCACCAGGCTCTCGGCCAGGATCTGCCGCGCGATCCGTCCGCTGCCCGCGCCCATGGCCGTGCGCACCGCGATCTCCCGCACGCGTGCCGGCGAGCGGGCGAGGAGAACGTTCGCGAGGTTCGCGCAGGCGATGAGAAGCACGAAGCCCACACTCGCCATCAGGAGCCAGACGCCGTTGCGATACGAGTGCGACACATCCTCGGCGAGGGGGAGCACTTTCGCGCCCAGGCCCTGATTCGTGTTCGGGTACTCGCGCGCGAGATCGGCGGTGATGGTCGCGATTTCGCGGTTGGCTGTCTCCACGCTGACGCCCGGCTTGAGCCGGCCCACGACGTAGTACGTGTGGGCCTGCCGGTTCGCCGTGAGTTCGGGGGTCAGGGAAAGGGGAGCGAGCACCTCGGCGCCCGGGGGGTAGTTGAGTTCCTTCGGCATCACGCCGATCACCTGCCGCGCGACGCCGTTGAACATCACGGTGGAACCGAGGACGTTCGGGTCGGCTCCGAATCGCCGCCGCCACAGGCCGTCACCCAGGAGCGCGACGTAATTCCGGCCCGGCTGGTTCTCCTCCGCCGTGAACCAGCGCCCGATCTGCGGCTTCATGGCGAGGGCCTGGAGGGCCTCCGCGGTGAGCTGGTAGCCCTGGACGCGCTCGGGGTCCGGGCCGCCGGTGACGTTCACAGTCCACCAGCGATAGAGACCGAGCGACTCGAAAGAGGTCTGCCGCG
>JAIBCN010000020.1 GCA_019694155.1 Vicinamibacteria bacterium | reverse complement strand
GACAACGACGGCGATCTCGACGTGTACGTCGGATTCCGCGGAGCCCCGTCCCGGCTGTATCGGAACGAAGGCGGGCGCTTCTCCGACGTGGCGTCATCCCTCGGCCTGGAGGAAGGCGACGAGGTACGCGCCGCGGCCTGGGGCGACTACGACGGCGACGGCAACCTCGATCTCTACGTCGGCTTCGCCCGGGGCGCGCGCACCCGGAACAAGCTCTACCGCAACGTGCCCGGCCAGGAGGCGGACGAGCGCCGCTTCGTCGACGTGGCGGCCGTCCTCGGGGTGGACGACTTCGGAACCACGCGACAGCCCGTCTTCATCGACTACGACGGCGACGCAGACATCGATCTGTACGTCGCCTTCCGGGACCGGCCGAACGCCCTCTATCGCAACGACGGCGGCAGATTCACGGACGTGGCGCCCGCCCTCGGCCTCGCCGATCCCCGCAAGACCGTGGGCTCCTTGTGGTTCGACATGGACGGAGACGGCGATCTGGATCTTTTCGTCGCTAACCAGGACGGCGACACGAACGGCTTCTTCCGCAACGATGGCGCGCGTTTCACGGACGTCGCGCGCGAACTGGGCATGGACGGCTCAGGGCGGCCCCCGGTCTACGGGGGAGTGGGCGCGACGCTTCTCGACTACGACAACGACGGCGACCTCGATCTGTATCTCGGCAACTACGGGCCGAACACTCTCTTCCGCAACGACGGCGGCGGGAAGTTCACGGAAGTGGCGGCCGCCCTGGGTGTCGCGGGCGACTATCACGCCACCACCGTAGTGTCGGGCGACTACGACAACGACGGCCGCGAAGACATCTACGTGGCGTCCTACCTCACCGGAGTCATGCAGACGCGCGATTACCTGTATCACAACGACGGCCCCGCGGGCTTTTCCGACCGCCTCCCCGCCTACGTCCTCAAGCACGACGCGACGCACGGAGTGCAGTTCCTCGACTTCGACCAGGACGGCGATCTGGACCTGATGCTCGCGGACAATCTCCAGTACGGCTCGAACGCGCTCTTCCGAAATCGCACCGGGGGCCGGTCGCTCATGGTATCGGTCACGGACGGAAACGGCCGGCTCAACCGCGCCGGCTCGGAGGTTCGTCTGTACAAGGCGGGCACGAGGGACCTTCTCGGCACGCGCATCGTCGACACCGGCGGCGGGTATTGCTCGCAGAACGCGATGCCTGTGCACTTCGGCCTCGGCGACTACGCCGGAAAAGTGGACGTGGAACTGACCACATTCCGGGCGGGCAGGCGTGAGGTCACGCGCACCGAGGCCATCGACCCCGCCGCCTCCCGGACCGTGCCCGTGCGCTAACCCCCACCAGCCCCGTGTTGTCCGTCGGTTCTCCCCTACGTCATTGCGAGGAGCCCATCGAAGCGTAGCGCGACGAAGCAACTCCCTCCCACCACTACCAGCCCTGCAGGACTGGTAGTTGGAGCAGCGGGTTGCTTCGTCGCGACTACGTTTCGAGTGGCTCCTCGCAATGACGCGAGGGGGTACCGGACGGACAGCGCGGGGCTGGTAGTGGGGCTTGCTCCTACGCTAGCTGAGGCGTCGGACGATGCTCTCGAATGCTCGCGACCCTGCGGCGGGGTCGCACACGATCGCCGGGTGAGGGCGGCCGCGGATGGTGTCGGGGCTTGCGAGGGCATAGCCCATGAGGGTGGTGGCGAGCGAGCGGCGGCCGAGGTCTAGTTCGGGCGTCTTCGGCAGCGCCGTCACGAGGTCGTCGAGAGACAGGGGCCAGGGCGCGCCGCGGAAGGCCGCATCCACCACGATGCCCTTCACGAGATTGTGGGGGAAGTTGAAAGTGAAAGAGAACGGGGAATAGGCGCTCGGCTCCGGCCGATGCGCTTCGAAGTCATCGAGCAGCAACGGGCGATGCGCGGCGAAGATCTCGCGAAGCCGGTCGCGCTGCTCCTGGCAGCCGGCGAGGGCCGCGGGCGGGTCGGGCCCGAGGAGCGCGTCGGGGTCCGGAGTCAGGCCGAGGAGAATCGCTTCGCTCATCCGCCGCCGGCCCGAGGCATCGCCTTTCGCAGCCGCGGCCGCGTACGCTTCGAGGAGGGTCGCCACCGCCTCGCAGAGCCAGGGATAGTCGGGAACGTTGTCGTCGCGCAGCGCCCGCAGATTGGAAGCGCAGGTCACCTCGAGCCCGAAGCGCAGGTGGCAGCCGAGAATCGCCGCGTGGGCGGCGGCCAGGTTCACGCGATGCTCCGTGCCGAGGCGACGCACCCTCTCGAGCAGGCGGTCGTAGGCCGCGATGTCCGGCTCGAAGTGGGAGGTGGCGATGATGATGAGGCCTTCCGCATCCCGCGCGAACACCTGCCCGCTTCCCTCGGCGTCCTGGAGCCGCCGAAGGAGGCGCGTCACTTCGCCCAGGTTCCGATCGGCGTCGCCTTCGTCCCAGGCGCGGAGGGCAAGCAGGCCCAGAAGATGCATGAAGTAGTAGTCGAGCAGAATGGCGAGCGCCGCCCGCGCCCGGCCGGCGTCGGCCGGCCGGATCATGCGCTCGACGAAGTTCGCGACCTCCACCGGAATGATGTCGTCGTTGAACCGGTCCGCCTTGCCGTCCCAGTCGTTGAGCGCGTGAAACCCGTCCTGCCGGGTGCGCTGCTCCAGGGCCTTCACCCACCTCCCGGAGAAGACCGCCGCCCCGTCCGCCTCGAAAGCGTGGACTCGCATTCCATCCCGAAGGCGGCGCGCGGCCCGGTCGAAGGTCCGCGCTTTCGAAACCTCGTCCACGATCCGTTGACGGATGGCGCCGGACAACGCCGCCTCGATCGAGGCGCACGCCTCCTCGAACGACGGCGAACGACTGGAGGAACCGGCGCCGCGTGCACTCAAGGGGCGTCGATCTTATAGACAAGAACGAGGCGGGGACTGTGGCCGAGGTGCGGGGGGACGGTAGGCTTCCGGGCAACGTGACTCTCCCCCTCGAAGACCCGGTTTCCCTCCTCAAGGCCCTCATCGACATTCCCTCGACCACCTGGGAAGAGGGGCCGGTGTGCGAGGCCCTCGCCGCCACTCTCGAGGGAGCGGGCTTCTCGGTCGAGCGGCAGATGGTGTCGCCGGGCCGCTTCAACGTCATCGCCCGCGTGGGCGACCCGCTCGTCACCCTCTCCACGCATCTCGACTGCGTGCCTCCGCACCTCGAGGCGCGGGATCTCGGAGACCGCATCGAAGGCCGCGGGGCCTGCGACGCCAAGGGTCTCATCACCGCCCAGATCTTCGCGGCCATGAAGCTCCGCGCCGAGGGGCTCGACAACTTCGGCCTCCTCTTCATGGTCGGCGAGGAAGAGGGCGGTGACGGGGCCAAGGTGGCGAACCGCACGCCGGGCAGGAACCGCTTCATCATCAACGCCGAGCCCACCGACTTCAAGCAGGCGGTGGCGGGGAAGGGCGTCCTTCGTCTCACCCTGACTTCGACGGGCCGGGCCGCGCACGCCGCCTACCCCGAGCTGGGCGAGTCGGCGGTGCTGAAGCTCCTCGACGTTCTCGCCGAACTCCGCGCCTTCCCCTGGCCCGACGATCCCGTGCTCGGCCCCACCACCATGAACATCGGCACTCTGAAGGCCGGGATCAAGCCCAACATCATCCCGCCCCACGCCGCCGCCGAGATCATGTTCCGCACCGTGACTCCCTGGAACGACATCCTCGCCCGGGTCCTTGAGATCGCGGGCGATCGCGCCGCCATCGAGGTGAACTCCACGAGCGAGCCCATCCACCTGAAGGTGGTGCCGGGTTTCGGCCGCGGCGAGATCGTGGTCCGCTTCGGCACGGACATCCCCTATCTCGACGCCTGGGGCCAGGCCATGCTCTTCGGCCCAGGCTCCATCCACGACGCGCACACCGCGCACGAGTTCATCCTCAAAAGGGACCTGATCGAGGCGGTGGATGTCTACGCCTCACTCGTCAGGTCGCTGCTCGCCGCGGCCTGAGCCTGGCCCGCCCGCCCAAGACTCGCGCGGCGGGGCGCCGAGCTGGACGGAGGGCGTCCCTTAAGCTCGAACCATGGAGTCCATTCGCGAGCTGTTTCGGATCGGCAACGGTCCCTCGTCCTCCCACTCCATGGGCCCGCGGCGCGCGGCCGACCGTTTCCTTTCCCGCCATCCAGGCGCCGCGTCATATCGCGTGACCCTGTACGGCTCGCTCGCCGCGACCGGCAAGGGGCATCTCACCGACGTGGTCCTCGAAGAGGCCTTCGGCGCGCGGCCCCACCAGGTCATCTTCAACATGCAGGAGCGCCTGCCGCGGCATCCCAACGGCATGCTCTTCGAAGCCATGGATGCGGGCGGGCAGGTCACGGCCTCGTGGAAGGTCTATTCGGTGGGTGGGGGCGCCATCCGCGATCACGATCTCGAGGACTGGACGCCCCGCGGCGTCTACGAACTCTCGAAGATGACCGACATCCTTCGCTTCTGTCGCGAGCACCGGCTGGAGATCTGGCAGTACGTCGAGGAGCGCGAGGGCGCTGAAATCTGGCAGTTCCTCGCCGGGATTCACGCGGCCATGCAGGCGGCCATCGACCGCGGCCTCGCCGGCCGCGGCATTCTCCCCGGCGTTATCAGGCTGCCGCGCAAGGCGAAGAGCTACCACGCGCGCGCCCTCGCCCGCGGCGGCCTTCTCGCCCGCACGGGCACGCTTTCCGCCTACGGCCTCGCGGTCAGCGAGGAAAACGCGGCCGGGGGCATCGTGGTCACCGCCCCCACCTGCGGCGGCTCGGGCGTGGTGCCCGCGGTCATGCGCTACCTCAGCGAAACCCTGCCCGCGAACGAGAACGCCATCCTCCGCGCCCTCGCCACCGCCGGCCTCATCGGCAACCTCATCAAGACGAACGCCAGCATTTCCGGGGCCGCCGTCGGGTGCCAGGGCGAAGTGGGAGCGGCCTGCGCCATGGCCGCGGGCGCCGCCGCCCAGCTCATGGGCGGCACCATCGACCAGATCGAGTACGCGGCCGAGGTCGGCATGGAGCACCACCTCGGCCTCACCTGCGACCCCGTCGCCGGCCTCGTGCAGATTCCCTGCATCGAGCGCAACGCCGTGGCGGCCGACCGCGCCGTCCACTCCGCCGAGTTCTCCATGCTGTCGGATGGAGCCCATCACATTTCGTTCGACGAGGTGATCGAGGCCATGAGGAAGACGGGCGCCGACCTGCACGAGGCTTACCGCGAGACCAGCATCGGCGGCCTCGCGGGCCTCGCCACGTCGCCCCAGAACGTCGAACCCAACGAGTGCGCCTAAGGGAGGAGGACCCATGCCCGAAGCTTCATCCCCCCTGATCATCGGTTTCGGCCAGGTGGCCCCGGTGTGGCTCAACCGCGAGGCGACCCTCGCCAAGGTCGTGGCGGCCATCCACCGGGCCGCCGATCAGGGCGCCTCCGTGGTGGGCTTCGGGGAGTGCCTGGTTCCCGGGTACCCCTTCTGGCTGGAGCTCACCGACGGCGCGCGCTTCAACGATCCCGTGCAGAAGGAGCTCCACGCCGAGTACCTGCGCCAGGCCGTGTGCATCGAGGACGATCACTTGAGGCCGGTCCAGGAGACCTGCGCCGAGCGCCGCATCACCGCCGTCCTCGGCATTCTCGAAAAACCCCGCGATCGCGGGGAGAGCGCTTTCGCCTGCTGCGTGGTCGTGGGAGCCCGAGGCGACGTGCTCTCCGCGCACCGCAAGCTCATGCCCACCTACGAGGAGCGACTGGCCTGGTCGATCGGCGACGGCCACGGCCTGCGCACTCATCGCATCGGCGAGTTCACCCTGGGCGCTCTCAACTGCTGGGAGAACTGGATGCCCCTCGCCCGCGCCGCCCTGTATGGCCAGGGCGAAGACCTCCATGTCGCGATCTGGCCGGGATCCTTGCGCAACACCGACGACCTCACCCGCTTCATCGCGAAGGAGTCGCGGTCCTACGTGCTCTCGGTGTCCGGCCTGATGCGCCTTTCCGACTTTCCCGAGAAGACGCCGCATCGCGCGGCGATCCTCGCCGGCCATCGCGGCGGCGACTTCCTCGCGGACGGCGGTTCCTGCCTGGCCGCGCCCGACGGCTCCTGGGTGATCCCGCCGGTGGTGGGCGAAGAGTGCGTCCGCGTGGCGACGATCGACCATCTCCACGTCCGCCGCGAGAGGCAGAACTTCGATCCGTCCGGGCACTACTCGCGGCCCGACGTGCTGCGCCTGAGCGTCAACCGCGAACGGCAGGGATCGGTCGATCTCATCGACTGAGCGGACGCGCGGCTTTGCATTCTTTTTGGAAGGATTTAAGCGTTTCCTAGGGACGCCCGGACGCCCTCCGCCCGAAACTCCATTCCGTTGTGACGGATGGCAATCCGTCACAGACGACGACCGCCGGCCTTCGAGATCACTTCTAGGGTCGCAGCGTCACAACGGAAGGGAGATTCCTCATGAAACTCGTCGCCATCCTCACCACCCTGGCTCTCGCCGTGGCCGCCGCCTCGGCCCGAGCGGACGAAACCCAGACGACACCCGCGGCTTCCGCCGCCGAATCGCCGGCCGCGGTCGTGACCCTCCGTATGAAAGACGGAAGCTCCCTGCGCGCCCGCATCGTCGATCAGGATGGGGAGCGCTACCGAATCGTCACGGTGGGCGGCCTCGCCATGGATGTGCCCCGCGACGCGGTGGCCGACATCGACGCCGATGAAGCGGGCGACGGGGCCCGGCCCTCCGACTCCAACTACACGCGCCTTCTGTTCTCGCCCACCGGGCGCCCGCTGGGAAAAGGGGAAGGGTACTTCTCGGACCACTACGTGGTCTTTCCCGGGTTCGCCTATGGCCTCACCGACAACCTCAGCATCGGCGCCGGCATGTTGGTGGTGCCGGGTCTCGGCCTCGATGAGCAGGTCTTCTTCGTCGCTCCTCGACTGGGGAAGCAGTTCTCCGATCGCTTCGCGCTCTCGGCCGGTGTGCTCTTCGCTCATGCCGGCGGCGAGGACTGGAGCGATGACGAGAACCTGGGTGTGGGGTTTGCCATGGCCACGGTCGGCCGGCCCGACCGGAGTCTCACCCTGGGCCTGGGCGTCGCTCGAACGGTGGAGCAGTACGAGACCTACAGGATGGTGAACGGCCGATACCTCTCCGAGTCCCATCGCGAGGTGTCTCACACGCCGGTGGTGGTGGTGGGCGGCACCGCCCGGCTCTCACGACACCTGGCCTTCGTCTCCGAGAACTGGCTCGTGCTTCACGACGACTTCAGGCTCTCCGAGCAGCCGTTCGCGCTCGGCCTTCGCTTCCTGGGGGACAGGCTCTCCGCGGATGTGGGCGTGATCCTGGTCGGTGAGTTGATCGACGAGGGCTTCCCCGTGCCCTGGCTGTCCGTCACCTATCACTTCGGCCCGAAGCGGAGCGTGGCCGCGTCGCGGCCTCGGAACGAGCGCCGGCGCGACGAGTGAGGCCGCTCAGGCCCGGCGCCTTCGCCGCGCCCCGTTGATGGCCTTGCGCACATGGCCGCCCGCGGCGGCGAGCTTGAGCCTCGCCCCCGGCGCGTCGATCTTCAGGAGGCCCATGACGATCGCGGTCTTCACCTCGTCATCGGCGGCCCGCACCAGCCGGTCGGCCTCTTCGAGATCGACGGAGGCTGACATGGCCACGATCCTCCGCGCGCGATCTTCGAGCTTCTTCGAGGTCTGCTTCAGATCGACCATGAAGTTCGTGTAGGCCTTGCCCACCCGAACCATGGCCGCGGTGGTGATGGCGTTCAGCACCGCCTTGGTGGCCGAGCCCGCCTTGAGCCGGGTCGACCCCGTGAGCACTTCGGGCCCCGTGCGGATCGCGATCACCACGTCGGCGAGGGAGGAGAGCCTCGCCTGGGGGGCGCAGGTCACGAGCACGGTCTTCGCGCGCCTGGCGCGGGCCTTCTTGAGGGCCGCGCGCACGAAGGGCGTCACGGAGCTCGCGGAGACGCCGATCACCACGTCTTTCGCGGTCACCGAGGCCACCGCCTTCTCCCCATGATCGGCGCGATCCTCGGAGCCTTCCTTCGCCCGGAAGACCGCGTCCTCGCCGCCCGCCATGATCCCCACGATCATCGCGGGAGCGGTGCCGAAGGTCGGCGGACACTCGGCGGCCTCGAGCACCCCGAGGCGTCCGCTGGTGCCGGCGCCCACGAACAGCGTCCGGCCGCCGTGGGACAAGGCGTTGCCGACGAGCCGCGCCGCCGCCGCCACCTCGCGCGCCTTCTTCTTCGCCTCGATGAGGGCCAGGCGGTCCTCGTCGAGAAGAAGCGTCACCACCTTCTCCGTGGCCATGCGGTCGAGGTTGATCGACTTCGGATTCCTCGACTCGGTGAGCAGGCGCGACCAGTGGGAGTGGGGGAGCTTCTTCACCGCGGGAGTTCCCGCCTTCGTCGTGTGCCGCAGGTTCATTCGTTCACCCCCGAAAGGGCCTTCGCGAGGCTCTTCTTTTCCTCGAGCCTCATCGCCCGTTCGATCTGGATCCTCTGGGCCTGCGGGCTTCCCGCGCCGTGCAGCGACTCGGTCAGGTATCCAACCGCGTTCCGGCCCATCGTCATGTTCTCGATCAGGCGCAGGAGGCGCGCCCGCGCCTCGGCATCGCCCGGCGATCGGCCGCGCAGCAGCCGCTTCAGCAGGGGACCCGTGGCCTCGCTCTCGAAGTCCTTCGCGGAAGGCAGGGTGGCCACGAGGCCTCCCGCCAGATCCTGGGCGAGCCGCGCGAGTTCGAAGGGGAAGCGGGTGACGTTGTGCTTGCACACGTTCGCGAGCACGTCGTCGTTGATGAAGTTGCCCGCGCGCGTCCTCTTCGACTCATGGGAAGAAGCGATCCCCGCCCCGTAAATGGTCTCGTTGAGGTGCGTCATCTCCACGAGCTTGTCGCGCACGTGGGAGGCCAGGGCGACGCCGTTCATTTCCGCCACCGCCGCGGCGGCCCCGATGAGCACGTCGCCGACGCCCGTCTTGCACACGTAGCTGCGGCGGTGATAGGTGGTGAAGGCATCCACGAGGGGAGCCGCGAACTCCACCTCGCCGTCCATGAAGACGTGGTCCCAGGGCACGAACACGTCGTCGATGACGATGAGCGCTTCCTGGCCCGCGTACTTCGCGTTGCCCTGGTCGACATCGCCGCCTTCGAGCGCCCGGGTGTCGCACGACTGGCGGCCGTAGATGAAGGTGAGGCCGGGATCGGTCACGGGAATGGCGGCCACGACGGCGTAGTCGCGATCCGCTTCCTGCAGGCGCAGGGTGGGCATGACCACGATCCAGTGCGAATTGACGCAGCCCGTCTGGTGGGCCTTGGCGCCCCGGATGACGACGCCGTCCGCGCGTCGCTCGACCACGCGCGTGAACAGCTCGGGATCGTCCTGCGCCGAAGGGCCCTTGCTCCGATCGCCCTTGGGGTCGGTCATGGCTCCGCCCACCACGACGTTTTCCTCCTGACGCCGGGCGAGGAAGGCTTTCAAGCGCTGGTGATAGGGGGTGCCGTGCCGTGCGTCGATGTCGAAAGTGACCGGGTAGAGGGCATTGAAGGCGTCCATGCCCACGCAGCGCTGGAAGCAGGTTCCCGTGAGCTGGCCGAGGCGGCGCTGCATGCGGTTCTGCATGACCACGTCGTCGACGCTCTCCGTGACATGCAGGAACCGGTTCACACGCCGGCCGATGAGCGAGGAGTGCGCGGTCGCGAGCCCGGGGTCTTCGTTCGCGAGATCGTAGGTGCGCGCGACCGCGTGGATCGAGGGCCGGATCACCGGATGATCCACGGGCTCCACGACCCTTTCGCCCATGAAGAACACCCGCAGGTTCCGGCCCCGCAGGCTCTCGATGTACTGAGCGCCCGAGCTGATGGAGGTGGCCGGAGTCATGCCGTCCGAGGGGTGGGCAAGCGGAGGCGGGATTCATTCCCGCCGCAGGGTCGGGGGTCAGGGGGGCTGAGCATGGCTTTCCGTATGGTTCCTGCGGCCCCCTAAGCTCAATTACAGGAAGCGCTTGTCGAAGGGCTCGGGCAGGAGCTTGGAGAGGCGCATCGTCTTCTTGTGGCCCTTGAGGTCGGCGATGTGCACCCAGATGTCGCCGCACAGCTCCCACAGGACCTGGCGGCACGCGCCGCAGGGCGGCGTGACCACGTGGGAATCCGCGACCACCGCCACCGCCGAGAACTTGCGGAAGCCTTCGGAGACCGCCTTGAACACCGCGATCCGCTCCGCGCACAGGGTGAGGCCGTACGTGGCGCTCTCCACGTTGCATCCGGTGATGATCTCGCCGTCCACGGTGAGGAGCGCGGCCCCTACCTTGAAGTTCGAGTAGGGCGCCACCGCCCCTTTGCGCGCGTCGCGGGCGTAGTCGGAAAGGCCCTGAAGAGGGGGTGCGGCGGTCTTGCTGGTGGTCATCGCATCGATTCAAGAGTCGCCTGCAGGGCGGCGACGAATTTGCCTTCCGCTTTCTTGCTCTCCTCGAGCACCGACTCGTGGGAGAGGGTTTCGCCGTGATCGGACGCCGCGTTCGTGATGCAGGAGATGCCGATCACCTGGAGCCCCATGTGGCGGGCGGCGATGGTCTCGAGCACGGTCGACATCCCCACCGCGTCCGCGCCGAGCATCCGGAACATCGCGATCTCCGCGGGCGTCTCGTAGCTCGGGCCGAGCAGGCCCACGTAGACGCCCTCGTGGATGGTCGCCCCCACCTTCCGGAAAGCCCCGACCGCCTTCGCCCGCAGCGCGCGGTCGTAGGGCGTTGACATGTCGGGGAAGCGGGGCCCAAGCGCCGGATCGTTCGGTCCGATGAGGGGGTTCTTGCCGGTCAGGTTCAGGTGATCGGTGAGGGCCATGAAGTCGCCCGGCCGGTAGCTCTTGTTCACCGCGCCCGCGGCGTTGGTGAGGATCACCGTGGACACTCCGAGCCGGCCGAGCACGCGCACCGGATAGACCACCTGGTGTACGGTGTGGCCTTCGTAGAAGTGCACCCGGCCCGACATGACGGCCACGGGCACGCCGGAAACCTCGCCCAGGACGAGCTCTCCCTTGTGGCCTTCCGCGGTGGGCCGGAGGAAGTGGGGGATTTCGGAATAGGGGATGCGGGTCGCGTTGGGGACGGCGTTTCCGAAAGCGGCGAGGCCGGAGCCGAGGACCACCCCGACCTTGGGGGCGAAGGGGGCCCCGATCCGGGCGCGGATCGCCGCCGCCGCCTCGTCGGCCTGGCGCGAGGGCCGGTTCGCTTCGTTTCTTTCGGTAGCTTCCATGGGGGTTGGCCATCATATGCGGGTTGACCCCGCCCCGCGCGGGCAAATCGGCCCGGGGTATGCTCGGCCCGAACCGCCGGCCCCGCTCCAAAGGAGTCTTCGTGACCCAGAACTTCATTTCGTTCATCGGCCTCTTCGTCCTGATCGGAATCGCCTGGCTCATCTCGGAGGACCGGAAGCGCTTTCCGACCCGGGTGGTGGTGTGGGGCCTCATCCTCCAGCTCGGCTTCGGTTTCCTCGTCCTGAAGTGGGAACCGGGCGAGCACTTCTTCTCCAGGCTCAACGACGTCTTCAACGCCCTTCTCTCGTTCAGCACCGAAGGCGCCAAGTTCGTCTTCGCCTCGCTCGGGAGCGTCGGCCCCGGGTCCCTCCAGGACTACCTGATCCGCGTGGGCAAGCCCTCGACCGATCCCGCGGTCCAGCAGGCGATCTCGTTCGGCACCGTGCCCGGCTTCTCCTTCGCCTTCCAGGTGCTGCCCACCATCATCTTCTTCTCCGCGCTGCTCTCCATCCTCTACTACCTCGGCATCATGCAGAAGGTGGTCGTGCTCTTCGCGAAGATCATGGCGAAGACCATGAACGTCTCCGGGGCCGAGTCGCTCTCGAACTCCGCGAACATCTTCGTGGGCCAGACCGAAGCCCCCCTGGTGGTGGCGCCCTACATCGAGAAGATGACCCGCTCCGAGCTCATGGCCATCATGGTGGGCGGCTTCTCGAATACCGCGGGCGGCGTCCTCGGCGCCTACGTCCTCATGCTGCAGGGCTACTTCCCCAAGATCGCGGGCCACCTCATCACCGCCTCGCTCCTCTCCGCGCCCGCCGCCTTCATCATCGCCAAGGTGATGGTGCCGGAGAAGGACGAGCCTCTCACCCGCGGTGAAGTGAAGATGGACGTGAAGGTGCAGGACGCGAACATCCTCGACGCCGTCTCCTCCGGCACCACCGTGGGCTGGAATCTCGCTATCAACGTGGGCGCCATGCTCATCTCGTTCGTCGCCATCGCCGCCCTCCTCAACTACTGCTTCGCCTGGTTCGGCGGGTACTTCCGCGACACCGCGGGGATCGCCCAGTTCGACCTCATGCTGCTCACCGCCCTCGCCGGCCTCGTGTACATCGACCGCGCAAAGCCGATCTCCGAGGACAACGGATGGTGGGCTCTCGCCGCCGTGATCGCGGCCTCCGCGGCCGCCAAGGCGTTCCTCGGCCCCGCCGCGGGCGCCGCCATCGGCTTCATCGGCGTTTTCGCCTGGCTCCCGCTCTTCATGCGCTCGGGCGAGGATCGCGGCTACGGCAAGGCGGGTTACGTCGCGCTCGGTGTGATCGCCGTGCTCGCGAACGTCGCCTTCTTCGGCTTCGGGCCGATGGATCCCAAGTCCGAGCTGTCCATGCAGCTCGTCCTCGGCTGGCTCCACTGGCCGATCGCCTTCGTGATGGGTGTGCCGGCCCAGGACTGTCTGGCCGTGGGCAAGCTCCTCGGCGAGAAGCTCATTCTCACCGAGTTCGTGGCCTATCTCGATCTCGCGAACCAGCTCGGTCAGGCCGCCCGCAACGAGATTCCCATGCTCGACGGCCGTTCGATCGTCATCGTCACCTACGCCCTGTGCGGCTTCGCGAACTTCGCTTCCATCGGCATCCAGATCGGGGGCATGGCGCCGCTCGCTCCCTCGCGCCGCCACGACATCGCGAGGCTCGGGTTCAAGTCGATGGTGGGGGGGGCGCTCGCCACCTTCATGATCGCCTGCATCGCCGGCGTCTTCTACGATCCGGCTTCCACCATCGGACGGGTGCGCTGATCATCGATTCCGTGAGTCGTTCCTTAAACCCCGCGGCAGCGGCGCGCTGATGGGCTCGCTCCTTCGGGCGCAGGTCGCGCTTCTCGCGGCCACCGCCGCCTCCGCCACGATTTCCGTGTTCGCCGCGCAGGTGGGCCTCGCCCTCGTCGGCCTCCTGCATCTCGTGCGCACGGTTCGACGCGAGACGCGCGGCTTCGCTCTGCCCATCGACGCCGCGGTGGGCGCCTTCGCCATCTGGACGTTCATGTCCGCCGCCTTCGCGCCCTCGCCCATCGCCGCCACCGAGAGCGCCAAGAAGCTCGTGCTCTTCCTGCTCCTCTACTTCGCGGCCGAGGCGCTGCGCACCGACTCGTGCCGCGAACTCCTCCTCGACGCCATGCTCATGGGCGGCGTCGCCCTCGCATCGCTCGCCCTCCTGCAGTTCGCCTTCCTCGGCTACGACACCATGGACACGCGGCCCCGCTCGTTTCTCGGCCACTACATGACGGCCTCCGGCGTCATGGCCATCCTGCTCGTGGTGGCGGTCGAGAGGATCCTCGCCCTCGGCCGTCCTCCCGCGGCGGCCCGCCGGGCCCTCGCCCTGTGTGCGGCCATCGTGGGCATCTCGGTCGCGGTGATGCTCTCGTACCGCACGAGCGTCATGCCCATGGAGGTGGAGCGCTTCGGGATTCTCGCCGTGGGCCTCCTCGCCGCGCGGAGGGCCTGGCGGGGCGCCGCCTGGCCGGACCCCACGTTCAGCACCGCCCTCGCGCTCGTCCTCGTGCCCCTCTCCGGGCTCGCCCTGATTCTCTCGAGAACCCGGAGCGCCTGGATCGGCGTGGTGTGCGGCCTCGGCGTGCTGGCCGCCATCCGCCGTCCCCGCCTCCTCCTCTTCCTTCCCGGCGTCCTCGGCCTGCTCCTGCTCTTCTCGCCCCGCGCCGTCCTCGACCGGCTCACCATCAGTGACGCGAGCAGCCGCGATCGCTACTACATGTGGCAGGCCGGGCTCGACATGATCATGGACAAGCCGATCTTCGGCCAGGGCACGGGCATGATTCTGTCCGTCTACCCGAAGTTCCGATGGCAGGGCGCGCCCAACCCGAATGCGCCGCATCTCCACAACAACTTCGTGCAGATCGCGGCCGAGCGAGGCCTGCCCTGTCTCGTCTTCCTCGGCTGGATCCTCTACCTCCTCGGGCGCGAGGCCTGGCGCGCGCGGGGCGAGTCGCGCTACGGCCCGCTCGTGCTCGCCGCCCTCGCCACCACGCTGTCGTCGGGGATGTTTGAATACACTCTGGGCGATTCCGAGATACTGATGCTGGTCCTTCTCCTGAGCGCCCTTCCCTTTTCGATCCGCCCCCTGACGAAGGAGTCGGGAGCCCCCGAACCGGCGGACGCCGCCTCCGACGCGTCGAGCCTGGCGGACGCGGGCATCGTCCTCGAACAATGAAGACGCCCCTCGACGCGAAAAGGATCGAGGCCATCCTCCATTCCCTGCGGGGCGGGCGGGTGGTGGTGGTGGGCGACGTGATGCTCGATGTCTTCGTCTTCGGCGAAGTGACGAGGATCTCGCCCGAAGCCCCCGTCCCCGTGGTGCGGGTGACCGAAGAGACGGAGCGGCTCGGGGGCGCCGCCAACGTGGCCCTGAACGTGAAGTCGCTGGGCGGACGGGCGGCCCTCGTGGGCGTGGTGGGCGGCGACCTCGCGCGCGATCACCTCGCGAAGGTCGCGCGCGCGCGCGGCGTGGAGGCGCGCCTCGTCGCCCTCGCCGGCCGCGCCACCACCGTGAAGACGCGCATCATGGCCCACCAGCACCAGATGGTGCGCACGGACCGCGAGGCCACGGAGCCGATCGACGCCGCGGTGGAGGCGAAGCTCCTCGCCCAGGTCGGCAAGGTGCTCACCCGGGGCTCGGCCCTCATCGTCTCCGACTATCAGAAGGGCGTCGTCACGCGCTCGTTCATGCGCTCTCTCATCGCCCTCGCCCGAAGGCGCGGGGCTCGCGTCCTCGTCGACCCCAAGGTCCGGAACATCGGCCTGTTCCGCGGCGCCTTCCTCGTGACGCCCAACCAGAAGGAAGCCGAGGAGATCAGCGGCATGGCCATCCACACCGACGCCGACGCGGAGCGCGCGGTGCATCGCATCGCGCGGATCGCGGGCACGGAGGGGGCCCTGGTCACGCGAGGCGAAGAGGGCATGTCCCTCGGGCTCAAGGTCTCCGGGAAGTTCTCGTACTGGCACGTGCGGGCCACCGCGCGCGAGGTCTTCGACGTCACCGGCGCCGGGGACACCGCGATCGCCACCCTCGCCCTCGCCCTGGTCGCGGGCGCCTTGCCCCACGAGGCCATGATGCTCTCGAACCTCGCGGCCGGTGTCGCGGTCGGGAAGCTCGGCACCTCGAGCGTCACGCCCGCGGAAATCAGGGCCGCGCAGTGAAAGTCTGCATCGTCGGCGCCGGGCCCGCGGGCTCGATGGCCGGCCTCGAGTTCGCGAAGCGCGGCGCCACGGTCTCCATCTTCGACCCCTCGCACCCGCGCGAGAAGCCGTGCGGCGGGGGACTCACGGGCAAGAGCCTCGCTCTTCTTCCCGAAGGCGCCGGTCACGACCCTCTTCCCGCCCGCCGAGTTCAGAGCTGCCGGTTCGATACCGCGCGCGGGCTCATGATCGAGCTCGACCTCGGCGAGCCCGTGGGCATCGTGGCCCGTTCCGAATTCGACGCCTGGCTTCTCCGGCGCGCGGTGGAAGCCGGCGCGCGTCATCTCAACGACCGGATCACGAGGGTCGACGCCACCGGGCGCGTCCGGACGCTCGCCGGCCTCGAGGAGACGTTCGATCTCATCGTCGGCGCCGACGGCGCCAACTCGCTGGTACGCCGCACCTTCCTCACCGCCACCCCGAAGGAGCGGCGCTGGATGGCCTGCGGCTGGTACGCGCGCGGTGATTCCGAAATGGTGGTGCGGTTCCTGAAGGACGTGGAGGGCTACTTGTGGCTCTTCCCCCGCGCGGGGCACGTGGGCGTGGGGATCGGAGCGCCGCTCGGAAACCCTCCCACCCGCGACCTTCTCGCCCTGCTCGAGCGCGAGGTGGCGCGCGCGTTCCCCGCCATGGCCCGCGACGAGGACACGCCGTACTACGCTCACACCATTCCCTCGCCCGGCGAGGACGGCGCCACCCTGCGCGAGATGGCGGGCCTAAAGTGGGCGCTCGTGGGCGACGCCGCGGCTCTTGCCGACCCGATCACCGGGGAAGGCATCTTTTACGCGCTCCGCTCCGGCCAGCTCCTCGCGGAGACGATGATGACCGGGGCCTCGGCCCAGGCCTACGCCGAACGGGCGATGGAGGAGCTCGGCCACGACCTCATGCGCGCGGCGCGCCTGTACAAGAAGTTCTTCGCCCCTGGTTTCACCGACCGCATGCTCGACTACGCGGATCGCTCGCCCGCGCTCTCGCGGGTGATGGTGGACCTCGTTCTCGGCAAGCAGGATTACGTGTCCCTCAAGCGAAGGCTGGTGATGACGCTGCCGCGCTTCGGCTGGGACCTCGCCACCGCTCCGGTTCGTCGGGCCTGGCGCCGGCAGGCCGCGCGATCCGTCGTTTGACCCCGTCCCGGACCCGAGGGTACCGTTTAGCACACGCTCGGGCGGGCGCGCTTCGTGCCCATAGACCTCGGGACGGGAAAGGCGGCAAAGGTCATGAGTCACGGAATGAAACAGCGGAGGGCCCGGGTCCTCGTCGCAGCGATGGTTCTGGGGTCGGTGGCGACGGCGGCGGATGAGCCGATCCGTTCGGTCTTCATCACCGCGGGTACGCTGCAGGTTGCGGCCGGCGACGAGAAGGAGCTTCGCGCCAAAGCCAACGACGCCTACAAGACGCGCCGGGATGCCGAGAAGAAGCTCAAAGAGCAGTTCGGGAAGAAGCGCGAAGCCTGGCCCCCCGAAAAGGACGACGAGCTCTATGCCTTGGAAGAGGCGGAGGCCGTAGCCATGGCCGCCTGGCAATACCGCAAGGTGGATCCCAAGGCCGTCGCCGATGCCATCAAGGATCTGAGCCGCGCCGCCGAGGGCAAGGGCATGCAGGCCGGCAAGAAGAATCACATCGCTCTGGTGAGTTCAGCGGCCGAGGCGGACGTGCTCGTGGAGATACTGGCCCGGCGTTCCGAGTCGCGGGGGGGCGCCTTCACCGCGACCGACTGCTGGGTCCTCTTCAGCATCGGCCGGGGAGAGAAGACCGCCGCCGCGCGCTTCGCGAAGATTCCCGCGGACTATCGCCCGAAGACCTCGTGGCGGGTGAATGCCTACAAGATCGCGAGTCCGAACGCGGAACGGCCCGGCTTCATCTTCGAGGGCTACAACGGCGGAGGCTCGTCGTTCGGATGCCACGGCGCCGCGGCCAACGGCGCCTCCCACCTCATCGACCGGTTCATCGAGGACAACCACGCGAACCTGGTCGCGAAGTAGAAGCGCGCCCGCCTCAGCCCTGGTGCAGCACGGTGACCGGGTTCGCCCGCGTCGCGCGCCGCGCCGGCAGGTACGAGGCGACGAGCGCCACCGCCAGGAGAAGCACCGCCGCGCCGCTGAAGGACAGCGGGTCGGTCGGGTTCACGCCGTAGAGCATGCTGCTGATGGAGCGGCCGAGGCCGAAGGCGGCGGCGAGTCCGAAGGCGAGACCGATGAGGGTGAGCCTCGCTCCGCGCCTCAGGATGAGGCTCAGGACGTCGCGCCCCTGAGCGCCCAGGGCCATGCGCACCCCGATCTCACGCGAGCGCTGCGCCACCTGGTAGGCCATGAGGCCATACAGGCCGATGCTCGCGAGCAGGAGAGCGAGGCCCGAATAGACGGACATGATCCACATGAGGAACCGGCGCGGGCCGACCGACCGCTCCACCATGAAGTCCATGGAGTAGATCTTCCACATGGGTTGTTCGGGATCGACCGACCACACCGCCTTCCGGACCGCTTCGGTCATGGCCGAAGGATCGCCCGCGGTGCGCACCACCAGGGAATTGAAGATGTGCGGCTGCTGGGCCTGGCTCGCGTAGGCCTGCAGGCGATCGGTGTCGGCGAGGCCGTAGTGCTTGACGTCGCCGACCACGCCCACGATGGTGGCGGTGATGGGCCGGGCGGGATCGGGGAAGAGCACGGTGCGGCCGATGGGATCCTGGTTCGGCCAGTAGCGCTCGGCGAAGAGACGATTGACCACGATCACCGGCTGCGACTCCGGCACGTCTCCATCCGTGAAACCGCGCCCGCGGATCAGGGGAATCTGCATGGTCTCGAAGTAGCGCGCGTCGGGGAAGTTCAGGAGGACGCGCGGACGATCCTCGACGGGAACGGGCGGCGCGCCCGGCACCTCGAAGGGAACGGTGGAGCCGTTGCCGCCGAAGGGAACCGCGCGCACCACGGAGGCGGCGACGACTCCGGGCAGCGCCCGCACCCTCTCCACGATCTGACGGTGGGTCGCCCACTGCAGCGGCCCGTCCGGGTACTTGTTCGCGGGCAGGCGGTATTCGAGGGTCAGGAGGTGATCTGGGTTGAAGCCGACGCGGACATTCGAGAGCTTCTGCAGGCTCCGCACCATGAGGCCGCTGCCCACCAGCATGGTGAGAGTGAGGGCCACCTGCGCGACCACGAGCGAACTCGAGAGGCGCGAGCGGCCCGGCCCCTCGACCGAACGTCCGCCCTCTTTGAGAGCGCTCGAGAGGTCGGGGCGTGAGAAGCGGAAGGCGGCGAGCGCGCCGAAGAAGGCGCCGGTGCCGCCCATGAGGACGAGGAGGAAGGCGATCACGTTCAGGTCGAGCCCGGGCACCACACCCGCGGGCAGGGGGCGCGGTGTCGCGGCGAGCAGAGCCTGGAGTCCCGCGTATCCCACACCGATTCCCAGCATGCCGCCCGCGAACCACAGGAGCGCCGCTTCCGTGAGCATGTGGCGGACCAGGCGAGAGCGGCCCGCGCCCAGAGCGGCCCGGGTCGCGATCTCGGTCTGACGCGATGCCGCCCGCGCCAGCATGAGGTTCGCGACGTTCGCGCACGCGATGAGCAGGACGAAGGCGACGGCGCCCATCAGCAAGAGGATGAGCTCGCGCACGTCCTCGACCACCGCTTCGCGTAAGGGCCTTGCGACCATCCGCCGCCCCTCGCCCGCCTGGGGGAACTCTCTGGAGAGGCGCGCGGCGATGGTGGTGAGTTCGGTCTGCCCGGCCTCGAGGCTGACGCCCTTCTTCAAACGCGCGATGGGGGCGACGAGGCCGTTCGCGCGATTCAGGTAGGCGTTGGCCGCGCTGAAGACCGGCCAGCTGTGATGCGGCATCCATACCTCGACCTCGTCGAAGACGAAGCGGAAGCCGCGGGGAAGAACGCCGACCACCGTGTACGAGAGGTTGTTCACGATGATCGACTTTCCGACGATGCCGGGGTCGCCGCCGAAGAGGCTCTGCCACGTCTCGTGCTGGAGGACGCACACGAGAGGCGCTCCGAGGGCGTCGTCGCCGGCCTGGAAGCCGCGGCCCAGGGCGACATCGACCCCGATCACCTTGAAGAAGTTGTCGGAGACGAAGCCGCCGCGCACACGCGTGGGCTCGGCCCTGCCCGTGAGGTTCGCGCTTTGGGGGGCCATGGCGGCGAAGCCGTCGAAGAGGGTCGCCTGCTGCTGCATGTCCTCGAAGTCGGGGAAGGAGATGAACTGCTGGCGTCCCTTGGGGTCGAGGCCGTTGAGGGACACGAGGCGCTCGGAGTCGGGCAGAGGCAGGGGTTTGATGAGGAGCGCGTTCACCAGGCTGAAGATGGCGGTGTTGGCGCCGAGGCCGAGAGCGAGAGTGAGGATCGCGACGAAAGTGAAGCCGGGGGTGCGCCAGAGCATGCGCGCGCCGAAGCGGGCGTCGTTCCAGAGGGTTTCCATGAGGCCGTCTCCTTTTCGTGGGCGGTGCCCGTCCCGTTGGGGTTTCCTGTGTGTGAGGTCGAACCAGCCGAGTCGAAGGGCGAGGACGGCGGCGTGGCGGCAGTACCAGAAGGCGGCGAGGGTGGGGTTCTTCCGCGCGCGTTCGCGCCACTCTTCCTCGAGGTCGCCGATGACCGACTCGCGCAGATGCCCTGGGACGGCGTTCTCGAGCCAGTCGAGCGCGAAGCGGGGTGGGTGCTCCGCCTTCACGCCTCTCTCCGCTTGGGCTCGAGGCCTTCCCACATGCTTCGAAGCGCGGTCCACGAGTACTCGAGGGCTTTCACGCCGGCGGGCTTCACTTCGTAGAAGCGCTTGGCCCGTCCACCGCGCTCGGCGGTGGCGTCGGCGAGCCATGACTTCAAGTAGCCCTTCTCCTCGAGCCGGTCGAGAGTGACGTAGAGCGCTCCCCGAGCCACGCTGCGCGACGTGCGTTCCTCGATTTCCTGGCGGATGGGAACGGCGTACGCGTCGCCCCGCAGGCGCATCACGGCCAGGAGAACGAGCTGCTCGAATTCGCCAAGGGGAGTTTGCGGGTTCATTTCCTTGAAGGCCTCGATTTGATTGCCTACATTCTAGGCAATAGACGGAAGCCGTGCCGCAAAGGTTCCCGGAAGGTCGCCTCTCGGCACCCCGGCGAAGGCCGGGGTCCACTTCCCATCGACCCCGCTCGCTGCCGCGAAGTCCGTTGGCACGTTACGGCCAAAGCACCCGGGCGTTCCCTCACATCCGTGGGGCCCAGTTTCGTCTTCAAGTCCATGGAGCGGAGCTGCCGCTCCGCTGTTCATTCAGAGGAGCCTTGGGCCCCACTACGTTCGGGAACGGTGCTTTGGCCTATGCCTACCAGGTACGCGCGCCATGGACCACGCCGCGAACGCCGGTCGCTTTCCGTCACCCCGGCGAAAGTCGGCGTCCACTTCCCATCGATCCGCTCGCTGCCGCGAAGTCCGTTGGCACGTTACGGCCAAAGCACCCGGGCGTTCCCTCACATCCGTGGGGCCCAGTTTCGTCTTCAAGTCCATGGAGCGGAGCTGCCGCTCCGCTGTTCATTCAGAGGAGCCTTGGGCCCCACTACGTTCGGGAACGGTGCTTTGGCCTATGCCTACCAGGTACGCGCGTCATGGACCACGCCGCGAACGTTGGTCGTTCTCCGTCACCCCGGCGAAAGCCGGGGTCCACTTCCCATCGACGCCGCGCGCTATTTTTCCTTCGGGTCCGTCATGGCGGTGTGGAGCATCGAGAGGCCGGTGTAGAGGACCACCGCGGCGACGCCCCAGCGGAGGGTGTCGAGGGGCAGCGACTTCACGATGTAGGCCGCGATGAGGACGGCGGGGAAGCCGCCGATGGCGAGGCCGAGGGCGGACTTGAGGCTGTAGGAGCCCTTGTCCACGAAGGGCTTGGTGGCCCCGGTCATGAGGAAGGCGCAGGAGCCCATCATGATGGGGAAGGCGGCGCGCTCGTTCATGCCGATGAAGGAGACGAGGAGCATGCAGGGCGCGTACAGGCCGATGCCGATGGTCATGAGGGCGCCCAGGATGAGGTTGCCGAGGACCGCGACCACCAGCATCACGCCGTCGACGCCCGAAGCTTCGCCCTTGCTCGCGATGTACCCGAGGTTCTTGGCCGCGAAGAGCGCCGCGCCCACGAGCAGGGCGGTGCCCATGCCCACGCGGATGTGATGGCGCGACCAGGAGGCCACCACTTTCGCTCCGAAGAACGCGCCCACGAAAGCCGCGCCGATCATCAGGACGAGGGTGAGAGGGTCGACGAGGACGCCGCCGATGAAGATGAAGGCCTGAGTGATGGTGGGGATGGTGTGGCCGATGTTGAGTGTGCCGGGGATCCACTCGTCCTTCACGAGCTTCCACATCCGGAACATGGCCGTGGTGGGGGCGTACGAACCGATGCCGAGAGTGTCGAGGAAGTTCGTGATGAAGCCAATGCCGATGTCGAGAGGTCCGGGGAAGCCCTCGCTCAACTTGCGCTGCGCCCCGTGAAACCACGTGTAGAGATAGAAGACGACGAACAGAGCGAGGGCGATCTGCAGGGCTTTGATGGGATCCATTCTGGAGCGGGAGATTACCCTGTGTTGCGCCCAGCCGTGGGTCGTGGCATGGTCGCCGCGTCCGCCGCCTTACGTGAAGAGGAGAACCCGCCTATGAAGACGCCTGCGATCCCGGGAGCCGTGCTCGCCCTCGCCTGTCTCGCCCTCGCCGCGACGCAGGCTTCCGCTCAGCCCGCGGCGAAGAAGAGAGCGGCCGCGTCGGGCCCGGTGACGTGGGAGGCCGCTTCGGCGGGGCTTTCGGCGGAGCGCCTCGACCGGATTTCGAAGACCATGCAGCGCTATGTCGACGAGGGGCGCATCGCGGGCACGGTGACGTATCTGATGCGCCACGACAAGCTGGTGCACTTCGAGGCGCGCGGCTGGGCCGACATCGAGAAGAAGGCGCCCATGAAGAGGGACACGATCTTCCGCATCGCGTCCATGAGCAAGGCGGTCACGACCGTGGCCGCCATGATCCTCGTCGAAGAGGGCTTGCTGAGCCTGGAGACGCCGGTGTCGAAGTTCTTCCCGGCCTTCAAGAAGACGACGGTGGCGCTGCGTCCTCCTCCCGGCGCCACCCCGGACTCGCCCGCGACCATCGTGCCCGCGAAGCGCGAGATCAACGTCCGCGATCTGATGACGCATACCGCGGGGATCTCCTACGGGTACGGCCCCGGGGCGGCCTCGTGGAAGGCGGCGGGGATCCAGGGCTGGTACCTCGCGGATCGGGCGGAGCCCATCGCGAGCCTCGTCGAGCGGATGGCCGCGCTGCCCATGGACGCCCAGCCGGGCGAGGCCTACGTGTACGGCTACGGCACCGACATTCTGGGCGCGGTGGTGGAGAAGGCGTCGGGGAAGGCTCTCGATGTCTTCATCCGCGAGCGGATCCTCGAGCCGCTGAAGATGGTGGATACGTCGTTCTTCCTTCCGCCGGAGAAGCGCGACCGGCTCGCCACCGTGTACACGCCGAGGGAGGACGGCACGATCATGCGGGCGCCCGACACGGCGCCTCTCACGAATGGCGCGATGGTGGCGCAAGGTGCTTATGTCGATGGTCCGCGGCAGTGCTTCGGAGGCGGCGCGGGTCTGCTTTCCACGGCGCCCGATTACGCGCGGCTCGTCCGGATGTTCGCGAAGGGGGGCGCTCTCGACGGCGTGCGCATCCTGTCGCCGAAGACGGTGGCTCTCATGTCCTCGAACTTCGTGGGAAATCTCTACAACGAGGGCCGCACCGGCTTTGGTCTTGGGTTCGAGGTGGTGGAAAACATGGGGCGCTCCGGACGCTACGGTTCGGAAGGTGCTTTCGGGTGGGGAAGCGCCTATTACGCGAACTTCTGGGTGGACCCGCAGGAAGACATGTTCGGCCTCTACTTCTCGCAGTACCTCCCCTACACGCAGAACGACCTGCAGGCGAAGTTCCGGACCATGGCCTACGCCGCCATCGAAGTGCTCGGGAAGTAGCGAGCGACCACGCCGAAGCAATCTCACATTTGGGGAATTCGGCCCGCGGGGTCGTGCCGTCCGGCCGCCGTGTGATCCGCGCCGCGACATCCCTTGCTGCGCTGCGGCCAAAGCACCCGGGCGTTCCCTCACATCCGTGGGGCCCATGTCGTTCTTTGATGATGGAGCGGAGCTGCCGCTCCGCTGTTCATCTAAGAGGAGCTTTGGGCCCCACTGCGTTCGGGAACGGTGCTTTGGCCTATGAGTACCAGAGTACGCGCGCCATGGACTTGCCGCGAATACCGGCCCGGCCCTGATCGCATTGGCTTGGCAGGTGTGGCCCGCGGGGCGGCGCCGTCCTGGCGCGGGTGGGTCTACGACGCGAGGTTCGTTGGTACGGTACGGCCAAAGCACCCGGGCGTTCCCTCACATCCGTGGGGCCCATGTCGTTCTTTGATGATGGAGCGGAGCTGCCGCTCCGCTGTTCATTCAGAGGAGCCTTGGGCCCCACTGCGTTCGGGAACGGTGCTTTGGCCTATGAGTACCAGAGTACGCGCGCCATGGACTTGCCGCGCCGCGCTTTGGGACTCCAACGTTTTCCATCCTCCTGCTAGAATCCCCGTCCCTCAATCGTGGCGCTATCGTCTAGGGGTTAGGACGGTTGGTTCTCAGCCATCAAACCGGGGTTCGAATCCCCGTAGCGCTACCATCCTCTTGAGGTTGAGGAAGGAGTGGCCGCCTTCCCCCGCTTCCGCCACGTAATACCCAGGCGAGAATCGATGGAACCCGCCGCGCGCTTCCTCGTACACTCTTTGTGTGGGCGGCTCGGCGTCGAGCGTGCTCTCGGAAGGGAGGTTTCCCGTGGCCAAGTTCCTGCTGTGGTTGATCCTGCTGGTGCTGTGCTGGCCTCTCGCCATCCTGGCCCTGGTGCTCTACCCCTTCGTCTGGCTGGTGCTGCTGCCTTTTCGGCTGCTCGGTATTGCGGTGGGCGGGGTGCTGGCTTTCGTGAAGGCTCTCATCTACCTGCCCGCGCGGATCGTCAGGGGTCCGGCCGCGGTTTGAGGGAGCTTTCGGGGCTGGCGCGTTTCCGGGGGAACTAATCGCCCGCCACTGAGAAGCCGCCCCTTTCGAGCGCGGATCTCACGAGGCCCCAGCCGTTTTCGGGCGCGCCGTCGTCGAGGGGGCCTCCGACGGACGATCGCTTGATCGCGACGCTCAGGATGCGCCACACGCCGATCGGGGCCCATTCCAGACTGACCTCGATGGATCCGAAGAACGTGCGGGTGTTCAGTTCGAGGTCGAGGATCTCCCGAGCGGCGTCCCGGTGCTCGCCGGGGGCGCCGCTCCAGGCCACGCAAACCACACCGATGGGGCGCTCGGCTCCGCAACGCCAACAGTCGGTCGAACCAGCCGCAAACGGAGCCCGGCATATCGGGCAGGTCTTGAGGGGCTGGCCCGCACACATCGGGCGTTGGTCTTCCACTTGGGGCCTTTTCGGTTGGGTTCCGGGTCGTTGAGAAATTCCCCGGGGCGCCCCTGCCCCAGGTCGCGTGGAACCTACCCGAAATCCTTCTTTTTCGCCATGTTCGCTCCTGCTGAACATCAGGTCCGCGGGGACTGAGAGTCTCTTCCTGCCGTTCCTGTTAACACTGGCGAGGTACTATTCGCGCCCATGGACCCAGAGCCAAAGGGCGCCGATCCCAAGGACCCTGCAGAGGCCATGCCCGAGAACACGACCTCGACCTTTCAGCGGCCGTCCTGGGTGCCGCCCCGTCCCAGCAGCACCAGCGACTCGACGCCGCGCGTCAATACCGGCGAGCTTCAGCGCCCTCCGGTCTGAAGGCGCGCCCTACATCCGGCCGTTTCGCCGCCGCACCAGTTCGTCCACGGTGAGGCGCGAGCGGGAGCCCGCGTTCTGCTCGCGCACGTAGCGCGCGGAGATCCCGTGCTGACGCAGGCGCACCAGGTCCTCCACGGGGAGGCGGGTGTAGCCCTCGGCCTTGAGGTCGCTGATGAAGTCCGCGCTCACGCCGTTGTCGCGGGCCCGGACCATGTCGGCGATGATGGGGGGGTAGCCGGCATCGCGCCAGCCCTTCGCGAAGTCGGCGTCCACTCCGTGGTCCCGGGCGGTGACGAGCTCCTCGAGGGAGGCGCGACCGGGCCCGAGGCTGTTCATCTCCTTCACGTACTCGGCGCTCACCCCGTGGCCCCGGGCCCTCACCATCTCTTCGAGGGAGAGCACTCCGTAGCCCGCCTCGCGCATCGCCTTGCCGTACTCCGCGGTGACGCCGTGATCCCGCGCGCGCACGAGCTCATTGAGGGTGAGGCGCGAGTGGCCGGCTTCGGCCATGGCGCGGACGTAGTCGGCGGAGACGCCGTGGTCGCGCGCCCGGATCAGCTCCTCGAGAGGCAGCCCGCCGTAGCCGAGAGCGCGCATCGTTCCCACGTAGGTGGCGGTGACGCCGTGGTCGCGGGCCCGCACCAGGTCTTCCGCCGAGAGGTTCTTGATGCCTTCCTCGGCGAGCGCCTTCACGTACTCCGGGGTGACGCCGTGGTCGCGCGTGCGGACCAGGGCTTCGATAGTGCCCAGGCGATATCCGGCGGCGCCCATGCCGCGCAGGTAGTCGAGATGGACGCCGTGGTTCGCCGCGCGCACGAGGTCATCGAGGCCCGGCTTCTCGTACTTCTGCGCGTTCAGCTCATCCAGGTAGGCGAAGCCGATGTTGCCGCGCGCGAGCTGGTACTGCTCGGTCTGGTTCGGCGAAGCGAAGCCCCGCTTCGCCATCTGGGCCGCGAAGGTGGGGCTGGGCGTGAAGTCGAAGGTGCCGGCGCCCACTCCCGCGCGGAACACGCCGTCGAAGACGATCGAGCCCGCATCGCGGCGGATCTCGAACTTCGCGGCGCCCCCGGCCGTGAGGAGGGAGGGCGTGAGGCCCTCGAGCTGATCGAGGGTGATGGTGAAGCCGTGCTGCGAGTAGGGCCGCTCGCTGAGCTGGAGATAGATCCGGCCCGGCTCATCCGCGGTGCGCAGCTCCCACGTGCCGGGGAGCCGGATCTCCTTTTCGCGTTCCACTTCCCGGTCGCTCCGGCGGACGGCGCGGGGTGCGGGCGGAGCGGGAGGTGCGGGGGGCGCGGCCTGGCCGGCCGATACCGCCGAGGCCTCGGCCGGGAGCGCGGCTTGAGGCGCGAGAGGCGCGGGGGAGGCCGGAGCCTGCGCTTCCATGGCCACCGACGGCTCCGCCCACTCGACCATCGCGGGCCTGAGCGACGGGTCGGGCGCCACCACCGCCTCGGCCGCGGCGAGGTGCGCCGCCAGGGCGAGGGCGGCGACGACGCCGATCACCAGCGCCCGCCGCGGCGGCGTCACGCGATTGCGCGCGGCGTCGAGGACCGCGAGCATCCGTCCTTCGAGCTGACGGGGACGCGCC
>JAIBCN010000102.1 GCA_019694155.1 Vicinamibacteria bacterium | reverse complement strand
GTAGGCCAAAGCACCGTTCCCGAACGGAGTGGGGCCCAAGGCTCCTCTGAATGAACGGCGGAGCGGCAGCTCCGCTCCATCATTAGACGACGACATGGGCCCCACGGATGTGAGGGAACGCCCCGGGTGCCTTGGCCGTACGGTGCCTCAGATGTCGCGTCGAGGTGGGTGGGGCGGCTTACTTCAGGTACTTCGCGAGGAAGGCGAGGATTTCCTTGCGCGATTCCTTCGCGAGCGGGGTGTCGATGCGGTTGAAGTAGTGCCCGCCGGGGGCGTTGTCGTAGATCTTGTACTCGAACTTCTTCCCCGCGGCCTTGAGGGAGTCGATCAGGTGTTCGACCTCGAGCACGTTCACGTCTTCGTCGTTGGTGGTGGAATGGATGAGGAGAGGCGTCTCCAGTTTCGCGGCCAGGGCGTAGGGTGAGCGCTTCTTGTACTCGGCCACGTTCTGGTCCGCGGACTTGCCGATGAAGCCCTCGAAGATGTCCCGGTACCCGTCGTTCTTGTAGCCCATGCGCGCGATGAGGTCGGAGACGGGGACGCCCGCATACGCGACCTGGTAGGCCTTGGGCCAGGTCAGGATGTTCATGAGGGTGTGGTAGCCGCCGTGGCTGAAGCCCATGATGCCGACTTTCGCCGGATCCACGGGGAGGTTCTCGACCGCCCAGTTGCGCGAGGCGTAGGTGTCGTCGATCTCCGCGCCGCCGTAGTCGATCTGGTCGTAGAAGCCGCCGCCGTAGCCGGTGGAGCCGCGGTACTCGGGGGCCACGATCACATACCCCTCGGCAAGGAGTTCCCGCGCGGTGCGCAGATCGAGGAGAGTTTCGTAGTTGCCATGAATCCCCTGGTGGACCACCACCATGAGGGGTGCCTTCTGGCCCGCCTTCAAGGACAGGGGAATGAAGGTGTAGGCGGAGATGATGAGGGGATTGCCGTAGCCCTGGCCCGTCGGGTTCGACATCCGGGGGGGCTTCGAGGTGAAGCGCACCTTGTCAACCTTCGCGATGTCGGCCATGCGCGAGAACCACATCCAGTCGTCGATGTCCTTGCGGATCTGCTGGCTCTGGTGCATCGACTGGGTCTGCAGCCGGCGGATCTCCGCCTGCAGGCCGGCGATGGTCGCGTCCTTGTCCTCGCCGCCGCGCGGCTGGGAGAAGGCGGGAGCCGCCACGGCAAGGAGTGTCGCGACGAACAGGGAGGCGGGGCGCCGGGTCATGGGTGTCCTCTGAGCGGTTTGGTGGTTCTTGGGGGGAGGCGCCGGAAGCGCGAGTCGCGATGTTAGCGAAGACGGAGACAGGTTCACCGGAGTCCGGCGCGGCGGCGTTCTTCGGCGAGGAGCCGTTCCTTCTCCAGACGCTCGGCCTCGGCCTTCTGGCCCTCGGGGGTGTCGAGCCAGCGCTTGAATTCGCGGTTGCGCTTCCACCTCGCGACGGGATCGGTGGTCTGGAAGTTCGCGAGGAGGCCCACCTTCGAAACGTGGGCGCCTTCGAGCAGTGTGCTGAGCCTGGTGACGTCGGCGGGCAGGTGCTTGAGGGAGGCGATGTGGCGCACGTTGTCGGCGGTGCGGAGCGATCGTTCCTGGAGCAGGGTCACGATGATCAGAAACTTGCGCGACGAGGAAGCCACCTGCCACAGCTCGCAGTGCTCCATCACCGGGATGCGCAGGGTGAACAGGATGTCGCGCTGCAGACGCAGGGTGTCGTCGCACACCGCGATCTGAAGGTCGGGCGTGTAGACCCGCTCGCGCGCGATGTGGTCGAGAAGCTCCTCGGTGGGCTGGGCGGCGCGGTAGGCGGGGACGATGGCGCCGAAGAGGAAGAGCGCGGTGCCGAGAACGGAAAGGGCGCACACCGAGACCACGGCGCGCACGGTGGGCCGGAAAGCGGCGCTCAGGCAGGCGAGCGCCGCCAGCGCGAAGAAGGCTCTCATCGCCGTGACAACAGACGCCGAGGGAGCGAAAGGCGCGGGCAGCATGGGAAAGAAGATGGCGCCCACGAGCAGGACCGCTACTACGCCGGCCAAAGCCCGGAGCACGCGCGCGGAGGGCGCGCTCGTCGCGAGGTAGGCGCCGATGAGCAGGCTCAGCGGAGGCAGGAGAGGCAGCAGGTAGTAGTCGATCTTCCCGCGGGAAAGCGAGAGGGGCACGAGCATCAGCAGCGGCCAGATGAGGAGGACCCGCAGGATCCGGGGGGAGCCGGCGCGGAAGGCGAAGAGCGTCGCCGGCAGGGCGAGAATCGACCATGGCAGACCCTCGACGGCGTAGATGAGGAAGTAGTACCAGAAGGGCTGGGCGGTGTCGTAGGTGGGGGCGGCGAATCGCTGGAGGTTTTCCCGGAGGAAGAACCACTTGAGCGGCTCGATCCCCTCGCGCTGATAGATGAAGAAGAACCAGCTGAGCCCGGTCCCCACCGCGAGGAGCGTCCCCAGGAGGCCTTTCGGGGTGAAGATCCTCGGAAGGCGCCGCTCGACGAGCACGAACGCGGCGAGAAGCGCGCCGAAGTAGATCCACGCGATCGGACCCTTGGCCAGGAAGCCCAGACCAAGAATGAAGCCGCACGGGATCAGCCAGGTCTGCCTCGATTCGCTTTCGCCGCGCAGGTACAAAACCCCGGCGAGGAATGTGAGCAGGGTGAGGAGCATGTCCGACATGGTGAGCCGGGCAAAGCTCACGAAGGCGTAGCTCGTGGCCAGGATGGCGGTGGCGAAGAAGGCCGCGGTGTCGGAGGCCTCGGTGGTCCCTCCGTCTTCCGCCCGCGCGATGAGCCGCCGGGTCCCGAGATAGGTGGCGAGAAGCGTCAGAAGCGCGAGCAGCGCCGCCACCAGGCGGCCGGCAAAGAGGCTCGGGCCGAGGAACTTGAAGCTCGTGGCCAGCAGCCAGTAAGTGAGGGGCGGCTTGTCGTAGAAGGGCTCGCCCCGGTAGTAGGGCACGAGCCAGTCGGATCGCTCCACCATGGCGCGCGCGGCATCGAGGAAGTAGATCTCGGCGCGCTCGATCGGCGCATCGGAGAGGCCGATGAGGAAGGCGGCGGCGGAGAGGGCCAGGATCAGCCCGAGCAGGAGGCGGTTCTTCAAGAAGCGTTTCGGCTCGTCTTCAGATGGAGCTGCCCGCACGCGGCGAGCACGTCCTGGCCCCGGGGTTTTCGCACCGAGACGGGAATGCCGGCGTCGAGGAGGATGCCCTCGAATCTCGCGACCTGGGCTTTGCGAGGCGCTTCGAAGGGAATCGGTCCGGCGGGATTGAGGGGGATCAGGTTCACCTTGCCGTTGCGGCCGCGCAGGAGTCGCGAAAGAGCGTGCGCGTGCTCGTCACGATCATTCACGTCCTTCAGGAGGACGTACTCGTAGGTGACGCGCCCCCCGCGCGGCGAGGGGTAGGAGTCGGCGGCCGCAATGACGTCCTTGAGCGCGTACTTGTTCTCGATGGGCATGAGCTCGGCCCTCAGCTTCGAGGTGGGAGCGTGCAGCGAGATCGCGAGGTTCGGGCGAACCGGCTCGAGCTTCAGCTTCTCGAGGGCGGGCAGGATGCCCACGGTGGAGAGGGTCAGCTTCTTGGGAGTGATGGCGAAGCCGTGAGGATCCATGAGGATTCGCAGCGCGGCCATGGTGTGCTCGTAGTTGAGGAGGGGCTCGCCCATCCCCATCACCACCACGTTCCAGGGGCGCTCGTCCCTCGAGGAGGTGGTGGGAGCCGCGTCCATGACGTGGGCCACCTGCGACAGGATCTCCCAGGCCTTGAGATTCCGCTTGTAGCCGCTGATCCCGGTGAGGCAGAACGCGCACTTCACCGGACACCCGGCCTGGGTGGAGATGCAGATGGTGCGGCGGCGGGTCTCCGGGATGAAGACGCTTTCGATGGTGGCGCCGTCGTCGCACCGGAAGAGCCACTTGATGGTGCCGTCCTCGGAGACCTGGCGGTCGGCCACGTCGATCCGGCGGACGTCGCATTGAAGCGAGAGAGCGGCCCGGAACTCCGCCTTGAGGTTGGTCATGGCCCCGATGCTCGAAACCCGCTTGGCGTAGAGCCAGGAGTAGATCTGCGCGGCGCGGAACGAGGGCTCGCCAAGCCCCGCGACGAGGGCCTCGATTTCGGCGAGCGAGAGGCCGAAGAGGTTCTTCGTGGGCGTGGGGCTCATGCGTTCTTATACCCGACCGGACCCGGGATAGCCCTTATCGGCGAGGCGGCTGCGCAGCCGGTCGAGCCCCCAGACGGCATGCTCGCGCACGACAGGATCCTCGTCGTTCGCAAGCCCCTCGAGCAAGGCCTGGTGCCGGGAAGCGCCCGCATTTCCGATGGCCACCGCGACGTTGCGAAGGAGGCCGCGGCGTTTCGAGCGCTTGATCGGGTTCTTCGAGAACCTCTCACGGAACGCCTCGGGACTAAGCCGCGCAAGCTCCTCGAACGAGGGCGCCACGTTCCCCTCACGCGGCTCGAAGGATGCTCCGCCGGAGACCGCGCGCTTGCGATTCCAGGGGCAGACATCCTGGCAGATGTCGCAGCCGAAGACATGCCGCCCCATCGATCCGCGCAACTCCGGGTCGATCGCGTCCTTCACCTCGATGGTGAGATAGCTGATGCAGCGGCGCGCGTCGAGGACATAGGGCTCGGGAAACGCCCGGGTGGGGCAGGCATCGAGACAGGCCCGGCACGAGCCGCAGATGTCGGTCGTGGGCGCGTCGGGTTCGAGGTCGAGGTCGGTGATGAGGACGCCGATGAAGAACCAGGAGCCAAGGCGCTGGTTCAAGACGCATGTGTTCTTCCCGTAAGCACCGAGGCCCGCGGCCACCGCGTAGGCCTTCTCCGCAACAGGGCCGGTGTCGACGTAGGCGCGCGACTCGAAGGAGCCGAAGGCCTGGCCGAGCGAAGCCCGCAACGCTTCGAGCCGGGCGCGAACCACCGCGTGGTAGTCGTCCCCCCAGGCGTACCGCGCGATCCAGGCCGCGTCCTTGGGCGCCGCGGTGGAATAGGGGTGGGGCGTGTCGTACTGGACGGCCGCCACCACCACGGCGCGCGCCCAGGGAAAGGCCACGGTCACGTCGGACCGGCGATCCGCCTGGTTGTTCAGATACTCCATGGAGCCCGCGCGCCCGAGTTCCACCCATCTTCGAAAATGGGAGAGGATGGGCGGGGCCTTGGCGGCGGCGATGCGGGCCTCGTCGAAGCCGGCATCGAGCGCGTGGCCTCGGACGAGCGAAGAGCGGCCGGGAGGGGAGTTCGAGTCTTGGGGCAAAGGAGAGAGGGGTTCAAAGTTAGAATTTCGAACTCCCCTGCCCGAGCTTACTGAAGCGGCGAAGGTCGAGGGGGCAAGGACCTGACCCAATGAAACCCGCCTTTATCAAATCCGCGTTCCGCCTGACCGTCATCTCG
>JAIBCN010000175.1 GCA_019694155.1 Vicinamibacteria bacterium | reverse complement strand
AGGATCAGAAGTACGACCTCGTCTTCGCGCTCGAGGCCAAGCCCAACGAACCGCGACACGACATCTACCTGCCCACCACCGGCTCGATCCTCGGCTTCATCGAGACCCTCGATCACAAGGAGATGGTCGGTGTGAACCCCGAGGTGGCGCACGAGCACATGTCGGGCCTCAACTTCATGCACGCGATCGCCCAGGCCTGGGACTCGAAAAAGCTCTTCCACATCGATCTCAACGACCAGGCCTTCGGCCGCTACGACCAGGACCTGCGCTTCGGCTCGCACTCCATCAAGCCCTGCTTCTTCACCGTGAAGTTCCTGGAGGATGTGGGCTACTCCGGAAGCCGGCACTTCGATTCGCACGCTTATCGAACGGAGGACGTGAACGGAGTCAAGGACTTCGCCCGCGGCAGCATGCGCAGCTATCTCATCTACAAGGAGAAAGCGCGCCGCTTCAACGAGGACAAGGAGATCCAGGCCCTGCTTCGGGAGCTGTCGAACGTACCGACCGACGGCCTGCCGAAGACCGGGGCTTTCAATCGCGACGCTGCAAACGCCCTGAAGGCGGCGACCTTCGATCGCAAGGCGCTCGGCGCGCGAGGCCTCGGCTACGAGCGTCTCGACCAGCTCACTCTCGAAGTCCTTCTCGGCGTTCGGTGATCGCATCTCGCCCGGACATGCGACGGCTCTTCCTCGGGATAGACGTTTCGACCACCGGCGCCAAGGCGCTGCTGATCGACGAAAAGGGCGCCGTGGTCGCGAGCGCCACCACGCCGCTCACCGTGCAGACGCCGAAGCCCCTCTGGTCCGAGCAGAATCCGCACGAATGGTGGATGGGGACATGGCGCTCCATCCGCGACGTGATGGCGAAAGCCCCCGCCTCTGCCGACGAGATCGCGGCGGTGGGACTGACGGGGCAGATGCACGGCCTCGTCCTCCTCGACTCCGAGCGACGCGTCCTGCGGCCCGCCATCCTCTGGAACGATCAACGCACCGCGGCGGAGTGCGACGACATTCGTTCGAGGATGGGCGGCAAGGCGCATCTCGTCGAGGTCACGGGCAACGACGCGCTCACGGGTTTCACCGCGCCCAAGATCCTCTGGGTTCGCAAACACGAGCCCGAGGCGTACGCAAAGGCCGCACTCGTCCTGCTTCCCAAGGACTACGTCCGCCTGCGTCTCACCGATGTCGCTGCGATGGACAAGGCCGATGGGTCGGGCACGCTCCTCTTCGATCTTCGGGCGCGCGATTGGTCGAAGGAGGTCCTGGACGCGCTCGAGATTCCGCCAGCATGGATGCCGGAGACATTCGAAGGCCCGGAGATCACGGGCCGCATCACGAAGAAGGCCGCGGAGGAGACCGGACTCCGCGAGGGAACGCCGGTGATGGCGGGCGGGGGAGATCAAGCCGCCGGAGCAGTGGGGGCGGGCGCGGTTCGGCCTGGCACGGTGGCCGTCACCCTTGGGACTTCGGGCGTGGTCTTCGCGGCGACCGAGAGCCCTCTCGTGGAGCCGCAAGGCCGCCTGCACGCCTTCTGCCACGCGGCGCCGGGCCGCTGGCACTTCATGGGTGTGACCCTCGCGGCTGCCGGGAGCCTGCAGTGGTATCGCGACACGCTCGCCCCGGGCGTCCCGTTCGATACCCTGGTCGCGGAAGCAGCCGGCGTGCCCGCGGGCAGCGAGGGGCTCCTGTTCACGCCCTACCTCTCGGGCGAGCGGACGCCCCATCCGGATCCTCTCGCCCGCGCTTCGTTCGTGGGCCTGACCGTGCGCCACCGCCGCGCTCACCTGACGCGCGCCGTCCTCGAAGGCGTCGCCTTCTCGATGAAGGACTGCTTCGCTCTTCTCGAAGGTGCGGGCCTCCCGCCGGTCTCGCAGGTTCGCATCGCCGGCGGCGGAGCGAAGAGCGACTTGTGGCGGAAGATCGTGTCGAGCGTTCTCAACGTGGAGATCGCCACCGTGAACAGTACGGAGGGCGCGGCCTTTGGCGCGGCGCTTCTCGCCGGGGTCGGATTCGGCGCGTTTCCGGATGTCGATGCCGCCTGCGAGGCCACGATCAAGGTCACAGGCCGCGACGCGCCGGACGCGGACTGGACCTCGATCTATGACGCCGAGTACGGGCGATATCGAGGCGTGTATCCGGCCCTGAAGCCCATTTTCGAGTCGCTTTGACCCGCCGGGCGCCCACGGGGCGGGGGAGCCAGGCGCGCATAGCGGGCCTGGGCGTGGGGCTGGCACTTCTGGGCCGGATCCTCGCCGGCATTCCCGCCGTCGTGGAGTGGCATCGAACGGAGTTCTTCCCACGGGTGGCCCCCCTGCTCCAATGGGCCTCGGGCGGCGCGAAGGGGACGGTGGGCGAAGTCGTGGCGCTGTGTCTCATCGTGTCCGCGATCGCGTTTGCCCTCGCCCGCCGCACTCGTGCCTTGGGAGGCCTCGCGTTCGGGGGGGGGCTTCTGGTCCTGGCCTTCTACCTCTCCTGGGGTCTGGCCTACGGCTATCCACCTCTCGCCGGCCGCCTGGCCGACGCGCCCGACCTCGATGAGGAGGCCTCCAGGCCGCGCCTCGCCGGCCTCGCCGGGAGTTCCGCGAGGCTCGTGGCGCGGGCCTCCGAAGGCGCCCTCTCGTTTGGCGGGTCCGACGCCGCCTTCCTGGCTCGCGTGAACGCCGGCCTTGACGAGGGCTTCACGCGCTGGCCGGCCGCGCTCGAAGCCGCACCGGTGCGCGGCATCGTCTTCGGCCCTGCGAAGCCCTCGCGCGTCTCCTTCGCTCTGAGCCGTCTCCTTATCTCGGGCTTCTACTTTCCGTGGAGCGGCGAGGCGCAGATCAACGCCGAGATGCCGCGCACCCTCTGGCCGCGGGTGAGCGGTCACGAAAAGGCTCACCAGCGCGGCTTCGCGCGTGAGAACGAGGCGACCCTCATCGGCATGATCACCTGCCTCTCGTCCCACGACCCTACGGTTTTCTATGGAGGTGCGCTCGGTCTTTTCGTCGGCCTCGACCGCGAGCTGGCGCGAGTGGACAAGGAAGCCCGACGCCGCATCTGGGCGGAGCTGCCGCCGCGCGTCGTCAGTCACCTCGAAGCCGAGGCCGCGTTCTGGAAGAAGCACGAGGGAGCGGCGGGCAAGGTCAGCGAGAGGGTGAACGACACCTATCTCAAGGCGCAGGGAGTGAAGTCGGGCATTGGCTCCTACGCCGAGACCACGCGGCTCATCCTCCAGGCGGTCGCGACACCCGGCCTGAATCTCGGGCGCCTCCTGCAGGCGGAGTCCGCGCGCGCGGAGGTACCGAGGACGCCGGTTCAGCCGGTAAGGTAGCCCTCGTGCCCCACGAGACGCCGCTTCTCGCCACCCTTGCCTCCGCCCTGCTGGCCGCGTGGGTGCTCGGGCTGCTCGCGCAGCGCCTGCGTTTCTCGCCCATCGTCGGCTACCTGCTGGCGGGGGTGGTGATCGGACCCCACACGCCGGGGTTCGTGGCCGACATGGAGCTCGCGTCCCAGCTCGCCGAGGTGGGGGTGGTTCTGCTGATGTTCGGCGTCGGCCTCCACTTCCACCTCGACGACCTGATGCACGTGAAGCGCATCGCGGTTCCCGGCGCCATCATTCAGAGCACCGCGGCCACTCTCCTCGGCCTCGCCCTGGGCGTCGCCGTCGGCTGGCCGGCGACGCATGGGGTGGTGCTCGGGATGGCGCTTTCCGTCGCCAGCACGGTGGTACTGCTGAGAGGCCTGGAGAGCCACAATCTGGTGGCTTCGCCCGCGGGTCATGTCGCCATCGGCTGGCTCATCGTCGAGGACATTCTCACGGTCATCGTCCTCGTGGTCATTCCGGCCCTCGCCGCCGGCGGCGCCGGCACGGGGCCTTCCGGGCTCCTGACCGCGATGTTCGTCGCCCTCGCGAAGCTCGGCGTACTGGTGGCCCTGGTGTTCCTGGTCGGATCGAGAGTCGTCCCCTGGATCCTGGTGAGGGTGGCGCGCCTGCGGTCGCACGAGCTGTTCACTCTGACCATCCTCGCCATCACCGTGGCCATCGCCAGCGGGGCGGCCGTTTTCTTCGGCGCGTCCGTGGCCCTCGGCGCCTTTCTCGCCGGGATGGTCGTGGGGCAGACGAAGGTCAGCCAGCAGGCGGCGGCGGACGCCCTGCCCCTGCGCGATGCGTTCGCCGTCCTGTTCTTCGTGTCGGTTGGCATGTTGTTCGAGCCGGGCTTCGTTCTGCGCGAGCCCCTTCTCCTTCTTGGCGCGCTCGGGGTCGTACTGATCGGGAAGCCCCTCGCCGCGATCGCGGTGGTGGCGGTCATGGGCTACTCGACCCGGACGGCTCTCGTCGTCGCCGTGGGCCTCGCCCAGGTGGGGGAGTTCTCCTTCATTCTCGGCACCCTGGCCCGGCACCACGAACTTCTTTCCGAAACGGGCTACAACCTTCTCGTGGCGTGCGCGCTGGTTTCGATCGCTTTGAACCCGTTCCTCTTCCGCGGCCTCGAGGCCTTCGAGGCCGCCCTGCGCGGCCGGCCCGCCCTCTGGAACCTCCTCAATGCCGCGGCGACCCGCCGCACCTCGGCCGTCAATGCCCAGGAGGGGAAGGCCATCGCGGAAACCGCGGGGCCGCTCGCCATCATCGTGGGCTTCGGCCCGGTCGGGCAGGCCGTGGACCGGGGCCTGCGCCACGCCGGTGTCGAGACCGTGGTGGTTGATCTGAACATGGACACGATCGCCGAGATGGCGGCCAGGGAGAGGCACGCGATCTTCGGCGACGCCGCCCACGACGTCATTCTGGAGGCCGCGGGGATCAGACGGGCCACCCAGCTCATCGTGACCCTGCCGCACTCGATCAATCGCATCCCTCTCATGACCGCGGCCCGGCAGCTCAACCCCTCATGCAAGATCTTCGTCCGGGCCCGCTACCTGAGGGAGCACGACGAACTGGTGCAGGGCGGAGCGTACGCGGCCTGTTTCGAGGAGGCGGAAGCGGCGGTGGCCCTGACGCAGGGGGTTCTCGCGGACCTTGGGATCGACCCGGCCACCATCGCGGGCGAAATCGAGCGAGTGCGGGCGGAGACTACGGGGGCTCCGGTTTCGACGATGGTTCCCGAGCCGCGGACGTAGAGGGACTGCGGTAGGGGTTGCTTCGTCGCGGTACCGACGGAGTGGCTCCTCGCAATGACCGAGACCGTCGGTGTTTCGAGTCGCGCGGTCTCGGTCAGCCTCGTTGTCCCTTCGTCAGCTAGAATTCCCGGCTTCCATGTTGCAGGTTTCCATTTCGACGATCCCCAGCGAGGGACTTGATATCGACGAGGTCGTGAACGGCGAGATACTCGCCATCGACCCCGAAGAACTGTCGACCGGAAAGGACGGGCGGTTCAAGGCCCACGTCGAGCGCT
>JAIBCN010000164.1 GCA_019694155.1 Vicinamibacteria bacterium | reverse complement strand
GACGACGGCGACGTGCTGATCCTCGACGAGTCGACGCGGCGGAATCT
Source organism: Vicinamibacteria bacterium (assembly GCA_019694155.1). GTDB lineage: Bacteria > Acidobacteriota > Vicinamibacteria > Fen-336 > JAGNNV01 > JAGNNV01. The sequence goes on along the minus strand of JAIBCN010000164.1, from coordinate 5,321 downwards.
CGAACTCGTCGAGAACCTGATCGATGGCTCTCCCCGAGGTACGTTGCTGTCGGTGCTCGATCAAACCCACTCTCCCATGGGTGGGCGCCTGCTGCGCGACTGGATCCTGAGACCGTTGTCCCGGCGCGAACCTATTCAGGACCGGCTCGATGCCGTCGAGGAACTCGCCTTTCGGACCCGCACTCGCAGCGACCTCGAAGATGCCCTGGCCAGAATCCGCGATCTCGACCGGCTGGTTGCGAAGCTCACGTTCGGCCGCGCCACCCCGCGCGATCTCGCGTCGCTTGCCGCCTCCCTGCGCGGCGTCGCGGCCACCAAGGTCGCCGGGGCCGAGTTGAACGCGCCCCTGCTGCGCGCGCAGGTGCAGGCCCTCGATGCTCACGAGAAACTGGCCGATCGGATTCAGAGCACGCTCGTCGATTCGCCGCCCGCGGCCGTGGGCGACAGCGAGCTGGTCCGGCCCGGCGTGGATCCGCAGGTCGACGAGCTCAGGAGCCTGCACACGGGCGGCAAGGAAGCGATCGCGCGGATCGAATCGCACGAGCGCGAGCGCACGGGGATTGCGTCGCTCAAGGTCCGCTACAACCGCGTCTTCGGCTACTACATCGAGATCACCAAGCCGAATCTGCACCTCGTGCCGGACGATTACATACGGCGCCAGACCGTGGTCTCCGGCGAGCGCTTCGTGACACCCGAACTCAAGGACTTCGAGGAGAAGGTGCTTCGCGCCGAGGAGCACCTCCTCGAGCGGGAGAAGGAGATCTTCGCGGGGCTCGTGGACGCCGCACTCGCCTGCGTCAAGGAACTGCAGGCCACCTCCCGGGCCATCGCCATCATCGACGTGATCGCCTCGCTCGCCGAAGCCGCCCAGCGTCTCAACTACGTGAAGCCGCGGCTGTCGTCGGATGGGGAACTCGTCTACCGCGAAGGCCGGCATCCCGTGGTCGAGTCGTCGACCGAGAACCCTTTCGTGTCGAACGATCTCGTCTTCGGCGCGGCCCAGGATTCACCCCGGCTCTTCATCGTCACCGGTCCGAACATGGGCGGCAAATCGACGTTCCTCCGGCAGACCGGTCTCATGGTCGTCATGGCGCAGATGGGGTCGTTCGTTCCCGCCCTCGAAGCCAAGATGACGGTGTGCGACCGGTTATTCACCCGTGTGGGCGCTTCCGACTACCTGCTGCGCGGCCAGTCCACGTTCATGGTGGAGATGCAGGAAACCGCCTACATCCTTCGCCACGCCACCGAGCGCAGCCTCCTGCTGCTCGACGAGATCGGGCGGGGCACCGCGACTTTCGACGGCCTCTCCATCGCCTGGGCGGTGGCCGAGCACCTGGCCGAGCGCGGTCCGCACTGTCCTCGCACCCTCTTCGCGACGCACTATCACGAGCTCGTGGACCTCGCGGTGGACCGGCCGTCGGTCTCGAACCTGCACGTCACCGCGCGCGAGTGGAAGGACGACATCCTGTTCCTGCGGCGGGTCGAGCCCGGCGGATCGGACCGGTCCTTCGGCATTCAGGTCGCGAAGCTCTCGGGTCTGCCGTCACCCGTGGTGAAGCGGGCCCGCGAGATCCTCAAGAACCTCGAGCAGACGGAGTTCGATTCCGAAGGCCGGCCGAAGCTCGCGCGGACTGGAGTCATGGGCGCGCCCAAGGAGCGTCAGCTGTCCCTCTTCGCCCCCGTCTCCGACGCGGTCGCGGACGAGTTGCGCCAGACCGACGTGAACGCGCTCACCCCGATCGAAGCCCTGAACCTGCTCGTCGACCTCAAGAAGAAGCTCGACGGCTGAAGCTCGGCGGTTCGAGGAGCCCTCGCCGGGCCCCGCGGTGTAGCCTCGGTCCATGATCGGGCGGGTTCCGTCTCTGCTGGCGCTGATGCTCGGCCTGGCCGCGCCGCCGCCCCAGGTTCAGACCACTCCGGCCCCGGCGCCGGTGTTTGGAGCGGACGCCGAACTGGTGCTCGTCGACGCCGTGGTCACCGACAAGGCGGGCCGGCCGGTCCTGGACCTGGTCCGCGAAGACTTTCGTCTTCTCGTGGACGGAGTCGAGCGGGAGATCGTCTCCTTCGCGGCGTTCGGCTCGGCCGCCACCCGGGCTCGCGCGGAGGCGGCATCCGGTCCGGCCCCCTCCGGGCCGGCGGCCGTGGCTCCCGCCTTCGTCCCTTCGTCCACGGTGATCTACATCGACGAAGGGCACCTGACCGCCGCGCAGAGCACCCGGCTCGACTCGTTCTTCGCCGCCATTCTGCGGAAGCTCTCGGATCGGCGCGGCAGCGTGCTGGTGCTCGCGCCCTGGTCGAAGGTGGCATTTGCCGGACAGCTCCCGGGTGATCTGGCCCTTCTCACCGACGCAGTGAAGCACCGACGAGGTGAGCGGGTGACCCAGCTCAGCAGCTGGCCGATGACGGACGCCGAGGCGTTTCGGATCGATCAGGGCGACCCGGAAGCTCTCGACCGGGTGACCGCACGCTTCCACTACGTCAATCCCGGCCTGGGGCGGCACACCGCCGATCTCGTCCGCAACCAGGCGAGCCAGCAGGTGGCGGAGGAGCGCGCGCGCCGCGCCGACACGTTCGAGGCCATGAAGATCGGATTCGCCTGGCTCTGGAAGCAACCCGGGCGGCACACGTTCCTCCTTGTCACCTCGGGGTTTCCAAACGACCCGAGCGACGACGGATTCCGGGAGATGATGAACCACTCCCTCCGGGTCAACGCTCCCGTGCATTTTCTCGACGTGGCCGGGATGGAGGTCACTCCCGAGTTCGAGGGGATCGAATACCGATACGCCCTTCCCACGGAGGCCCGCGTATCGCCCCTCGATTCGGTCGAGGCTTCGGGGGGATCCGATCTGCTCGCCCTCGACACCGGGGGATTGAGAGTCGCCGACAACGACATCGAAAGGGGCTTCGAGCGCATCCTCGACGCCACCCGCCTCTACTACATCCTGGGCGTCGAACCTTCACCCCGGGGCAAGCGCGGCCTGCACAAGATCAAGGTGGAGGTCAGGCGCAAGGGTCTCCAGGTGCGCGCCCGGCGCGGGTACTTCGACCCCGGTCCCGCATCGCCGCCGAAGGAGCCGAAGCAGCAGCCCTGATGCGGCGTCCCGGGCGCGCGCGCCTAGAAGCGGAACAGGCGGTTGAACTTCAAGACGATCCCGCGGCTCTGCAGTTCCGAGCCGCGCACGGGCAGGGTGCTCCTGCCCTCGGTGTACACGAGGAACACCTCGCTGCCCGGCCGGTATTCCCACCGGAGGCGCACGTTGCTCGAGAGGGACGAGGCGCCCGAGGTGTACTGGACGAGCGCCGCCACGAACATGCGAGGGTTGATGGTGAGCGTCGCCCGGGCGCCAAGCAGCGTCGTGGTGAACGCGCCCCCGGGGACATCGATCCAGTTCTGCGAGATGTTCGGCTCGATGCCGAGATGTGAAGAAATCTCGATGCGCCCCTGGAAGGCCACGGTCTTCCGGTTCCCGCCGTAGAACCCGCCCGCTTCGACCGACGCTTTTCCCGAGATCCGGTGCTGCTGACCGGCGGTGTAGGTGGCGATCCCGGTCGTGAAGTCGTATCCGCCCGGCGGAATGGGCACCCCCTGAATCGCGAAGGCCTGGGGCAGGAATTCGTAACTGCGCACCACCGCGACATTCACGATGTCGCCGCTGTGAAAGTCGCTCTGGAATTCTCCGCGCGCCTCCCGGGAGGAGAGACGGTTCTCGTTGTCGGTGATGTAGTCGATGTGCGCCTGAAAGGTCCACTTCCGCACCAGGGGGTTCTTTTCCGTGCGCGGGCTGAACCGGGCCTGCGCGAAGCTGCGTCGGAAGTCCCGGCGACGCATGAACCCGACTTCGGGGTTGAAGTTCTTTTCCACCACCAGCCGGTCGAGCTCCAGGCCATAGCGGTCGTGGTCGTAGTTGAACTGGCCCCGATAGCTGAGCGCCTTGTCGTCCAATCCTGCCGTTCGCGTCCGCGCCACATAGCCGCCGAAGTTGACGTATTTCCGTACCCCGACGGCCGCGTCGAGCCCCCACGCCTCGTTCGACCCCGCGGCGACCGTCGAGATCGAGCGCCTCGTGAAGATCCCGCCCACCGATCCGCGCGCGAAGAGGCTCCGACGGAGCCGCAACGCGGCGAAGTTCGTCCGCCGGACGTTCAGCGCCTCATCCTTGCCCACTTCGATGTTCAGCGCACCGATGCTCCACGGCCCGGCGCGCCCGGTCAGCCGGCCTCCGGCGATCACGGGTAGAGCCTTGCCACGGCTCAGCCCGATGCTCCGGCTGTAGAAGATCACCGGAGCATCGGCCGCCGAAGTGCCCGTCACCGCGCCGAACGTGAAGAGTCCGGCTCCCTCGAGGAAGAACTCGCGCTTTTCGGGGAAGGAGAGGCTGAAGCGCGTCAGGTTCACCTGAGCTTCGTCGGCTTCCACCTGCGCGAAGTCCGTGTTGTAGCTGAAGTCCGCGGTCAGTCCCTTGGTCAATCCGTACTTGATGTCGAGGCCGGCATCCGGCGTGAACTCGTTGCTTTTCGTGGGCGACGCCTGGGTGTCCGTGGACAGGCTGGAGATCGCGTATGGCTTGATCTCGAGATTGCGCGAACCCGGGGGGGCTTGCAGGCCCACGAGGGTCGCCGCCAGGTGCATCCGATTCCAAGCTCCCGACCCCCAGGAGGCCGACAGGCGCGTGAGGTGGATGCGCTCGTTCTTGCTGCGGATCATCCGGCGGATCTGGATGCCCCAGCTCTGCTCCCGGCCCGGCCCATAGCGCAGCGACTTGAAGGGAATCGCAATCTCCGCGAGCCACCCCTGCTCGAAACGCGAGGCCCGCGATTCCCACACCGTGTTCCAGTCGTTGTTCGGCTGCGAGTCCACCACGGCGGCGTCGCGGATCCCGCCGACCGGGCTCATGTAGAAGAAGAACGCGCCCCGGCCGTCGCGATAGGGATCGAGTTGAACGCCGAAACTGTCGTGCGAATTGAGGTTCGGGCTGTCGCGGCGCATGTCGTTGGCGACGATGGCCTCGGGATGGCTGTCCCAGCATCGGCACACGACGTAGATGCTCTCGTCGTCGAAGAGGACCCAGGCCTCGGTCTTTTCGGTGGGCGCGGCCCCCTCGCTCGGCTCCTGCTGGATGAAATCCGTGATCGGGGGTATCTCCCGATAAACGGCTTCATCGAGCCGTCCATCGATCTGGATGGGTTCGGTGATGCGCGTCGCCCGCACGATGACGCGCCCGTCGGGCTGGCGCGTCAACAGCGGGCCTTCCGCCGGGGCCACGACGCCTTGCGTCGGCGAAGGCGACTGCGCGGCCCCAGGAACGGCCGCGAGCAGGCAC
>JAIBCN010000223.1 GCA_019694155.1 Vicinamibacteria bacterium | reverse complement strand
CGACCCTGCCCTCGAACCTGATCGACGACAAGACCAAGTTCCACATCAATCCCACCGGGCGCTTCGTGGTCGGCGGCCCCCAGGGCGACTGCGGTCTGACCGGCCGCAAGATCATCGTCGACACCTACGGGGGCGCCGCGCCCCACGGCGGGGGCGCCTTCTCGGGCAAGGATCCGACCAAGGTCGACCGTTCGGCCTGCTACATGGCCCGCTACATCGCCAAGAACATCGTGGCCGCGGGTCTGGCCGAGCGCTGCCTCGTCCAGGTCGCTTACGCGATCGGTGTCGCCGATCCCGTCTCCGTCATGTGCGACACCGAAGGCACGGGCAGAGTGGATGAATTGAAGCTCGTCGACGCGGTGCGGCAGGTCTTCAAGCTCACGCCCAAGGGCCTCACCGAGCAGCTGAACCTGCGCCGGCCCATCTATCGCCAGACCGCGGCCTTCGGCCACTTCGGGCGGACCGAGCCCGACTTCACCTGGGAGAAGACGGACAAGGCCGAGGAACTGAAAGGGCTGCTCAAGTAGCTCCCGTGAAGACGCGGCCCGGCCGAGTCGCATGGGCGGTGCGGCTGGCCGCGGCTTTCGGCGTCCTGCTCTGGGTGCGGGCGCTCGTTTCCGGGCCGGCGGCGCTCGTGGGGGAGCCCGTGACCGCGGGCCCGCGCTACCGGGCATCCGGTGTGGTTCACATCCACACGAATCTCTCCGATGGGCGGGGAAGTCCGGCCGAGGTCATCGCAGCGGGCCGCCGGGCGGGCGCAGATTTCATCGTGATCACGGATCACAACCGGGTCGACCCGGAGGTCTTCGATCACGTGCCGCGGACGCCCGGCGATCCGCTCGTCCTCCTTGGTTCGGAGGTGTCGACGGATGCGGGACACATCCTGGCCATCGGCATCCAGCCGCCGGGCTTTCGTTTCTCGGGCACGTTGACCGAGGTTCTGGACGACATCCGCCATCTGGGGGGCTGCGCCTTCACCGCGCATCCCACCTCACCCAGAGGGGAGACGCGTTTCACGCGGGCGGATGAACCGGGGAACTTCGGGGTGGAGATCGTGAATGGCGACACGGCCTGGCGGGAGGCCTCGCCGCTCGCCCTGTCTCTCGCCGCCTGGACGTATCCGGCGCGTCCGGCCTTCGCCCTCGCGCGAACCCTCGGGACCTTCGACTCGGAGCTGGCGCTTTGGGACGGCATCCTCGCCCGTCGTTTCGCGCCCGGGATAGGCGGCACGGACGCGCATGGCCGGATCCCGCTGAGCCGGACCTCGAGCATCCCCGTTCCATCCTATGAGGCCCTCTTCGGCCTGGTTCGCACCGTTGTCCATCTGGAGGAACCGCTGCCCCAAAACCCGGCCATCGCGCGGGCGTCGATCACGCGCGCGCTGTGCGCGGGGAACAGCGTGGTCGCCATACCCTCGGAAGCCGATCCCAAGGGCTTCTCGTTCACGGTGCGTGGTCCCGGAGGCGATGAGCATGGTCCGGGGAGCACGGTTCGTTTCGCGCCGGGCACGAGGCTCCGGATCGCCGGCCCCATGCCGAAGGGCACAAGCCTGCGCCTGATGCAGGCTGGGAGGCCGGTGGCGACAGGCTCCGGCTCTCTCGACTTCCCGGTACCGGCGGCGGGCGTCTTCCGCGCGGAGGCCTACGTGCCGGGAGAGACGACGCCCTGGATCCTCTCGAATCCCATTTCGGTGCTGACCGCCGAAGGGGAACTGGAGCGGGAGGCCGCGGCGCGACCGCGGCCGGCCGCGTATGTCGAAGGCCGGACCGAGATCGATCGCTTCGAGAAGTCCACAGCCTTCGCCGCTGAGCACGACCCTGGATCGAGGATCGACGAGCCGGTTCTCGACCCGCTCGGTGGGCGCGGCCACGGCGCCGCCGCGCTCCTCTCCTTCCACCTGAACCCCACGCCCAAGCCGCCCGTCTGGTGCGCTCTCGTCGACCGAACGCGGCGCGACCTCTCCGCCAGCGCCGGCGTGTCCTTCTGGATGAAGGCGGACGGCGAGTACCGGGTCTGGTTCCAGATCCGGGATCTGAATCCCGCCTCCGCCGACGACGGAACGGAAGCGTGGTTCGCGTCCGTGCGAACCTCTACCGCCTGGACCCTCTACAACATTCCCTTCGCGTCCCTGCGCAGCATCAACCGGACCACCGACGGCTCCTTCGATCCGAGGAAGGTGGCTCACATCGTCTTTGTGATCGACCACGGCGCCATGCCGTTCGGCAGCGAAGGCAAGGTGTGGATCGACGACCTGATGGGGTACTAGCGAGGTTGCGGCTTCTTGCCGAGGGTCCGGTAGTACTCCTCGACCATGGCCCGGTAGCCGGGTGGGAGATCTTCCGATCCGGACAGCTGCAGGGTGGGCCGGTTCCCGTCGGCCTCGCGTCGTAAGACGTACTCCAGCATCTTCAGGTCGTTCGCCACCTGGGCGGTGAGGTCGGCGAGTCCGAGAGGGTCCTTGAAGTTGCGCTCGGAGGCGAGTCCTCGAAGCCGGTCCGCCAGGGCCGCGGCCTGGGGCGACGAGACGCCGCTCGCCTCGAGCAACTTTCGGAACGCCTCGGCATCGCTCGCACGTTCGGCGATCTCGCTGCGCAGCTGGCGAATGTCACCGGGGCCGAGACGTCCAACGCCTCCGGCTCCGGGCCTCCCGCCAGCCGCAGATGTCCCACGGGTCCCGGCCGCCCCCGAAGGCTGCGTCCCTCCCGGGGACGATCCTTCCGCGGCCTCTCCCGCCGAGGGGTCGCTCACTCCACCGGCGGACTTCGAGGTGCTGCGGGCGCGCAACCGTTCCTGCATCGAATCCAGACTCCGCGCGAGATCTCGCGCGCGATCGAGCGCCTCGGCCCTCTTCCGCTCGGGTGGCGCGCCCACGGCCTTCCCGGCCTCGCGAATCCGCGCTCCCAGGTCGTCGATCGATCCTGCGATATCGGCCTCGAACGCCTGGGCGTCCCGGCTGGCTGCGCGATCGACGAGGCCGCGGCTGTAGCGGATCTTCTCCTTGAGCTTGGAGTCTCGGATGCCGTTTGCGGCCTCCTGCAGTTTGCGTGACGTCTCCTTCTGCTCGCGCCGCGCGTCACGTGCGACCTTGTCGAGGCGGGACTCGAGCTCCGCGACCTCCGCGGCGAGCGACTCCTTTCTTTCACGGATTCGCTCGCCCTTGGGCGAGCCCCCCTGGGCGGGTGACCCCTCCGCGCCCGTCCCCTCGGCCTGGGCCATTTCCCGCATTTCTCCCGCGATCTGGGCCTGCGCGCGCTTGATCGCCTCCGCCTTCTCGGAAAAGCCGGAGAGGTCGCGCTCGAGCCGGGTCGACCGCTCGGTGTCGAGAAGCCGGCGGGCTTCCCGGAGACGGTCGAGCGGCGAGTTGGCGCCAGAAGGGGCAGACTGCCCGCGAGGGCTGCTCGCCTGCTGCCGCATGGCCGACGCGGCTTCGCGCAGGCGCCGCGCCGATTCCTCGAGCGCGGGGGCGGGGGTTTCGCGGGTCAGCCGCTCGAGCTTGCGACCGAGCTCTTCCGCCTCGTCCGCCAGTTGCCGCTGCGAGGCGCCACCCCCGCCGCCCCCCTGGTTCGGCGTCCGCGCGCCCCGTTGCCGCGCGCGCTCGTTTTCCTGTTCCTGCCGGCGGGCCAGTTCCTGGAGACGGGAGAGGGCCTCGTCGACCTGTTCATCGCGCTGCTGCGCCGCGCCGCTTTGCAGGGTCTCGTATTGGTTGCGGAGCTTGTCCAGGTCCAGTTCGTATAGATCGGCCAGCTCCTCGGCAGAGGAATTCGAGGCGCCGTCACCGCCTCCACCGCCCCCGCCAAACGCCACCTGAACGTCGTGGAATGACGCCTCCGCGCGCTGCAGATGGGCGAGGGCTCCTTGCTCGATGGGGAGCGCGAGGCCCGGCCGGGATGCGGTGAGTTCGGCCTCCGCGCGCGTCATCTTCTCGATTGCCTGACGGAGCTCGTCCGCGGTGCCGTGCATGGGCGAGCCGTCCGGCAAAGCGCCTCGCGAGAGCATGCGGGTCACCAGGGTCTCCACCTGGGTTCGCAGCCGGCCCTGGATGAGGGCCACAGTCCTGGCGTCCTGGGTGAGGCTGCGCGCGTCGCGGTCTTTCGAGGTCTGGTCGCGGATCAGCCGGAACGTCGCCGCGATGACCTGCCGCTGCTGCTGGGAGAGGGAGCCCGGGTCCGAGCCGCCACCGCCGCCTCCGCCGCCGGCTTGCTCTGCCTGCCGGAAGTCCCTGCGGTAGGGGCGTGCCTCAAGGAAATAGATATCCGTCGTGGCCTGACGCCCGGGCGATCCCACGTCCGTGGCCCGCGCGTAGTAGGAAATGAAGTCTCCAGGCTTGAGGGACAGATCCTCCAGGAAGAAGGTATGCGAGGCCACGACCTCCTTGAGGACGGGGGCGTCGTGGAGCGGTACGACGGTCTCCGCGCCTCCGTTGAGCGAGTAGACAAGTTCCATCTTCGCCACGCCAAAATCGTCCTCGGCCTTCACCTGCGTGAACACCTCCTCGATGGGCGTGGCCTGGGTGTCGCGGCCTGGCCGATCGAAGGCGAGCCGGGGCGGCAGATCAGGCACCACCTCGATGACGTAGTCGGGAGAGGCGACCGCGAACGACTCGTCTGCTCCCTGCATCTCGATGCGATAGAAGCCGTCCCGTGTGACGCGCATCTGGCCGGAGAGGCCGAGGCCGCCCGCCGCCACCTCGAGGGGGACCGGCTTCGCCTCCTCGCCCTGGATCACGAGCCTGCCTGCCTTCACCGCCACCGTGGGTGTGATGGCGAGGACCACCGAGCTGCCGGAGAGCACGGTCACGTCCCCCGATCCTTCGACCCTCTGTGGCTCCAGGCGGGCGTAGGCGGGGAAGCGGTACTCGAGATCCACCTTCTTCACATAGGGACGATCGACGACGTCCAGCCGGAAGACCTCGGACCGGGTCCCCTTCGATTCCACGAAGTACTCGGTCGCGTCCATAACCGACAGGAGCATGAAGCGGTAGGTGACCGCCTGCGAGGATTCATCGCGGATCATGGGAGACCGGGTCCACTCCGAAGCGCCCGCCCGCGTGACCAGCTCCGACGGATCATCAAAGCCCAGGAGCTGTGCCGTGATCTCCTGGTCGCTGCCGCGGGCTACGGTCTGGTTTCCCGGAGTGACCGCGACGCGGTACGGCGTGGCGCCGCGACCGGAGCGGGAGAACGGGTCAAACAGATAGGGGAAGGCCTGCTGCATGAAGGCAGGCGCCAGAAGGAAGAAGGCGGCCGCGGCCGCGGCGGCCGCGCCGAGAGCGACCAGCGCGCGGCGGATTTCCACGCGATCGACCTCGCGGGGAAGATCGAACGCTTCGAGACGGCTGACCACGTCGTCGACCAGCTTTTCCTGAAGAGCGGCGGAGGGTCCATCCGAGGCGGAGGGGCCGGCCACCGCATCCACCGCGCTGCGCAGAGCAGCGTCAAGCGAGGGTTCGTGTTCCTCGATGTACCGCGCGATGGCCGCGTCCGACGCGCGACGGCGCCCGCGCCAAAGCGGGACGAGCACGAAGCGCGCGGCGAGGAAGACAATCCACAGATAGAGCAGCGCACGGATCACCCACACGGCGTTCCGTGAGTAGCGGAGGGCCTCGAGACCATAGGCCGAGGCCGCGACGCCGAGGATCACACCCAGGGCGAGAATGGCGGCTCCGCGGAAGAGAACACGGAGCGAGTAGCGCGCGCGCACACGTCGCAGGGCCTGACCCAGCCGCGGGTCACGGTCGAGCGCGCCGGGGGCGAACATCACCATGCCGTTTCGAAATCAGCCTATCAGGAGGGGGCATTCTGCCCGCGAGCGGCGCCAAGGACGGCCTCGAGCGCCAGGAGCAGAGCGACGGAGAGCAACGCGACCCGCCACCAGAGCTGTCGAGCCCCATCCTCCGGCTGGGTGGCAACACGGACAGGGGGACTGCTTGCCGCCGCCGGACGAAGGGCCGCCTCCATCTCCTCCTGGTCGAGCATGGTGAGGTCCGACTCGGCCGTGTCGATGTTCACCGCGACGGACGCAGGCGGCCCCGATCCTCGCGCCGCCTCGTAAAAGCCCGGCTCCTCGAGCTCAACTGCGGAGACGCCCGCGGCCAGCGTCTGCTTCCGGCCTGACGGCGAAACGACCGTCGCGGGCGAGAGAGCGGCCGGATAACGCGAGCTGCCTACCTCGAAGGCGCCGCCCACGCGATAGTAGAGAGGCACATCCTGATGAGCGGAGACGTAGCGAGCGAGTTCGTGAATCAGAGGCAGGAACAGGGGTTGAACCGGCAGGTCGCTCGTAAGCCCGTCGAGAGGCGAGGCGAACGCCACCACCCGGCCTCGTCCGAACGGAGCCTCGATGACGGCGTCCTGCCCATCGTCGAAACGGGCAAGCACCTTGAGGCCGCCGTCCTTGACCCGGGCGTCGCGCTTGAACAGGCGGTACTGGAGGAATCGCGCCCTCGAGAAGTCGAAGCCTCGCGCCTGCTTGAACACGAAGAGCGCCGGATGGTCGAGATCGACGAAGCCGAGCGAAGCGCCGCGGTCGGCGAGCCGGCTGACCGTATCCCCAAAGACCCCCGGTAGGAGCGCGGCGGCCTCGCCTCGAAGGCCCACGAGAGGCGCTGTCGCGAGCAATCCGCCCCCCTCGCGCACGAAGGCGGCAAGGGCGGCCGCGGCCGGGGCGCCGATCGCGCCGGATGAAGCCTCGCCAAGGACGACAAGGGATCGGCCGGCCAGGTCGGCGGGAGCAAGGGTCGTCCGCCGGAGCACGTCGAACGCGGGCTGCTCTCCGATCTCGAGCGCGCGGCTCACGTAGGGCGACGGATCGATCAGGACCACGCGCAGCTCGCCGCCGGCTCCCAGCAGGAAAGCGAAGGAGTCGTCGTCCCGCAGAGCGTCTGCCTGCAGGAGGATCCGGCCCCTGGAGGGGCCCGCGGGGAGCGGCGCCCGGTTGAACCTCACCTGGACGGCCCCGCTTGCCGGGAGGGTGACGCTCTTCTTTTCGACCGATCGCCCCGCCACCTCGAGAGTGACCTCGATCGTCCGGGGGCTCGGGCCCTGGTGGATGAGCCTCGCGCTGACGATCGCCACGGGCCGCTCGCCTTCGGTCAGGTTCTCGACGGTGACATCGGCGACCGTCGCGTTGTCGTTGGTCGGCGCCGCCACGGACCGCACATCCACGACGACGCCCGGCGGCAGCGCGACATCGGCGGCGCCCGCGAGCGCCCTGGCCTGGCCGTCCGTGACGAGCACGACGTCCCGCCGGGTTGTCCTGAGGCTGCTCAGCCATTCGGAAGCGAGCTCAAGGGCCGGAGCGTAGCGGGTAGAACGCGCGCCCGCGCCAACGCGGCGAAGGGCGGCGAGGGCCCGTTCATGGTCGGTCGAAGGCGGCACCAGGCCTTGCGCCACGTCGGAGAAGAGGAGGAGTCCGACGGCGTCCGAGGGCTGCAGCTCTCGAATCGCTCTCTCCGCCTCGGCCAGGGCTCGTGGGAAGACGCCCTCGTATCGCATGCTTGCGGACACATCGAGCGCGACGACTCGGCCCAGAGGCCCCGTGAGAGCCGCAGCACTTCCGGCCTCCACCGGGAAGAATGGCCGCGCGAAAGCCAGGCAGAGGATCGAAAGGGCCAGGGCTCGCGCCGAGAAGAGCAGGAGGTTCTGCAGAGTCCTTCGGCGAAGGGACTTGTGGGGGATACGGCGGACGAACATCAGCGAGGGAAAGGGCTGGGACGTGCGGCGCTCGCGCATTCGAAGATGGACGAGGATGGGGACCACCAGGGCCAGGAGGCCCGCGAGGAAGGCGGGGGAGAGAAGAGAAGGCACGTTGACTCGCTCAGGGCCGGGCGGCGCCGCCGCGATCCCTCAGGAAGTGACGAAGGGCGGTCTCGAGCGGCGTCGAGGTTTCCATCAGCACGTGCTGGACCCGATCGCGCCCGAGCTTCTCCCTCAGGCCCGCGATGTGCGCCTCGATGAGGGCGCGGTATTCGGCACGGATCTTCTCCGGATCGGCGGGAACGAGCTCCCCGGTTTCGAGGTCTTCGAATGTCGAGACGTCCTCGAACGGGAAAGTGCGTTCAGCAGGATCGAGGACGTGCAGGACCACGACCTCAGAGCCGCGGTACTGAAGCGCGCGGATCGCGTCCACCGCGGTCTCGGGCTCTTCGTAGAGATCCGAGAGCAGTACCACGACGCCCGCACGGCGCGAGGCCTCCGCGGCGCGGCCCAGAGGGAGCGCCAGAGCGCCCGGACCGCTTTCCGGGTCGGGAATGGCGTCAAGGGCTCGCAGGATGGCTTCCAGTCTTCCGCCTCTCGGGGGGATGAACTCCCGGATCTCACGGTCGAACATCATGAGGCCCACCCGGTCCTTCTGCGAGTTCGCGAGGTAGGCCAGGCACGCCGCGAGGCCGCGCGCATAGTCGAGCTTCGTGACGCCCGTCGAACCGAAGCGCATCGACTTCGAGATATCGAGAGCGATCAGGAAGCTCGCATTGGAGTCCGCCTCGAACTGCTTCACGAAGTAGCGATCCGTGCGAGCAAAGAGGCGCCAGTCGATTCTCCGGATGTCGTCGCCCGCCGAGTAGGGTCGGTGCTCGGCGAAATCGACGGAGGCGCCGCGGTGGCGCGACTTGTGCTGGCCCGCCACGAAGCCGTCCACCACACTCCGCGCCACGAAGCTCAGGTCCTTCACCTGAAGGACGACGGCGGGGTCGAGCAGGGGCCGGCCTCGCATCCTCGTATCAGCGCAGGTTCGAGGGCGGGGGAGCGACGCGCTCGAGGATGCGGTCCACGATGGCGTCGGTGGTGACGCGGCCTGATTCCGCGGCGAAGGTGCGGAGGAGGCGGTGGCGGAGCACGGGTCGCGCGAGAGCCCGGATGTCGTCGAAGCCCACATGGGCTCGTCCGAACATCAAGGCCCGCGCCTTGCCGCCGAGAACGAGATACTGGGCCGCGCGCACCGACGCCCCGTATTCCACCCAGTTCCTGACGAAATCGAAGGCCGAGGCCTCGTCAGGGCGGGTCATGCGGACGAGTCGAACCGCGTAGCGGATCACGTCGTCCGCCACCGGCACCCGCCGCACGAGCTTCTGGAACTCCACGATGTCCGCCGCGCCGAGAGTGGGAGTGAAGCTCACGGTGTCGAGGACGGTCGTTCTTCGAATCACCTCCATCTCCTGGTCCTCGGGAAGGTGGCCGATGACGATGTCGAACATGAACCGGTCCAGCTGGGCCTCGGGCAGGGGATAGGTTCCCTCCAGTTCGATCGGGTTCTGCGTGGCGAAGACGAAGAAGGGAGGCGCCAGCGTGAACGTCTTGCCTTGAACCGTGACCCGCCGCTCCTGCATCGCCTCGAGGAGCGCGGCCTGCGTCTTGGGCGGGGTGCGGTTGATCTCGTCGGCGAGAACCACATTCGCGAATACCGGCCCGGGCGCGAAGACGAGCGACCGGCGGCCCTCCGCGTCCTCCTGAATGATGTCGGTTCCCGTGATGTCGGAGGGCATGAGGTCGGGTGTGAACTGGATTCTCGAGAACTTGAGATCCAGGGTCTGCGCCATGGTGTGGACGATCAGTGTCTTCGCGAGACCGGGCACGCCGGTGATGATGCTGTTGCCGCCCACGAGGAGGGTGAGCAGAACCTGGTCGAGCGCCTCCTCCTGGCCGACGATCCGGCGCGACAGCTCCTGGCGCACATGCCCGAGCCCCGACCGGAGCTTCTCCGCGAGCGCGATGTCGTCGTTGCCTTGAATCTCTGCGTTCATTCGTCTCCCATCACGGCTCGTCAATGGTGAATCCCGATTTCCCCGATTCTGCCAGAAGGGCCACGGTGGACCGCGTCCGCTACGATTGGGCGTGCTGCCCCGGCTGAAATCGCGCGTCGCCTCCCTCCTGCTCACGACCTTCGCCCTGCTCGGGACGTCTGGGGGGGCGTTCGCCCACCCGGTTCCCTTCAGCTACCTCGACCTGAGGCTGAGAGGGAGCGACATCGAGGGTTCCCTCGTCGCTCACATCGCCGATCTGGCCCACGACCTGAAGATCGAACCGCCCGAGCGCCTGCTCGAACCTTCGGCCGCCTCGGCTCAAGGCGGGGCGATCCCCGCGATGTTCTCGCAGAGGCTCTCGATCCTCGTCGACGGGCGGGCCGTTTCCCTGCAATGGTCGGAAGTGGAGGTCATCCCGGAAAGACAGTCGCTTCGACTGCGCTTCCAGATACGGACGGAGCGGGCGCCGGGCAGGATCTCCGTGGGGGGCGACCTGTTTCCCTACGACCCGTCGCATCGAACGTTCGTCAACATCTACGAGGGAGAGGCGCTCATCCAGGCCATCCTCGACTGGGACCGTCCGCGCTTCGACTACTACGCGGGCACGGCGCAGGGCAAGGCCGCCGTGGTCAGTCGCTTCCTTCCCGCGGGCATCGAGCACATCCTGATCGGGCCGGATCACATCCTCTTTCTCGTCGGGCTCCTCCTTCCCGGCGGCTCCCTGAGGCGGCTCGCCCTCATCGTGACCGCGTTCACCCTCGCCCACACCATCACCCTTTCCCTCGCGGCCCTGAGCGTGATCAACCCCCCGGCGAGCTTCATCGAACCCGCCATCGCTCTCAGCATCGTCTACGTCGGAGCGGACAACCTTCTGAGGCGGGGCGGCCGGGACGCGCGCGCCTGGATCGCCTTTGCCTTCGGGTTCATCCACGGCTTCGGCTTCGCGTACGTTCTGCGGGAGATGGATCTGCCCTCGCGATCCCTCGGCTGGTCGCTCTTCTCCTTCAACCTGGGCGTGGAGGTGGGGCAGCTGCTGATCGTGGCGGTGGTGGCGTCCGCGCTCGGAGTCCTGCGCTCACGGAGCGAGATCGTCGCCCGGCGCCTCG
This sequence comes from Vicinamibacteria bacterium, assembly GCA_019694155.1. Taxonomy (GTDB): domain Bacteria; phylum Acidobacteriota; class Vicinamibacteria; order Fen-336; family JAGNNV01; genus JAGNNV01. The sequence continues at coordinate 16,345 of JAIBCN010000223.1, read as the reverse complement.
CCTTCGCGGGCTCCTGGGCGGTCGTGGGCGCGGGCGCCTTCTGGTACATTCAACGGGTATTTTTCCCCGGAGGGATCTGATGAGACGAACGACGGTTCTTGGTCTTTTGGTTCTGGCCGGAGCTTTGCCGGTGGTGAAGGCGCAGCCCCCCGCGGCGAACGCTCCCAAGGTCATCGACGCCGAGAAGGTGCGGGACAACCTCTGGGTGCTTCGCGGCGGCGGCGGCAACACCGCGGTCTTCGTGACCGCGAACGGCGTCACCGTGGTCGACGCCAAGAACCCGGGATGGGGGAAGCCGGTCCTGGACAAGATCAAGGAATTGACGCCCAAGCCGGTCACCACTCTCATCAATACCCACACCCACGGCGACCATGTGAGCGGAAACGTCGAGTTCCCGGCCACCGTCGAGGTGATCGCGCAGGAGAACACCAAGGCCAACATGGAGAAGATGAAGATCTTCGCCGACAACAACAACGCGGGTATGGCGAAGAAGACCTTCAAGGACCGGATGACCCTGGGCTCGGGCGCCGACCAGGTGGATCTGTACTACTTCGGGCGTGGTCACACGAACGGCGATGCCTGGGTGGTGTTCAAGGCGCTGCGTATCGTGCACGCGGGCGACATCTTCGCGGGAAAGCAGGTGCCTCTGATCGACGAAGCAAACGGGGGCAGCATGCTGGAGATGCCGACGACCCTCATGAACGCCTACAACGGCCTGAAGGACGTGGACATGATCATCAACGGTCACAGCGTGGCGCAGACCGCCATGTCCGACCTCAAGGAGTACGCGGAGTTCAATCAGGACCTCGTCGCCTGGATGCAGGAGCAGTTGAAGGCCGGCAAGACGCCGGAGCAGGCCGCCGCGGAGTGGAAGCTGCCCGCGAAGTACAAGGGCTACAACCCTGCCGTGGGCGCGCTCTTCGGGGGCCTGGCGGGGCGGATCCAGACGCTCGCGAACGAGATGAAGAAGTAGTCCTCTCGGGTCGGCGGCCCGGGCCCCTAGTGGGTCAGGCCGTAGATCATGTAGTTGACTCCGACCTTGTAGGCCTCGTTGGAGAGGTCGATAGGCGCGAAGCCCGTATCCGACCACTCCCAGAATTCACCGATGTCGCCGTTGTAGTTGGCGATGACCATGAGCCTCTTGGTGGGGTCGTTGTCTTCGAAGATGCCCTGGTAGGTCGTCGGGGCGCCGCGCCCCCCGAAGCCGCCGAAGCCTCCGAAGCCTCGGCCGAACGAACCGCGGCCGCCAGCTCCGCCGCGGCCGCGCGGAGGCTCGGCGATCTTGAAGAAGGTGTCCCAGACCACGTGCTCCATGGGAATCTCGATGAAGCGGGCCTCGGGAAGCACCTCCCGCATGCGCTCCTCCAGATTCAAGGCAGCGCGTCCGAAGAAGTCGTCGAAGATCACGAACCCGCCCTTTTGCAGATAGGCGCGTAGATTGGCCGTCTCCTTCTCGTTGAGCGTCCAGTAACCCGGTTCGGACACGTACACGATGGGGTAGTCGAAGAGCGCGGGCTCGTCGAAGGCGACGATCGCGGGCTCGTCGTTCGGATCGATGCTCGTGGTTTCCCGCAGGATCTTGAGAAGGTGCTCGTCCGCGCGGGGGTAATCGTGGTTCCATTTGAGGTCGAGGCCCCACTCGTAGCGCCCCGGGCCCCATTCCGACGGACGAAACTTCACCCGCGCGAACGTGAACTTCCCGTTGTAGGGCGGGTTCTCGTATGGCACTTCCGGGGGCGCCGGGACATCGGCCGCCTGCGCGAGCCCGGCGGCCGCCGCCAGGGTCAGGGCCAGGAATCGCGCTCGCCGCATCAGGGGATCTTCTCCTCCCGGTGGATCCGGAGCAAAAGCTCCTGCGCCCGCTCGAACCTGGGCGCCACTTCGAGTGAACGCAGGACGCTGCGTCTCGCCGCGGCGCGGTCGCCCGCGTCGATCTCGGCAAGAGCGAGCTGATAGTAGGCCTCCGCCTTGTCGACGGGGTCGAGAGCCACGATCGCGCGCCGGGCCTCCACGACTTCCCGAGGCTTGCGGAGGCGCGAGGCGAGAGCGGCGCGGCGTTCGTGGAGGGCGGGATCAAACGGGTAGATGAACACCAACGACTCGAGAACATCGAATGCGGCCTGAAGTTCTCCGGCGGATTCGAGAAGCGAAGCCAGCTGGCGGCGCGCCGCGTCGTGATTCTCGTTGAGTGCGACCAGCGCCTTGAGGGCGGCCATGGCGCCGTCGCGATCGCCGCGCGCGAGCTTGATCTCGGCTATGGCGAAGTAGGGGCTCTCGTCCCCCGACGAGCCCGGCCAGATACGGGCCGCGCGCTCCAGATGCTTGAGCGCATCGTCCTCGCGCTTCTCGCGATGGTTGAGCAACCCCAGCATCGCGTGCGCGACGAAGTCGCCGTCGTCCTTCGCGAGCCGCGCCTCCAGGGCGGCGCGAGTGTCCAGTTCCGGACCTTTCGTCGAGCCGGGCGCCCCGGACGGGCGGATACCGGCGAGGGGGCCGGCGAGCCGCGCCTTGAGCCAGGCCTGGAATTCGGCGTCCACCTGTTCGAGGGTGCGCCCGATCGCCGACTCGAATGCCTTCTCCGTGGTGGCGCCGCCCGCATAGGCGCCGAGGAGACCGCGCAGCGCCGCCAGCCCATACCGCCCCTCCATGTACTCGACGACCAGCGAGGCCTGGTAGTAGGACAGGCTCACCTGATCCGGACTCCTTGGCCGCACGAAGCCGTTGTTCAGATCGCGCAGAGACAGGAGGCGGCCGGCCTGATAGGCGAGCAGGAACTCCAGAGACAGATCGTCGCCCCAGCCGGGCCGTGCGCGTCTCTCTTCATGGACGGAGATGCCCTCGGTGAGCCAGCGGGGAACGCGGTTTCCGGAAGCTCCCATGGTGACCACGTGCGCCAGCTCGTGCCAGAGCGTGGAACCCCAGTTGAAGGCGCCGCGCTCACGAGCCTGGGGCGAGTCAATAGCCACCACGGGGCCGAAGCACACGCCCAGCGCGCCGAGCCCCGCGAGGCCCACCGTCCGCACCGAGAAGTCGGCATGCGAGGGGTACGCCTCCACGCGAATCGGGCCGGCCGGCGAGAAGCCGTAGCGTTCCGACAGCTTCTGGATCGCCTCTGCGGCGAGTGCCCCCATGGGCGGTCCCAGGATTCCGGCTTCCTTCTTGTCCAGAAAGAGGCGGAACCGGCCGGCGTCGACCAGGGTGTAATTCCTGAAGGTGTCCATGAGGTCCAGGGTGTTCTTCACCCAGACGTTGTAGGGGTCCCCTTCGAAGGACCGTTCGAGGCTCTTTCTCGCGTCGTCTATCTCGCCGAGGCGGAGCTGGTTCTGCCCAAGGCTCGCCAGCGCGGCCCACGACCGGGGATCGCGGGCGAGCGCCTCCCTCGCCAGCTGGGCGCTTTCGCGATACAGGCGGTTGCGCACGGCGGCCTCGGCGACCGTCACGAGCAGGTCGCCGCTTGCGGGGAACAGCGACTCGGCGCGCTGCCGGGTGGCGGCGAACCCCTGCGAATCCCCCGAGACGTACTGGGCCGCGGCCTTCGCGGCGAGCGCCTCCGCGGACGACGGATTCACGGCGAGAGCTTTTTCCGCCTGAGCGAGTGCTGCGGGGAAGTCCTCCAGCGCGAGAAGCAGGCCGGACCGATACGCGTAGGCCTCCGCATATCCGGGATCGGTGGCGAGCGCGGCATCGACGAGGTCGGGCACGCCTCGCTCGCCGTCGAAGTCACGCGCGCGGGCGAGGCCAAGGAGGGCACGAGGCTGCCTGGGGTTCGTCCGCAGAACCGTCTCAAACGCCGTCCTCGCCTCCGTCCCATTGAACTTCTCGAGGAACAGTTCACCGGTGCGCAGGCGGGCTTCGTGGGTTTCGTCCAAAGCCGCCGCCTCGTCAAAGGCCTTCAGCGCGTCCTTGAAGGCGTCGGGGTTCGAGGCCCCCAGGGCGCGGCAGGCCTTGCCGACCGCGATCAGATTCTGCGCGCTCGTGGCGCGGCCGGCGTTGTAGGCCGCGATCAAACGCTCGAAGCGCGCGGTCGCTTCGGCGCGAAGGCCCCGGTCGTTGAGAAGGAGGCCGAGCGAGGCCTCGGCCGCCAGCGATGCGGCCCCGCGCGAGGCGATGGCCCTGGCGTAGGCCGCCTCAGCCTCGCCGCGCCGGCCCCGCGCCACCAGCACGTCACCGAGGGTATTCCACGCTTCGCCGGCATTCGCGTTCCGCGCGAGAAAGGCGCGGGTCGTCTCCTCGGCGGAGGCGTGCGCGCCGGTCTCCAGCAGAGCCGCCACCAGGCGCGAAAGAGCCGGCCCGCTGCCCGGTGTCGCGACCAGATCCGCGCGAGCCGCCTCGATGGCGCGGGCGTACTCGCCCCGGCGCAGGGCCTCGGAGGCGGAGAGCTTCTGTTGGGGTCGCGCGGTCGGGAGAGGAACGGAGAGGCCCTGGGCCCGAACCACCGGCGACAACACTGACGACGCCGGCAGGACGAGCAGTGCGACCGCCGCGGAGGCCGCAGATCCCCTTCGGATCGAGATGCGCGTTCGCGTCACGGCTTGCCGCCCTCCCGCCGTTTTCTGATCTCCTCGTTCTTCAAAGCGAGGTCCAGGAGCAACCGCTCGAGTTCCGCCTCGTATCTGTCGTCGGGCAGCGAGCCCTTGCTGGCTTTCAACGCCTCAACCCTGTCCTCGAGCGCGCGGCGTTCCGCCTCCAGCGCGGCGATGGCGGGGTCGGAGGAGGCAGGGGATCCCGCCACCAATCCCGTTGCGCGACTTCCGAGGAAGGTCCTTCGGGCGAGAGATCCACCTTCGCCGTCCTCGAGCACCGCGTGCTCGGTCAGGAGCCGGCGCTCTCGTTGGTACTCGGTGGCGACCTGGGCCTTCGCGGCCTCGAAGGCCTCGAGGATCGACACCTGCCCGTTCTTGTCCGCATCGGCGGCGTCCGACGACAGGGCCTCGGAGAAGTAGCGCCCGAACACCGCTTCATTGCGCTCCTGAGAGCTTCTGGTGGAAGTGAGAACGATCCGGTTTTTTCCGGCGAGTACCTTTTGAAAGTCACCGCTCGCGGACGCCGTATTCACGAAAACGATGCGCTGGAGTTCGAAGGGGGAGAGCCAGGAAGCGAAATCGCGCGCGCTCGCATCCGGGCCCGGAAGATTGAACCGCGCCTCCTCTCCTGCGCCGCTTCCGTGCCCGAAAAGAACCACGGCGACGGTATCGCCCGGACGGCAGCGGGCCGCGACCTGTCCAAACGCGCGCTGGAGCTCCTCCCGGGTGGACCGGCCGTCGGCCCCGGCGAGGTCCTTTCCCGCGCTTTCGGCGAGAAGTGTGATGTGGCTCCGAGGAATGCCGAGCCGCTTCTCGGCCGACGCCTGGAGCGCAGCGGACCAGGCACGGAACGACTCGGCATACTGAGGTTCGCCCCCAAGCCCCGCCACTATCAGCAGGTGTGTTTCCTGCGCGGCCGCGCTCGCCGAAAGGGCGAGGAGGGCCGCGCCGGCCGGAGTCACGAGCCGACGGAGCCGATTCACGCGAGCCCCCGGAACTTCCGGTAGATCCACTCCATCGAGAGCGCGAAGAGGATGCCCAGGAACAGAGCGGGCATATCCCACAGCTCCTTCTCGTCGACCACGGAGGCGGTCTTTGGCGAATAGGTGAGGTCCTCGGCCAGACGAGACACGGTATCGGGAGTGTAGAAGCGACCACCGGTTTCCGCGGCGATGCGGCGCAGGAGATCGCCCCTCATCTCCGCGTCCCGGAACTCCACCTGCAGATCGTCGACCCGGACGTGCGCCACGTCTTCGCCCAGAACCGCTCCCGCGCGCCTCGCGGTGATCTTGACTTCGTGGACGCCGCGCTCCTCCGCGCGAAACTCGCCCACGTACTCGCCGTCCTTGTCCACCGTCCAATGGAGCGCCGCCTCCCGGACCAGGCCGCTCGGCGTCTGAATGGTCGCCGTGACCGAGGCGTCGTTCACCCGGATGAAGGTCTCGTCCGCGACATCCGCCCGAATGGCCACCGTGCTCCCGGCTTCCACCAGGCCGGCGGAGAGCGTCGCGGAGACCGGCCCGGAGACGCCGTTCACGAGCTGCCGCAGCATCTGCCGCCAGAACGTCTCGTGTGATGCGTCGTCGACGGAGACATCCGCGTGCATCTGCCAGCGCCACGAGTCCTGGACCGGAAAGGCGAAGGCGCGGCCGCGGCCGTAGCGATGGAAGGCAAGGACCACGCGATCCTCCGCGGGCGAGTCGCCCACACTGTTCCCGGCCAGGAGGGCCGACGCCCCTGGCTTGATGCGGGTGACCCGGTTCACCGAGGAGAGGGGAGGCAGGGCCTTGAAGCGGGCCTCGTTGTCCGATTCGTTCGCCGCGAGCTGCGTCACTGGCTGAGACGCCCCCAGAGGCGTCACGCTCACTTTGAGCCACTGGAAGCGCTCGTCCTTCGCTCGCGTGGCGTCGGCCGGGGCCGAGTCGATCGCGTCTTTGGCATCGAGCGCCACGGGCAGCGCTTCCGCCACCGCGGTGCCGGCGTAGCCGCCCTCACCGAAGGTCTTGTCGCTGCCCAGCATCAGGAGCCCGCCGCCGCGCTGAGAGACGAAGTCCGACAGCATGCGGATCTGGTCGACGCTGAAGAAGCTCGCTTCCACTCCGCCCAGGACGAGGCCGCGATAGGAGAACAACTCCTCGCGCGTGCGAGGGAAGCCCGCCGCCAGTTCTTCGGCTCCGTCCACAGCGAGGCGCAGGAACTTGTTCTCGGCGGTGCGCTCGAGCGTAACCACCTGGAGATTGCGATCGTCCTGCACGGCGCGGCGCAGGAACTTCGCCTCGAAACGCGCGGCGCCCTCGAAATACAGGATCTTCTCCCGGCCTCCAATGACGTCGAGCGCCACGTCGAACTGGTTGTTCTCGGCCACCTGTTCGCCCGCGATGGGGGCGACCTTGAAGCGAAGGAGGCGGGGCCCCGGCTCGTCGGCGCGGATCGAGATCCGCACCGTGGAGGAGTCAGCGGCCGTCACCGGGACCTCCTGAGCGGAGAGAACCCGGCTCGAGTCCTCGACGGTTAGGTTCAGCGGCCCGCGGCCCGCGCCCGCGGCCTTGATCGACAGGCTCGCGACCACGGAGCTCCCCTGAAGGACCGCCGCCGGAACTTCGACGCGCGCGATCTCGATGTCGCGGTCGAATCGCTCACGGCCGAGTCCGACCGGGAACACGGGAAGCTGACGGGTGCGCAGGTCCAGCAGCGTCTCGCTCAACGGCCCCGCCACGTTGTCGGCCCCGTCGGTCACGAGGACCAGCCCCGAGGTGGGCACGTCCGCGAGTTCCTCCCTGACCGTGCGCAGGGCGGCGGCCAGGTTCGTGCGCGCCCCGCTGAAAGCCAGCGTCTCACCCTGGATGCGCCGGGCGACATCGGAGAAGCGGAAGAAGCGGACCTTGAACTTCTGCTCGAGCGCGCGCCGAACGTCGCCCGCCGGATCGAGCAGCCGTTCCTGCGCGAAGGCGGCCCGCGCGCGCCCATCGTCATCCCTGATGGTCAGGCTGGCCGAGTCGTCGATGAGGACGCCCACGAACGTCTGCTGGGGGGCGACCGTCAGAACGCGCAAGGTCGGGTCGAGCAATGACACGGCCAGCAGAGCGAGGGCCAGCGCCCGCAGGCCGCCGAGGAGCGCCACGTCACGTCCGCGAAGGACCCTTCTTGCCCCGAGCCGCGCATAGCTCCAGGCGGACAAGGCCCCGGCAGTCAGGACGACCACGGCCGGGAGCAGCAGGGACCCCGAGCCCGAGCCCCAGATGCCGAGGTCTCCGGCCTCGAAGACGGACCGCGGGTACTTGAACAGGAACTCGAAGGCCGACTCGAGCGCGGGCATCGTTGGGATCAGGGCCCGGACGGCCTAGGTGTCGAGACTCAGGACCAGGAGGGCGCCCAGGCCGACGAACATCAGATTGGGAGCCCAGGCTGCGAGCATCGGGGGCAGGTAGCCGTACTTGCCCAGAGCCTCCGAGAAGACGAAGCCCACCTGATAGAGGGTGGCGAGAAAAAGGGCGACTCCCACCCCGAAGAGCGCGCCGCGCTTGCCGACCACCATCGAGAAGGGGAGACCCACGAAAGCCATGACCAGGCACATGGCGGGATAAGACACCTTGTGGTGGAGGCCCAGCCGGAGTGGTGTGCCGTCGAGACCGAGGCCCTCGATCGACTCGATGTGGGTCTGGAGGTCCGCGAACGAAAGCTCGTCGGCGGTGCGCTCCTCCTTCTTGAAGTAGGTCGGCGGATCGATCTCGGCCGAGCGCACCGTCTCGATGACGCGGTCGGCCGCGCTGCCCCCCGTGAACGTGCGGCGGAATCCGCGCGAGAGCTCGTACACCCTTCCGTCCCACCGGACCTCATCGGCCATCAGGTGCTCCCTTAGGGTCCAGGTCTTGGGATTGACGTCCAGAACGGAAAGACCGCGGAAGATCACGCTTCCGGGGTCCGTGGACGGCGCGATCTGGTTGTAGGAGTAGAAGCGCCCATCCGACCCAAGGGCCATGCGCCGGTCCAGCGCGGAATTCGACCGGGGAGGGCGGCCCTTGATCACGTCGTGCTCCCGCTGCGCCAGGCGCTTGTAGGGAGGGACCAGCGAGTCGTTGCCCAGGAACATCAGCACCGAGATCGCGGCCGCGATCGCGAGGCCCGGCACGCCGACACGGTACACGCTGATCCCCGTGGCTTTCATGGCCGTGATCTCGTTCTGCCTCGCCATGATCCCGTAGGTGGCGAGGGTGGCGATCAGCACCGCCATCGGCAGCACCTGGCTGAAGAGGTAGAAAGGCATGTTGTAGACGAAGTAGCTGAGGAGCGTCGCGCCCTTCACGTGGTTCTGCTGGACGTCGTCCAGCAGGTCCATGAACTCGAGCAGCACCGGAAGGATCAGAAGCGCCACGGTCGCGAGCACCAGCATGCGCAGGAACTCGCGGCCGATGTAGCGGTCGAGCACGCCCACGAGATGCGCGGAGATGGGGGAGCCCTGCCTCGCGCCGGGCCGGCGCTTCGAGGTGAACCAACCCGTGAACCAGTGCGTGACGTTGAGCAGGCTGAACGGGTCCACCGTGCCCTCGCGCCGCGCGCGGAAGAGCAGGTAGGCGGCGAGCGCGCCCAGGATGAGGTTCGCCGCCCACACCGCGATTCCCGGGGGCATGGCGCGGGTGTCCCCGGCCTGTTCGCCCAGTCGGGCGAGGATGTAGTAGACGAAGATGACCGCGATCGCGAGGCCGAAGGCGGACTGCCTCGAGTCCCTTCGCCCCCCCAGCATGAGGGCGAGGCCGAGGACCGCGAAGACGAGAGGAACCACGGAGAGCGCGTACTTCTTGTGGTATTCCACGAGGTAGCGGGCCGCCTCGGCGAGATTGCCCTCCTTCTGAAAGCGCTCGATCTGGGTGAGCAACATGGCGGGCGTCATCTCTCGATCCCCGCGCGAGAGAGGAAGGTCCGGGAAGATCTGGCCGAAGTCGATGGGGAACTTGCCCTTCGCGAAACGCTGGAAGTCGTAGGTCTTCCGCTCGACGGCGTCGAAGGAATAAGCACTGCCCGACTCGAGTTCCAGCTCGACGCGCTTTTCCGCCTTGTTGATCGACAGTTCACCGCGGCGGGCCAGCCACACCCGGGGGCGGCCGGCATCCTGGCGGTCGATGATGAGCGCGTCTATCCAGGCGCCGGTTCCCATCTCGACGTCGGTGAGATAGAGCGACCGCTGGGGGAGAAGGTCCTCGATGAACACCCGCGGCTTCACGCTTTGCGCCCTGGAGATCGCGAGCGCGAAAGCCGTCTCCCGATACGTCTGATTCGCATCGGGCACCCAGAAGGCGTGCACGTAGTAGGTGGCCCCGCTCGCGAGAAGCCCCAGCAGCATGAGGGCGCGGAGGAGGAAGAGGGGAGAGACACCCACCGCCTGCATGGCGATGAGTTCGCTCTCGCTCGCCAGCCGCCCCAGGCCCAGCAGCACGGCGAGCAGGAAGGCCATGGGGATGGTGAGGGCGAGGAAGCTCGGAAGGATGTTGAAGATGAGCTTGCCGATGACCGTCCAGGTGGCGCTCTTGCCGACGAGCAGGTCGGAAATGTCGGCCAGGTGCGGGATCAGGAGAACGAAGGTGAAGAGGACAAGCCCGATCAGGAAGGGGGACGCGACCTCTCGCAGCACGTACCGATCGAGGATGGTCGGTCGCAGGATCAGCTTCGGCTTCATCGAAGTTGAAATCGTAGCAGGCGAGTCCGGCTCCTGCCCCATTAGAATCGGGGTCCATTGAGCCTCCAGGTAGTTCGCCGAATCCACTTCAGCGCCGGTCACCGCCTCGTCGGTCACGAGGGCGCGTGCGCTTATCTCCATGGGCACAACTACCTGGTGTTCATCCACGCCTCCGGCGACCTCGACCCCGTCGGCCGGGTGATCGACTTCGCGGTCCTCAAGGAGCGCGTGGGCGGATGGATCCTCGAGAACTGGGACCACGGATTCATCGTGGCCGCACATGACGAAGACGCGCGGCGCGCGATCGCCGCCTTCTCGAGCGGCGGCCTTAAACAAAAGACATTCGTGCTCGACCGGAACCCCACGGCCGAGAACCTGGCTCGCTTTCTAGCAACCGACGTGTCGCCGCGCGTCCTGGAAGGCACCGGCGTCAAAGTGGTGAAGATCGTGGTCCAGGAAACCGAGAACTGCTTCGCCGAGTGCGTGGTCGAGTGAGCGCTTCCAGGAAGGCGCGAACCGCCCGGGCCTACGCGGTGAACGAGATCTTCTTCTCTCTGCAGGGCGAGGGTGCGAGGGCGGGGACTCCCAACGTTTTCGTCCGCTTCTCCGGCTGCAACATGCGCTGCGACATCCAGCCGGGGAAGTCCTCGCCCGGCGGTTTCGCCTGCGACACCGAGTTCGAGTCGGGCCGCCCGATGACGGCGGCTCAGATCGTGGTCTCCGCGCTCAAGCTCGCACCCAGGGGGGGCGTCGGCGTGATCTTCACGGGTGGCGAGCCCGCGCTCCAGCTGGACAAACCCCTCGTCGACTCCATGCGCAAGGCGGGATTCGGGCCGCTCTGCATCGAGACGAACGGCACGATCGACGTGGCTCCCCTCGGCCTCGACTGGATCTCGCTCAGTCCCAAGGTCGCCGAGCACGCGGTTCGGGTGAGCACCTGTTCGGAAATCCGGTATGTGCGCGGCTACGGACAGGGGATTCCGCGTCCGCGCGCGAAGGCCGCGCGCAAGTTCATCTCGCCGGCCTTCTCAGGAGATTCGCTCGATCCGGACACTCTCCGCTGGTGCGTGGACCTGGTGAAAGCGAACCCCGAGTGGGCGCTCTCCGTGCAACAGCACAAGACGTGGGGAATTCGCTAGTCAGGTCGTCCCGGACATCCGCATCTGACGCTCCTCCGGCCGCGCCCACGGCTACAATCACGCCATGTCAGAGATCCATACGTTTCTCAAGGAAGCACGGCTGTTCCCGCCGCCCCCCGAGTTCTCGGACAAGGCGCACGTCAGGCACCTCGAAGAGTACCGGGAAATGTACGCGAGGAGCATCAGCGATCCCGATGGCTTCTGGGCCGAGCAGGCTGAGACTCTGACCTGGCAGGAGAAGTGGCACACCGTCCTGGAATGGAAGGTTCCCTTCGCGCAATGGTTCGTCGGGGGCCGGCTGAACCTGTCGGAGAACTGCCTCGATCGCCATGCTTCCACCTGGCGCAAGAACAAGGCCGCGATCATCTGGGAGGGCGAGCCGGGCGAGATCCGGGTCGTGACCTACGGCGAGCTTCTCCGCGAGGTCTGCAAGTTCGCGAACGTGCTGAAGTCGCTCGGCGTGGTCAAGGGCGACCGGGTGGGCATCTACCTGCCCATGATCCCGGAAGCGGCGGTCGCCATGCTGGCGTGCGCCCGCATCGGAGCGATTCACAGCGTGGTGTTCGGGGGGTTCTCGGCGGAGGCGGTGAGCGACCGCATGAACGACGCCGAAGCCAAGGTGATCATCACCGCGGATGGTGCGTGCCGGCGGGGAAGCATCGTGCATCTCAAGGCCAACGTCGATGCGGCCTGCCACTCCATTCCAAGCGTCGAGAAGGTGGTGGTCGTCCGCCGCACCGGCGAGACCATCGAAATGAGGGGTGGCCGGGACGTCTGGTACCACGAGGCCATGGCCCAGGCTTCGGCGACGTGCCCTCCCGAGCCTCTGGATTCGGAGCACCCTCTCTTCATCCTCTATACGTCGGGCACCACCGGCAAACCGAAGGGCGTTCAGCATTCCACGGCCGGATACCTGCTCCAGGCCGCGATGACCTCGAAGTACGTGTTCGATCTCAAAGAGGAAGACACCTACTTCTGCACGGCCGATATCGGCTGGGTCACCGGGCACAGCTACGTGGTCTACGGGCCGCTCGCCAACGGAGCCACGACCGTGATGTACGAGGGCGCGCCGAATTTCCCAAGACCCGACCGGCTCTGGGACATCATTGAACGGCATCGCGTGAGCGTCTTCTACACGGCTCCGACGGCCATCCGCTCGTTCGTCCGCCAGGGCGACGACTGGCCGAACCGTCACGACATGACCTCGCTCCGCCTTCTGGGCACGGTCGGCGAGCCGATCAATCCGGAAGCCTGGATGTGGTACCACAAGGTCATCGGCGGCGAGCGGTGTCCGATCGTCGACACCTGGTGGCAGACCGAAACCGGCGCCATCATGATCACGCCCCTCCCGGGAGCAACGCCCACCAAGCCAGGCTCCGGGACGCTGCCTTTCTTCGGGATTCTTCCCGAGGTCGTCGACAAGGAAGGCCACAAGGTCCCGCCTGGCCAGGGCGGATTTCTGGTCATCCGCAAGCCCTGGCCCTCCATGCTTCGCACGGTCTTCCGCGACCCGGACCGATATGTCGACCAGTACTGGAAGCGCTTCCCGGGCTCCTATTTCACCGGGGACGGCGCCCGGGAGGACGAAGACGGCTATTTCTGGATCATGGGCCGGGTCGACGATGTGGTCAATGTGGCCGGGCATCGCCTCGGCACGATGGAGGTCGAAAGCGCCCTGGTTTCACACCATCGGGTGGCGGAGGCCGCCGTCGTAGCCCGGCCGGATGAACTCAAGGGACAGGCCCTCTGCGCATTCGTCACCCTGAAGGCCGGAGCCGCAGGATCCGACTCGTTCGCGATCGAGGCCATGAAGGAGGAGCTGAAGGCGCATGTCGCCAGGGAAATCGGACCCATCGCCAAGCCTGATGACATCCGGTTCACGGACGCCCTGCCAAAGACCCGCAGCGGCAAGATCATGCGCCGGCTCCTGAGGGACATCGCCGCCGGTTCGCAGACCATCGGAGACACGACCACCCTCGAGGACTTCTCGGTGCTCGCCAAGTTGCGAGAGGACGAGGAATAGCCGGGCCATTGTATTCATGCACAGCGGAAGCCGGCCACCTAAGCTGATTCCAAGCCCAAGCCTATTACCTAGACCCATGAGCGGGATCTTATCGGGCACATCCGAACAGGAGTTTGGTCGTGGATGTGTCCGATAAGATATATTATGTAAACTAATATGGGTGACGAGACCGGTGGAAGGCCGCGTGTTCGTGCTCTGTCCTTTCACGCTGCCTACCAGTGCAGAGACACGGGAGTTTGCTGCTCCTCCGGCTGGGAAATCGCCGTGGAAGAGCACGTCGAGGTGCATCTCACTGCGGAACTCGCCGTTCGCCCCGGACCGCTTCCAAACGGGTCGAACGGCTTCCAGCCGATGTCCGATCCGCCCGTCGGGTGCAAGTCGTCGCTCAAGACCGTCGCGGCGACCGGGGCCTGCTGGTTCAGGGACGAGTCGGCCCGGGCTTGCGCCATCCATCGAAACCACGGCGAACGTTCCTTACCCTCGGCCTGCCGCCAGTTCCCGCGAGTCGCTGTCCTCGAGCCGGGAGCCGTCGCGATCAGCCTGTCCCACTACTGTCCAACCGCGGCCGGGCTGCTCTTCGATGAGGCCCCCGATTTCGGCCTGGTCCAGGCGCCCCTTGCGTTTCCGCCCGACTGGCCGTTTGAGGGACTCGATGTCCGCGAGGCCTATTCCCCACTCCTGAGGCCTGGCGTCCTCCTGGGCTTCGACGGCCTCCAGGCGTTTGAAGATGGTGCGATAGCCCTCTTGTCCAGAGCGCCTCTGTGGACAGCGCTCGCCGCCTTGCGAACCACCACCGAATCCATTCGTTCGTGGGACGTGAAGGCCGGTCCTCTCCATGACTTCGTCGCCAGACGTTTCATCGAGGCGGCAGAGCGCCCCGGGGGCTCCTCAGCGGCGGACCCTCGACCGACTCTGGTCGCGTCTCTGACTGAAGGGACCCAGGTTCGTGTCGGCTTGCCGGAGTTCCGGCCGGATCCGCCGCTCGTCCCGGGCCCGGTCGATCTCGCTCTGCGCAAGTACCTCGCGGCGAGGCTTGTCGCGAGCTGGGTCATGTTCCAGGGCAGCGACCTCCGCACCGTGGTCAGGTATCTCGGACTGTGCCTCGACACCGTATGCCTTTTCGCATCGGCCCAGGAACCGGGGGAACCCGACAGTACACGCTGGGCCGAGGCCATCCGCAACGCCGACCTCTGGATCCTTCACTACTGCGACCCGGAGCGCCTCGCCCGAAACCTGAGGTAGCGTTCGCGAAAGCCATGCGTCCTTTCTCCGCCCTCGGCGCGCTCCCGGTGGAGCGCTTTCTCGCGAAGTACTGGCAGAAGGAGCCCCTGGTCGTTCGCGGCGCCTTCCCGAATCTGAAGGATCCGCTGAGCGCTGACGAACTGGCAGGCCTCGCCTGCGAGCCCGATGTCGACTCCCGGCTGGTAAGGGAAAAAGGGGGCCAGAAGCCCTGGCAGGTCACGCGGGGGCCGCAGGACCCCAAGGTTCTGCGGTCGCTGGGCCCATCCCACTGGACCCTGCTCGTCGAGTCGATGGACCGACACTCGGCACCGGTCGCCGCGGTCGCGGATGCCTTCTCCTTCGTTCCGAGGTGGCGCATGGATGACGTGATGGTCAGTCTCGCTCCACTCCACGGCACCGTTGATGCCCATATCGACAGCTATGACGTGTTCCTGATCCAGGGTCAGGGACGACGGCGATGGGAAGTCGATCGGCGCTCGGTCCCGGACTACAAGCCTGCGCTCGACCTGAGGATACTGAAGCGATTCCGGGCCGAGGACTCGTGGGTTCTCGATCCCGGAGACATGCTCTATGTGCCCCCGGGGGTCGGGCATCGTGGAGTCACGGTTCGGAGTGCGGACGAGATCGCCTTCACCTATTCGGTCGGGTTCCGAGCGCCGTCAGTGGCGGATTTGCTTTCCACGGTGTTGTCACGCGCCCTGGCGAGCGAGCTGCCGCGCCTCTTCTCGGACCGTGGCCGCACGGCGAGCAAAGACCCCGGCGAGCTTTCCGCCCAGGACCTCGCAGGCTTGCGCCGATTTCTGATCCACGACCTTGAAACGCTCGATCGAGACACCTGGTCGCTGGCCATGGGCGAGGCCGTGACGTCTGGTGGCGAAGCGGCCTTCAGCCCGGCGAGGAGGATCTCCGCGCGCTCGATAGCCGGGAGGCTCGCGGACGGCGCGTTCGTGACCGTCTCGCCCGGAAACCGAATGTGCTGGGCCGCGCTCGATCGAGGTCGGGCGGCGATCTTCGTCAACGGCGAGAGCCGCGTCCTGCCCCGCCCTCAGGCCTTCGCAGCTGCTTTCTTCTGCGGACGGGGGTCGGCCGCTTCCGCCCGGAAGGTGGCTGCCTCGGAACCTCTGCTTTCGATGGCCGCCGAGCTGTTTCGGGCGGGCGCGATCGACTGGGCGCGTTGACTGCCGAGACGCCACCGAACTCCGCCGGCCGCGGGCTTCGGATGGTGAGACGGCGCCCCGTCACCGGGTGATCGAGTTCGAGCCGTTCCGCGTGCAGCATCAGCCGCGAGGCGCGAGGCCCCCCGTAGCGGGCGTCGCCGCGAATCGGGGCTCCCAGGGATGCGAGGTGAACTCGGATCTGGTGCTTGCGTCCCGAAATCGGTCGCGCCTCGACCAGCAGGCCGTCGACCCGGCGCTCCAGTATTCGAAGGCGCGTCTCGGCGGGAAGCCCCTCGCGGGCGACTCTGACCGAGCCGTTGGAAGCCACCAGGATCGGTGCGTCGACGGTCATCTCGACGGGCCATTCCATCGACGGCGTGGCGACGAGCGCGACGTAGGCCTTCACGACCGCCCTCGACGCGAAGCCGTGGCTGAGCGCGGCGTTCGCCTGCGGCGCTTTCGCGAAGGCCGGCGGGCTTGTCGACAGCCACGATGAAGTCGTCTTCGTAGAGCACCCGCAGGGCCGGAGCCGGCTCCGACCTCGGAAGCCAGTCCCAGTGCCGGACGAAAACGGAGGGGCCGCATCGCAG
>JAIBCN010000232.1 GCA_019694155.1 Vicinamibacteria bacterium | reverse complement strand
ACAGATGCTTGAAGGGCGGCGGGAGCACGGGCGCCGACGAAACCTCGTCCCGAGCGGCCGCGGGCGCGCCCGGGGCGGCGGCCCGGCCCTTCATGAGCTCGGAGATCTCCTCGCGCGTGATGGGTCCGCGCAGATAGGACATCGCGAAGCGGGACGCGAGCAGGCAAGGCTTGCCCCGATGGACGTCGTGAAGCAGGAAGACCCGCTTGCGGGTGGCGCCGAGCAGGGTCTCCACCGCCGCCGCGTCCACCCCCGCGCCCACGAGGCCGTCGCGCAGGCGCGCGCGGTCATTGTCGGTCTGCAGCCGTCCCACCATCCAGGTGCCGATGTTGCCGAGGCCCTTGTAGTCGAGGTCGATGGGGTTCTGGGTGGCGAGGACGATGCCCACGCCCTGCGCGCGCGCCTGCTTCAAGAGCGTGAGCAGCGGCCGCTTGGTGGGCGGGTTCGCGGGATGGGGCGGGAAGTAGCCGTAGATCTCGTCCATGTAGACGAGGGCGCGGAGGGATGTGGTCCCGGACTGCCGGCGCATCCACGTCTTCACCTTGTCGAGGATGAGCGCGGTGACGAAGAAGCGCTCCTCTTCGGAGAGATGGGCGGTGTAGACGATGGAGAGGCGGGGCCGTCCATCGGGCGCCTGGAGCATCGCCTGGACGTCGAGAGGCTGCCCCGCCCGCCACGACTCGAACTGAGGCGAGGCGAGGAGGTTGTTGAGGGCCATCATCAGGCCCTGACGCTGCTTTCGGGGATACACGCTGTCGAGGGGCAGGGCGCCGATCTTCTCGAACGGGGGGTCGGCGACGGCGGCGATGAGCGATTCGAGAGTGAGGCCCTTCCCGGACTTCCAGGCGTTCTCGATGATGTTCGCAAGAAGGATGAACTCCTGCGACTGGAGCGGGTCGGCCTCGATGCGAAGCAGGCCCAGAAGGCCGCTCACGATTCCCGCGATCTCGTCCCGGAGATCTTCGGGCGCCTTGTCGAAGCTCACCGACGGAGCCTCGAGGGATTGAAGAACGTTGAGCTGCACACCCGCCGTCGAGCCGGGCGTGTAGATGATGGCCTCGCGCCGCGCCTTGAGCTCCTTGATGTCCGCGGGCCCCAGGCCCCAGTCGGAAAGGCCCTTCGTCCAGGCCGCCGCCGCTTCCGCCGCGACTCCGGCCGGTGTCTTGCCCTCGCGCCGCGCGGCGTCGCGATCCACCCAGGGCTCGAACGACGCGGGGGACAGGTCCTCGAAGAGAAGCAGGAGATTCCCGAGGTCGCCCTTGGGATCGATGGCGATGACGGGCACGCCCTGCCGCAGCACCTCTTCGATCATGGCGATGGCGAGGCCGGTCTTGCCCGACCCGGTCATGCCCACGATCAGGCCGTGGGTCAGCAGATCGGTGGGATTGAGGTCGATGCGGGCGCCGAGGGTGTCGCCCGAAACCGGCGCCTCCTTGCCGAGAAAGAGTCCTTGGGGCATGGGCCGAGTATATGAGCGCGGCTGGTGGTCCGAATGAATCATTGACCGCCCGTGACCCTGCTCCCTAGCGTTCTCCGCATGCTCGACCTCCTGACTTACGGGCGCGTGGACGACCTGCGTTTCCGCGGCCTCAAGAACATGGTGGGCAACACCCCCCTGATCGCCATCCATCTCCTGTACAAGGGTGAGCCCCGGACCATCTACGCCAAGGCCGAGAACCTGAACCTCACGGGCTCGATCAAGGACCGGATGGCCCTGCACATCCTGAGGAAAGCCGCCCAGGCAGGCCTCCTCCAGCAAGGCGGCTGCATCGTGGAGGCCACGAGCGGCAACACCGGCATCTCCTTCTCCGCGATCGGCCGCGCTCTGGGGCACCCGGTGCGGATCTTCATGCCCGACTGGATGACGCAGGAGCGCAAGGATCTGATCCGCAGCTTCGGCGCGGAGGTCCGCCTCGTAAGCCGCGAGGAGGGCGGTTTCCTCGGAAGCATCGATCTCGCCGAAGCCTTCGCCAGGGCCACTCCGGGCGCTTTCCTTCCCCGCCAGTTCTCGAACGAGGAGAACGCGCAGGCGCACTACGAGAGCACCGGCCCCGAGATCTGGTGGCAGCTCGACTCGCGGAACCTCGTCCCCGACGCCTTCGTCGCGGGAGTCGGCACCGGCGGCACCGTGATGGGGGTCGGGCGATTCCTGCGCGTCAGGAATCACGACGTCAAGGTCCACCCGCTGGAGCCCGCGAACTCCCCCACCCTCACCACCGGCCACAAGGTCGGCAAGCACCGTATCCCGGGCATCTCCGACGAGTTCATCCCCCCGATCCTCCACCTCAAGGAGCTCGACGAGGTCATCGCGGTCGACGACGGCGACTCCATCCTGATGGCCCAGAAACTCGCGGCGGGGCTCGGCCTCGGCGTCGGGATCAGCGCGGGGGCCAATGTCCTGGGCGCGATCGAGGCCCAGAACCGCCTTCACCGCGACGCGGTCGTGGTCACCGTGCTTCCCGACAGCAACAAGAAGTACCTGAGCACCGACCTTCTGCGCGAAGAGCCCGTCAAGCCGGGGTTCATGACCCCCGACGTGGAACTCGTGAGCGCGGAAGCCATCCGCCGCGTCTGCGTCACCTGCTGAGGGCGTCCGGCCAGGGCGGGCTAAGGGCGGTTCTCGGTTCGATGGAAGTGCACGCCCACCGCCAGCAGAGCGAGGACGACCACGAGCAGGAGCCAGCGTTCACGCCAGTCCGGCTCGAGAAGGGGCATGGTCAGCAGTCCCGCGCCTATGACGCTCGCGAAGACGGCCGCGTGTCGGAGTCGCTTTCCCATGAGAGGAGATTACGCCTGTAGGCAAGCCCGTCACGGCGCCCGGGGGCGGGCCCGCGCATGACATCATTCCTTTGTCCGATACGGCACGATTCGTGAATCCAAACCGTGGTTCGCCGTCATGATCTCTCCCCCCGAGGCTCCCCCCCGCCGCACCGTACCCTGGCTCGCCCTGCGCCTGCGTTTCCTGGTCTTCGTCGTCCTCTCCGTGACCGTGGTGGCCCTCACCGTCGAAGAAGTCGGCAGCCGATTCACCCGTCAGGCCCTGGAGGAAGAGGCGCTCGCGGCGGCCGGCGCCACCGCCCTGGGCGTCGCGGACGATCTCGCCGACCAGGAGGCGCTGCCCACGGCACCCGAGCTCGAGCAACTGCTCGTGAACTACAAGCAGCTCGTGCCCACCCTTCGCTCTCTCTCCGTCCTCGAGGATCAGCGGAAGGTCCTCACCCTCATCGCCACCACCTCGCCCCGGCCCGAAGGTGATCTGGTCGGGCTCGCGGCCCGCGCGGTGGCCGCGCGAACACCCGCCATGGAGGCCTCGAGCCGCGGTCCCGACTCCCTCCGCCTGGTGGCCGCACCCCTGGTGCGCCAGGCCAGGACCTACGGTGCGGTCGTGGTCGGCATCTCGCTCTCCGACATGGTCCGCACCCGGCAGCGCATCCGGCAGATCCAGGGCACCCTGGTGATCGTGTCCGCCCTGCTCATCGCGCTCCTGGTGGACCTCGTGGGCCAGCGCCTCGTCTTCTCTCCCCTGCGGGCCCTGCGCGACGCCATCGGCGGCGCCCTCCGCGGCGAACGCGGCCGGCGGGCTCCCGTGCTGCGGGCGGACGAGATCGGCGATGTCACGAGCGCCTTCAACGACATGCTCACTCGCATCGAAGGGTTCTCGGCGACCCTCGAAGCCGAAGTGGCGAGCGCGACCGCGAAGCTTGGCGAGCGAAACGCGGAACTCCAGAGTTCGGTCGAACAGCTCTTCGAAGCGAGGCGGGAACTGGCGAGAAGCGAGATGCTCGCGGCCACCGGCCAGATGGCGGCCACCTTCGCCCACAAGATCGGCACGCCGCTCGCCCTCATTTCGGGCTACGTGCAGCTCCTGCTCGCCGAGGCTCCCGAAGGCTCGGAAAGGCAGGAGCGCCTCCGCACCGTTCAGGAGCAGATCGGTAGGGTCACCGCGATCGTCCGCGACCTGATGAACCAGACCCGCACTCCTCTGCTGAGACGCGTGCCCACCGATGCCGCCGTCCTCCTCGCCGGCATCGCCCGGCTGGTCGGTCCGAGCGCCGAGCAGAAGGGCGTGTCGCTGGAGGTCGACGCAGATGAAGGCCCCATGCCTCTCCTCGCCGACATGGGGCAGCTCGAGCAGGTCTTCTTGAACCTGGTCACGAATGCTCTCGACGCGATGACGCAGGGCGGACGCCTCACCCTACGCGCGCGGGCCGATCACGGCCGGATCCGCTTCGAGGTCGAGGACACGGGAACCGGCATCGATCCAGCCCTCCGCTCGCGCATCTTCGAACCGCTCTTCACCACCAAGGAGCCGGGGCGCGGCACCGGGCTCGGCCTGCCCATCGTGCGCGACGTGGTTCTCGCTCATGGCGGCACGGTCGAGGTGCACTCCGAGCCGGGACAAGGCGCGCGATTCGAGGTGACCCTCCCCGGCGGTCTCGGCGAGGCGAATCGCGCTCCCAAGGCATAGGCTTGAACCGATGACCATGCGCATCCTCATCGCCGACGACGAGCCCGAGATCTGCCGCTTCATCGCCGATCTTCTGCGCGGCCCCGAACGCGAGATCGTCTCGGCCACCAGCGTGGAGCGGGCGATCGAAATCCAGACCGCTTCGCCTTGCGACATCGTGGTCTCGGACATCAACTTCAACGCGGACAAGACAGGCCTCGACCTTCTCCGCGCGGTTCGCACGGCCTCCCCGGGAGCAGAGGTGGTTCTCATGAGCGGCTTCGGCACTCTCGAGACCGCGGTGGAAGCGGTGCGCGCCGGGGCCTTCGACTACGTGAGCAAGCCCTTCGACATCAACGAGGTCCGCTCCACGGTCGACCGCGCCATTCGTCAACGGATCACGGCCATGACGGAGCCTCAACCCGGAAAGGCCCCGCCCGCGTTCTCCACGCGCGATGTTCCGCCGGCCCTCGTGGGCCGCAGCCGCCTGATGCTCGCGGTCTACAAACAGATAGCACTGTCCGCGCCTTCGAACGCCTCCGTCCTCATCATCGGTGAGACCGGGACCGGCAAGGAACTCGCGGCCCGCGCCATCCATCGCCACTCCGCGCGCTCGAAGGCGCCCTTCGTGGCCGTCAACTGCGGCGCGCTCAACGAGGGTGTCCTGGAATCGGAGCTCTTCGGTCATGTGCGGGGCGCCTTCACGGGAGCGGTCACCGACAAGAAGGGCCTCTTCGAGCAGGCCCACGGCGGTACTCTGTTCCTCGACGAAATCGGCGAGATGCCGGTGGCTCTCCAAGTGAAGCTCCTCCGCGCGCTCCAGGAAGGCGAAGTGCGGCCGGTGGGCGGCACGAAGGCGGTCTCGGTCGACGTGCGGGTGATCTCGGCCACGCACCGCGACCTCGACAAGGCGGCCGAGGGAGGAACCTTCCGCTCGGACCTGCTCTACCGCCTGAAGGTCGTGGAGATCCGGCTTCCCG
>JAIBCN010000155.1 GCA_019694155.1 Vicinamibacteria bacterium | reverse complement strand
AGCGGCCCCCCTCGAGTCCCTTCGGCAGCGTGGGAAATCCGATCCGCATGATGGAGCGGGAGCATGAAGAGGTCGGCACCGAGATGCGGCTCATCCGTGAATTGACCGGCGATTTCGCTCCTCCGGCAGACGGCTGCACGACCTACCGCGTCTGTTTCTCCGAGCTGCTGCGGTTCGAACAGGATCTGCATCGCCACGTCCACCTCGAAAACAACGTGCTCTTCCCGAAGGTCCTGGCCCTCGAAGAGTCGGTGTGCCGGAGCTGACGACGCCGGCTTCGGGGCCGTGTCGATGAGCCTTCGCCCCGCTATCATGCGCGGATGTCGCCGGATTCCGAAGCCCTGCTGCGCTCGTGCGCCCTGTTCTCGAGACTGACGCCGGAGGACCGGCGGAAGGTGGCCGAGATCTCGGTCGAAAAACACTATGACAAGGGCGACCAGGTGTTCGCGGAGGGAGACCCGTCGGATCTCATTTTCACCCTCGTGTCGGGGCGCGTGAAGATCGTGAAGGCGATTCCCGGGGGCAAGGAGTTGATCATCGAGATCCTCGGCCCCGGGGATCCGCTGGGAGCGATCGCCGCCTACGAAGCTCGCCCCTACCCGGCCTCCGCCATTGCTCTCGAGGAAGCGGTTTGCGTGGCCTCGAAGCGCGCCGCTTTCATGGGCCTGCTGGAGACCTGCCCTTCCCTGGTTCGCGGGATGCTCGGCGGTTTCTCGCTGCGAATCATCGAACTCGGCAAACGCCTCGGCGAGATCACGGGAAGCCGGGTGGAGGCGCGTTTCGCTCAGATCTTCCTGAAACTCTCCGATCGGTTGGGCCGTCCTCGCGGCAAGGGGATCTTCGTGCCCATCGTTCTCTCCCGCCAGGACCTCGCCGACCTCGCGGGCACCACCATGGAGACCTCTATCCGGATCATGAGCCGGTGGGGTAAGGAGGGAGTGGTGTCTACCGAGTCGGACGGCTTCCTGGTTTCAAGCCGGGACGAGCTGGAGAGCCTCGCCCGCTGAAGATCTCCGCCTAGATGGATTGAATCCGGGCCACGAGAGCATCGCTTTCCAGTGTGCCCAGAGCCTGGTCCGTCATGGGATAGACGATGTGCTCCTCCTTGAGGTTGTGATTCCCAAGGACCAGATGGAGCGCGTGCCTCAGCGACTCGAGCGGAGTGTCGGCCTCTCCGATCCCCCGCTCGATTCGATCCAGGGACTCGAGGATCTCCCGGTGCTCGTCCCGCATGACCGCGGTGGGACCCATGTCGGCCGGGAAGCCGGCCTTCGCTTCGAACTCCGGGAAGAGAAGCTCCTCCTCGAACCGGATGTGGCGCCTCAGGCCAAACGCGAAGACCGCGTAGAGCGCCTTCGCTTCCTCGAAATCACCACGCTCGCGGGCCTCGAAGGCGCGGGCTTCGAGATCGTCCAGTCGGTCGTGGTCCCAGGACAGGGCCTCGTTCACGGTGCGCGAGGAACCCTTCTCCGCCTGCCGGCGCGAGACCTCGATGCGCCAGGTCCCGGGACCTTCGATGGCGGGCGTCCAGTCGAACTGGCCTTTTCGCTCCTGCTGGAAACGGGCAAGCAGGCCCTTCGGGGCCCGATTGAACTCCAGGGTCACCACCTCGCCGGGTCGCAGGGCGTCAAACGCCTCCAGGGCGTGGCCCGCGACCTCCGTGGGCGAAAGGTCGGATCCGAAATGGGTAACGGGCGGGAAGGTCGTCTGGTTCATGGTTCCTCCGGGTTCGACGGGCCGATGGGACGGTGCGAGTCGTGGCCGCCCTCAGTATCGGGCGCCCCCGGCTCGGGGAACATGACGGCGGTCATGAGGGACGTGAGATCGCCCGTTCATAATGTCCTCCGAATGATGCAAATGGCTCCTGAGAAGGCGTTTGGATCGATGGCAAGCTCTTTGTGGCGCCGACGGTGGCGCCGCGTTTGGAGGCCCGTGAATGGAAACCGACGTTCGTAAGAACCCCGCCCTTCTGAAGCTCGATCTCTACTGCAAGGGCGTCAGGCTCGACGACTCGTGCCTGGTCGAAGAGGACGGCGGTCGAAAGATCCTGCGCACGCGGGCCGGCCTCGGAAGCGGCCTCGAGCTGCTCCTGCCTTCGGGCCTGTGGACCAATGTCCCGGTGACCGAACCCTTCGCCAAGGATTCGCCCTACATCCTGAAGCGGGCGGGCGGGGCGTATCGCCTCCACACCGACGACCACTTCCTGTGCGATGTGGAGCTCGCGCCCAAACCTTCCTGGTACGAGCGCAAGACCGCGACGGGCAAGCCGATGACCCGCATCGGAACGCTGCAGGGCACCTACCTCGGCATCTATCAGGCGAAGGTGTGCGAATACTGGGTCGAGAAGACCAAGGTCAACTGCAAATTCTGCTCCGTCGGCCTGAACCTGGGAATCGACGACGCGGACGAGAAGTCCCTCGATGAGGTGATGGAGGTCATCTGGGCGGCGCGCCGCGAGTCCGGCATCACCTACGTCGACTTCAACACCGGCCACTACACGGGTGAGACCTACCTCGACATCCTCGAACCGTTCATCCGGAGGATCAAGAAGGAAGTCGGGCTCCTCGTGGGCATCCAGACCCCGCCCCATCACGATTTGTCCCGCTACGACGAACTGCGCAAGATGGGCCTGAACCGCGTCTCCTTCTGCTTCGAGATCTTCGATCGCGAACGCTTCAAGGAGACCTGCCCCGGCAAGAACCGCGAATACGGCCTCGACCGGTATCTGGAGGCGGTGGAATACTGCGCTTCTCTGGGCCGCAAGGGACCTCTGACCGAGCCGTGGGTCACGAACGGCGAGATCATCGCGGGCCTCGAATCGCCCGAGTCATCGATGGCGGCGATCGACTGGATCACTTCGGTTGGCGCAATCCCCACAGTCTGCGTGTTCCGCCCGCTGATCGGCACGGACTACGCGGACGTGCCGCCTCCCAAGACGGAGGATATGGTCCCCATCTTCCGGCACCTGTACGAAAAGTGCATGGAGCACGGCCTCCCCGTGGGGGCGGCGCCCGACATCCACGTCAGCCTCGTGATGCTGCCCGAGGAATGCAAGTCGCTCAGCGACAAGCGCTATCCGGTGGGCGAAATGAAATTGAAGGTCCTCGGCAAGGCTGTGCGCTGGGGTCTCGAGAAGCGGCTCCAGAACCGCGAGCGCCTCTTCGGGCCGCCGCCTCGCTCGATCGCGGCCCCCGTTTTCGCCGAACCAGGCGCCTCCGCGAGCGCCTGAGCGCCTCCTAGAAGCTGAGGAACATCAGGCCGAACGCGCAGGGCAGATAGAGCAGCGAGACTCCGAAGAGAGACGCCGCCGTCTTCCGGTCTCGCTGCACGGCGAAGCGGGCCGCGAAGCCCACGAAGACCAGGGAGAGAACGACGAGGAGAACCGTGCCGACAACCGAGGCGTCCTCGGCCATGAGGGGCGCGGCCGCGATCGGGATCAGGCAGATCGCGTAGAGAACCGCCTGGCGTCCGACCATGCCGCCCTCCTGGTCTTCCACGGAGAGCATCTGGAGGCCGCCCTGCGCATAATCGTCGCGGTACATCCAGGCAAGCGCGAGGAAGTGCGGAACCTGCCACACGAACATCAGCAGGAAGGGGATGAAGGCGAGCATGGAGAGGGGCGCCCCGGCCGCCGTCCACCCGATTAGGGGGGGCAGGGCTCCCGGAATGGCGCCCACCACGGTGTTGAGCGAGGTCATCGCCTTGAGGGGCGTATAGACCACGATGTAGAGCACCCAGCAAAGGGCCGCGATGCCCGCGGGAAGAAGCCCGAGGGGCAACAGGACCAGAAGGCCGAGGATGCTCGTGACCGCGCCCACGGCGAGGGCCGCGGCCGGGGTCATGATCTTCATGGGCAGCGGCCGGTTTCGCGTCCGGTTCATCAAGGCGTCGGTCCGGCGCTCGAGGAACATGTTCACCGCCGAGGCCCCGGCGGTGATCAGGAAAACACCGACCGTGACGGCGACGAAGCGCGCGTCCCATTCGCGCCCGGGCGCGAGCCCGTAACCGGCCATGGCGGTGAGAGTCACGAGGCCGGTGATACGAACCTTGATCAGGGTCAGGAGATGGCGCACGGCGCTAGTCTACGTTCTGGCGCTCTTTCGCCAGTTCGGGCTGGGCGAGGTCGAACTCGGCTTTCAACGCGAGGTACGCCTGCTCGCAGTCCGCCGGGCTCTTGAGCCGGAGCACGCTCTCGAGAGTCCGCGCGGCTTTGACCACGCCCACCACGCCCAGGTTCCCGGCCGCCGACACAAGAGAGTGCGTGAAACGGTGGGCCTTGGAGAAGTCTTCTTCGTCGAGGGCCCTTCCGATCCGATGCAGCTTGTCCGGGACCTCGCGCAGGAATCCATCGATCAACTCGGTCACGAGATCGGATCCCGAGCTTCCCGTGGGCAGCCCCAGTCCCCGGAGCCGTTCGAGCGCCCGGGTGTCGATGATGGCGGGCGTGGCCGACGCGGTGCGCGCCGGGACCTGGATGGCCTGGCTGCGCCTCTGAGTTCCGGTGGGGACGGTCGCGGTCCGGGCGCTTTCGGGGACTGTCTGCCTGGCGATTCCTTCCTTGGCCCGGTCCAGGACCAGGATCAGGGCATCGCGCTGAAGGGGCTTCGCGAGATAGTCATCCATCCCCGCGTTCAGGCAGGTCTCCCGGTCGCCGGCCATGGCGCTCGCCGTCAAAGCCACGATCCAGGGACGAGGAACGTGGCCGCCGGCCCGAATCGCTCTCGCCGTTTCGAGGCCGTCCATCTCCGGCATGTGCAGATCGAGAAAGACGATCTCGTAGGGCTGCGCCGCCAGCGCCTTCAGAACCTCGCGGCCGTTCGAGACCACATCCACCTTCGGGAAGCCGAGGCTTTGCAGAGTGAGACGAGCCACCTTCTGATTGACGAGGTTGTCTTCGGCGATCAGCACCGAGAATGAGGATCGGGCCGAAGGCTCCGGTGGGCGGCGGGAATCGGTGGCGGCCCTCTTGGGCCCGCCGAAGAGGGCTCGGTCGACCGCCTGGTACAGGGCGGCGGCCTTGATGGGAGTGAGCGCCGTGGCCATCGAGATGCCCTGGGTCGCCACCACGTTTCTCGAGGCGATCGGGCGGAGCGAGATCACGGGCACGCGCTTCT
This sequence comes from Vicinamibacteria bacterium, assembly GCA_019694155.1. Lineage (GTDB taxonomy): Bacteria > Acidobacteriota > Vicinamibacteria > Fen-336 > JAGNNV01 > JAGNNV01. The sequence continues at coordinate 22,112 of JAIBCN010000155.1, read as the reverse complement.
CGATGCAGCGCTCCTTGAGCGCGCGGAGCGCCGTCTCCGATACCGCCGCCGCCCGCTCGTCGAGATTGCGGCTGTGATCGACGACCGCGAGGTCGAACACTTCGCCCCGCCTCAACCGGTCATTGGCATCCGTGATGCTGGCGCGGACGAAAACGCCGCCCCATCGGGAGATCAAGCGCGCAATGACATCCGTGGTCATCGAGCCGGTGGCGCAAACCATGACGCGCTTGCCGGTGAGCCAGGAGGAGGCGGGCGTGAGGTACGGCTGCTTCGTGCGGGAGATCACCGCGACGGGGATGCGGAGGATGAAGCGCGCCCCCTTGCCGGGCGCGCTGTCGACCTCCAGGGCTCCTCCCATCATTTCGGCGAGCTGACTCGAGATGGCGAGCCCGAGGCCGGTGCCGCCATAGCGCCTTGTGGTGGAGGCGTCGATCTGGGAAAACGGCTTGAACAGGCGTTCGAGCTTCGCTTCCGGAATGCCGATGCCCGTGTCGGCGACGGTCACCACGAGCTCGTCCCGGCCGGCGGACGCGCCCTCGGCCCCGTGCTCCAGGCGCGCTTCCACCATGACTCCTCCCGTCTCCGTGAACTTGACCGCGTTCGCGACCAGGTTGACGAGGATCTGTCGAATCCGGGTGCCGTCGCCCCAGAACTCGACGGCCGCGGTCGCGTCCACGAAGCCGGCGAGGTCCAGTCCCTTTTCCGAGGCCCGGGCGGCGAGAAGGTCGAGGCACTGCTCGATCAGGCTCTCCGTCGAGCAGCTGTGCCGGTCCAGTTCGAACTTGCCCGCCTCGATCTTCGAGAAATCGAGGATGTCGGAAATGAGGGAGATGAGCGCTTCCCCGCTCTTCTGGATGATCTCCGCGTAGTCCCGCTGTTCGGCCGAGAGATCGGTCTCGAGAAGAAGGGAGGTCATGCCGATGACCGCGTTCATCGGCGTCCTTATTTCATGGCTCATGTTGGCGAGGAAGTCGGACTTGGCGGCGGTCGCGGCTTCCGCCGTCTCCCGCGCGCGGGTGCTCTCTCTCTCCGCGTTCTTGCGGGCGGTCACGTCCTGACCGACCGCGATGAGCGTGCCTCCCGGGCCCATGGCGAATTGGAAGGCCAGGATCCGAAGCGATCCGTCCTTCGCCCGGAGTTTCGCCTCGAAGGGCGACTGGGGCGCGCCCTCGCGGCGCGCCGTGCCCGTGAACTCCGCCCGCATGCGAGCGGCATCCTCCGGGCTCGGCCAGGGAAGCGTCCAGAATCCCTCGTCCATGACTTCGTTCGGATCGTGGCCGAGGAGAGTCCTCACCCCGGGGCCCGCGTAGGCCACACGGCCGTCGGGATCGGCGACGAGAACAATGGCGGGCACGCGGTCGAGAATCTCGTTGGAGAGCCGGACCTGGCTTTCGAGGTTCCTCAACTCCGTCACGTCGCGCAGGGAGATGCCGAGCGCCTTCTCGCCCTCGTAGACCATTTCCCGGGCCCGAATGACCACGTCGAGCGACCGGCGTCCCGACTTGATCTTCTTCTCGATCACGCGCTGGACGTCGATGGGCTCATCGAAGCGCGCCCGAGCGAGGTCCTCAGGCAGAGCAAGCAGGGTGCGCGCCGCGGGATTCGCGAACAGGACCTTCCGGTTGTCGCCGACCACCAGAAAAGCGCCGGTTCGGTGCTCCACGGGAATCGCGGAGGTGTCGACGGGAGGAGCCGTGGCCACGGCGGCGGCGGCGGGCGGAGGAGGCGGCGGCGAGGACGGCGCCCCCACCGCCTCGGTCGCCTGCAGCAGGTGCTCGACGAGGAGCTCGGGCCGGGCCTTGATCTTGTAGACGACACCCCCGCGGCGCACCCGGAACGCCGGAGCGCCGTCATGATCCATGAGCTCGGACGGATCGGCTTCGGCGGCTCTTCGTATCCGGCGAACCAGATTCGCCGCGGTGTGCGGCGCGAAGACGATGGCGAGAGCCGAAACGTCGATCGCGCGCAGGGCATCCTCTTCGCTCGGCGCATCCCCGAGGATCAGGAGGCGCAGCGGGGTCTCCACCTTCCGTCGGAGTTCCCGGGCGAACGCGAAAGCATCGGTCGCTCCCAGACGGCGTCGGACAAGAAGGACGCGGGCCCCCGGGGCCTTCGATACGGCCTCCCCGGTGGAGTCGCAGAACACGGTGGCGAGGCCGCATCCGGAGAGTTCCGACGCGAGAGCCAGCCCGCGAGCGCGATCGGGATCGAGGAGGAGTACATCCGCCGCGAGGCGCGGCGTGGGTCTGGAGACTCGGCTAGACATGCCCTCTCACTTCCTCACGATGCGCTTCGCGGCCGAAGGTCCAAAGGTGAGTGGCACGGGGTTTCTCCGGAAAGTCCCGGGACGGAGGGAGACATCGAGTTCTGGGGCCCAGGGGGCCATGAGTTCAAGAGTGCCCAGGAGGATACGCCGAACCGCCGAGCCCGCTGCTCGAGGGGCGTGAACGCTCTCCCGGTCAGATCAGGAACGGGTGCTCGTTCTTCTCGGCGGCGGCGAGGACGCGGGCGCGCGCGGCCTGATCGAGCTCCGACGACACGATCGACATGTGGAACAGGAAGGACTTGTGCTCCGCGGCTGCGGCCTTCTGATCCTTTCGGTCGCCAAACACGCGGTAGCGCACGTGGGCGATGCTGGCCAGGATCCACGGCGAGCCGATGCGCCCCGCGAGCTGACCCGCCTCGTCGAGCTTCGACATGTCATGGGCGAGCAGACCGCGAAGCGTGAGGGCGTTCACCTGCATGGAGAGAATGGAGCGCTCCCGCGCGAAGCTCTCGACGCGAGCGGCCAGCCGGTCCGCGGAAGACACATCCGTGCGCGCGAGGCAGCGGGCGGTCAGAAGCCGGGCGGCGCTCGCCCAGATCTCGTGCGAGCCGCGTTCGAACATGAGGCACGCGGCCTCCGACTGCTCGGCGCCGCTCACCAGGTCGCCTTTGAGGATCAGGAGCTCGGTCTGGGACAGGCCGAAGAGCGCGTCCTCGAAGGGGCGGTGCACGCCGCGAGCGGTGTCGGAGGCGCGCTTCGCCGCTTCGAGATCGGTCGCGGAGGCGGTGAGGTCGGCGATGGCGAGGGCGTACTCGGCTCGGTGGAGAAGGGCGTCGGCGAGGTCGCGGCCGGTGCCCCGCGCGGCCAGGCGGACCGCGGCTTCCGCGTCTTCGGAGGCGCCGCGCAGGCGGCCCTGCGACAACTTGATCTGAGAACGATAGGCAAGGAGCCCGACGCCCACCGAGGTGTCGCCATCGGGAGGAGTCTCCGATTCGAGCATGTCGGCGCACTGCTTGAGCTGCCCGAGAAGGTCGAAGCACCGGGCCAGTCGAAGCCTGTTACGGATAGTCCCCTTCACGATTCCCGCGCGGCCAATCGCTTCCATCTCGGCTTCCGAGTACTTCCTGGCCTCGGAGACGAACCCGCGGCGGATCTGGATGGAGGCGATATGGCCGGAAATCGAGGCTTCGATGGCGAGCGCATCGGCCTCGCGGGCGCGGATGAGGCCTTTCTCCAGGATGGAGAGAGAAAGGTCGGGATCCGCCTCGATGCTCAGAAGGCTCGCTTGCAGAGCGCTCCGCGCCTGGAGCAGTCGATCGCCGCTCGCATCGGAGACCTTCATGGCCCGCCCGATGGCTTCCCGAAGCCCCGGCAGATTCTGGGCGGTTCTCTGGATGCGCGCGGTCAGGAAAGCGGCCTTGATCGACTCGCTCGCGCCGAACTCGCCCAGCGTCTCGGTGGAGTTCTCGGCCGCCTCCGCGTAGCGCAGGGCGCCCTGGATGTCGTCCGAACGAAGCTGCGAATCGACAAGGCCTTCGTACAGCCGGGTGGCCAGGCGCGGCGCGCTGCTGCCGAAAGCGGCGGCGAGCGCCCCCCGGAAGCGGGTGACCGCGGCGTCGGTGTGACCGCTGTCGATTTCGAGATGTCCAAGCTCGAGCATGGTGACGCCGCGCCGCACGTGATCCCCGCGTTCCGTCGATTCGTTCCAGGCCTCGAGGGCGAGGTCCCGGGCGTGGGCCGGCTCGCCGCCCAGGCGGGCCAGGCGCGCGAGCTCGATGAGGGTGTCGATGTGCACGGAGACCTCGCCGGCATCGCGTGCGATGGAACGCGCCCGCTCGAGCGTCTGCGTCGCCTCCTTGGAGGCCCCGCTGTCCAGGAACACCTCGGCCAGCGCGAACTCGGCGCGGGCCTGAAGGAGTTTGGCGGAAGCGGCGGTGGAAAACTGGAGAGCCACGCGGGCCGCGATCTCCGCGGCGAGGTATCTCCCGCGCGCGCGATTGGTGGCGGAGAGACCAAGCTGCGCCTCGAGAAGGAGGATGCGCGCGCCCATGTTCTCGGCCTCGCGGTTCGCGGCGAGGAACTCGGCGTCCGCCGCGCTCACCGCGCCCAGTTCGTTCAGGCACTGCCCGAGGGACAGGCGCACGCTCGTGAGCAGGAGCGCATCGGGAACCTCGCCGGCCAGGGAGAGAGCGCGGCGCACGTCCTCGATCGCGGAGTCGGGCGTCCCCGCCAGCAGGAGCATCCGCGCGCGCGCGTTCAGGCCCTGGACGAGGGCGATCCCGTCGCCTCTTTGTTCGGCGGTGGTCAGGGCCTCGTTCATCAGATCCAGAGCCACCGTCCGATCTCCCAGATAGGCGAGCACCTCGGCGTAGGCGAGCACGAGGGGCAGCGATCGGTCCTCGCTCCCCGTCTCTCCGTCGAGGCCCTCGGCCTCCAGCCGCTCCCGCGCCTCGGCCGGCTCGCCCAGCATGACCAGGGCTTCGGCCTCATGAGCGGCGATCTGCACGGCGAGGGCGCGAGGCACGGATCCCTTCAGGATGAAGTTGGGAGCGAGCGCGGTGCGCGCGGCCTCCAGGGCCTCATCGAGCTGCAGCGTGCGCAGAAGAAGCTTGGTGTGCAGAAGCCCGAGGCTCGCCATGGTGACGACATCGCCCGCGGCCGCCAGTTTCAAGGCACGCTGACACGCCTCGAGACCGGGTCCGAGGCGGCCGATCTTCAGGGCGAGATCGGCGAACTTCATCAGGTGAGCGACCTCCTCCTCCGGAGAGACCGCGACCTTGCGATTCGCTCGCTCCTCGATCGCCTCCTCGGCCGCGAGGTATTCGGCCTCCAGGAGCAGGAGGGCGCTCGCGCGGGGCGCCGCGGGCGGGCGGATCTGCGCGGCGGAGCCCTGGGGCGTCCGATGCGACGAGGTGACGGGCTCGGGCGCGGAGCCTTGCGAGCGCGACTGCTGGACGGCGTCGAGAATCTCGCTGAAACGGGTCACCGGGCCGGTGAGACGGTGTTCCCTGGCGAGGGTCAGGCCCTCGGCGGCGAGAGCCTTGGCCTCGTCGAGTTTCAGGCCGCGCAGCGCCGCATCGGCGGCGAGAACCAGCGCTTCCGCCTGCTGGCGGAAGTCCTTCCCCTGCGCGAACAGCACGGCTGATCGGCGGCCCATCTTCTCCGCGTCCTCGGACTCGAAAGCCTCGAGAGCGGCGCGGGCGTAGACCAGGCACGCTTCCGCCTCGACGTCCCGATCGCCCAGCCAATCCTCGCTCTCCACCAGAGTGAGCACGGTCTGGGCGAGGCGCCTTGAGTCTTCGTAGGCGCCGCCCGCGAAGGCGTTGCGCGCGGCCGCGAGCCCGTGGGTCGCGGCCCGGTCGAGGAGGCCCGCCACCGAGAAGTGGCGGAAGAGAATGGGAGCGACGCGATCGAGGCGCTTCGCGTAGCGGGTCTCGAGGAATTCCGCGTAGGAGCGGTGAAGGGCGCGGCGGCGCACCTGATTGAGCGTGCGATAGGTCGCATCGAGAAGCAGCGTGCTCGCGAAGGTGAGGCGGGAGCCGCCCGAAACCGCGTCCTCGCGGAACACGCCCCGCTCCATCAGGCTCTCGATCACCGACTCGGCCGCCGTACCGAGCCCGGAGAGATGAATCACCTCGGACGGATCGAAGGAGGCGCCGATGATCGCCGCGGCCTGCAGGACGCTCCGGTTGGAGTCCGGCATGGCCGCGACCTTCTCCTCCATCAGCTTCTGCAGAGAGTTCGGAAGGGCCAGACCCTGCGCGCCGCCGCGGCGGGCCGCGAGCGTGAACTCTTCGAAGCGCCCTTCGGGAGCGAGGCTTCGCACCAGCTCGGCCACGAAGAAGGGATTGCCTCCGGTCGCCTGCAGGAGCGCAAGGCCTGCGTCCTCGGGAACGCGTTCCTTGTCGAGAATCCCCATGGCGAGCAGGCGGCAGTCCGCGGCGTCGAGCGCCTTGAGCTGGATGAGCAGCGTGCCCTGGTCGCCCCGGATGCTCTTCACGAGCCGCGACATCGGATCGCTGTCGCCGCCGCTTCCCTGGACGTAGGTGCCCGCGATCATCAACCGCGAAGAAGACCGTCGATGGAAGACGTACTGGATCGCCTCGAGAGAGGCGTCGGCGAGATGCAGGTCCTCGAAGAGAAGGACGAGGGGCTGCGCGCTCGCGAGACGGCCGACCGTGCGCGCGAGAAGGTCCAGGGTGAAGGTGCGATCCTCGCGCTTGGGGGCGATGGAGGACTGCGAGTCGCGTCCGGCGGCCTCCGCTATTTCCGGGAAGAGCACCCTCAGTTCGGGCAGCAGATCTCCGAGGGTCTTGATGGCGCGAGCGGGATCGGCGTCGATGTACTCGCGGAAGGCCTCGCCGAAGCCCTGATAGGGCAGCGCCGGGTCCACCCTCTCCACGAAGCGACCGTGAAGGACAAGCGCGCCGCGGCTCTTCGACAGGCGCTCCAGCTCCCGCAGGAGCGAGGCCTTGCCGAAGCCCTGCTCGCCGCCCACGAGGGCCAGCTGCGCTTCGCCCGCCTGCGCGCGGTGGAAGGACTTGACCAGATCCTCGATCTCGTGGCTCCGTCCCACGATGGCCGAGCCGCCGCGGGGAACCACTATCGAGCTGGAAAGAGCGGTCTCCGGGTTCTTCAGCCGGCGGGACAGTTCACGGAGCACGCCGCCGATCTCGTTGCCGTCCTTGGGCCGGGCGGCGGCCGCCTTGGCCATGCAGGCGAGGACGATGTTCTCCGTCTCCATGTCGACGAGCGAGGCGAGCAGGCCGGGCGGCTCGGGCTCGGAGTGGACGATCTTGTAGAGAACGGTCTGGGTGTCGCCGGAAAACGGCAGCTTCCCCGACAGACTTTCGAACATCACGACGCCGAGCGAGTAGATGTCGGCCGCGGGCGAGCTCGACGAATCGAGGATCGATTCCGGAGGCAGGTAGGCGAGAGTGCCGACGATGATGTCGGACTTCGTCATGCGCGAGTCCTTGGGCCCGAGCGCGATCCCGAAGTCCATGAGCTTCGCGCGCCATTCGTCACCCTCGCGGGTGACCATGATGTTCTCCGGCTTGATGTCGCGGTGAACGATGCCGCGCTGGTGGGAATAATGGAGGGCTTCCGCCACCTGCGCGCCGATGTCCAGAACCTCGTAGGGCTTGAGAGTCTCCTCCTTCTGCACCGCGCGCAGGGTCTTGCCCTCGACATAGGGCATGACGAAGAAGAGATTCCCCTCGAAGTCGGCGAAGTCGAAAATGGGAACGATGCCCGGGTGGTCGAGTTTGGCGACCGCGCGCGCCTCGCGCTCGAATCGTTCGCGCTGATCTCCCTGGAGGTTCCCCGAGGTCAGCATCTTGATGGCGACTTCTCGCTCCAGCACGGGATCGCGCGCGAGATACACAACGCCCATGCCCCCGCGACCGACCTCTCGGAGGATTTCGTATCTGGACGCGAGTTTTCGACCGATCACCGGTTACTAAACAGTCCCCATCTTTGGAGTTGCCGCCGTCTCAAGGAAAGACCGCTCTGCGATGATACCCGCCGCGGCGGATGCCGTCCGCAAGGAACCCGACCTTAGCAGTCCCTCAGGTCAACGGCGCGGTCTCCAGAGCCACGATCCGCCGGGGGCCGGAAACCTCGGCCAGGAGGCGGCCGGCCACGAGAATCGGGGGAGACAGAAAGCTCCCGCCGAAGCGCGAACGTCCGAGCACCTTCGTCGTTTTCGGATCGATTGCCACGACCTCGTCTTCGAAGATGGGCGCCCAGATCCGCCCCGCCGCGAAAAGCGCTGGTCCGAAAGGACGCGAGGAAAGCAGGGCCCGCTTCCTCATGTCACCCCCCTGGGAAACTTCGTAGAAGACGCCCTCGAAGGAGAGAACGCCCACGCGTTTGCCTTCCCTGTAGTTGAGCGGCCGGTCCTTGACGCGCGCGCCCACCTTGAAGCGCCACTTGAAGGCGCCCGTGGGAGAGACGGCGCGAACGAGCCGGGAGCCCGAGCCCAGGACCACTCGGCCGTCCGTGAACAACGCCGGCGCGCCGAACTCGCCCTCGGGCGAGGCCAGGCGGTATCGGATCGAGCCGTCCTCGCGGTTTCGCACCACGAGCGCCCCTTCTTCGAGCGAGGCGAGCCGGTCTCCGGCCGCATCGAGGTCGCGAACGTCCCTGGCTTCGAGGTCGAAGCGCACTTCCCCGGTGGATACCACGAGGGCCGCGAAACCGGTAGCTCCGCCCAGAAAGACCCGGTTCCCGTCGAGCCGGACAGTCTGCACATCCGCCACCCGGGTGGTCGTCTTCCACTGGGCAGTTCCATCCTGGGCGTTGATCCCCCAGACCACGCCGCCTCTCTCGACGAACACGAGAAAGCCCGGCCTCGCCACCGCGAAACCGGGCTTGACTCCGGAGCGGGTCCACAGCGTCGTACCGCTGGTTGGGTCGATGGCGAGAACTGGACCGGTGGAAAGCGCTGCAAATACGAGAGTTCCATCGGTGGCCAGGGGAGCCCCCAGGGGGGCGTCAAGCGGCTTTTCCCATCTTGAGACGGGCGGGAAAGGGGATCCAAGGGGCAGGAGCCTTGGCTTGGCGCAGGCGACCGAGAGGAACAACCCGGCGAAAACCGTCCAGAGGACGCGCTTGAATGAGGTTCGGGGCTCGCCGGTCAACGCCTGCGAAGTGTAGTCGAATCGGTCCTATACTCCCCGGGCGTTTCAACCCCTTCGGTTTCGGCTGAGGCTCCTGCTGAGGTTCTTGATGGCCCGAGATTCCGTTCTCATCGTCGATTTCGGCTCCCAGTTCACGCACCTGATCGCCCGCCGCTTCCGGGAACTGGGCGTGTATTCGGAGATCATTCCGCCCGGGACGCCGCTCAAGACCATCGTGGCCTACAAGCCCAAGGGCCTCGTTCTCTCCGGCGGACCTTCGAGCGTCTACGAGAAAGGCGCGCCGCAGATTTCGCGGGAGGTCCTCGAGGGCGTGGACGTGCCGGTCCTCGGCATCTGCTACGGCATGCAGCTGATGGCGAAGGTGCTCGGCGGCGAGGTCGTGCAGTCCGACTCAAAGGAGTTCGGCCCCGCCGACCTCGAAGCCTCGCCCCAATCGCGCCTGCTTCGCGGCCTGGCCGCGCGCACGCGCGTCTGGATGAGCCACGGCGATTCCATCCTGCGCCCGCCCCGCGGATTTTCCATCTCCGGCTCGACCTCGAACACCGCGGTGGGCGTGATGGAGTATCCGAAGAAGGGGCTCTACGGCATCCAGTTCCATCCCGAGGTCAAGCACACCGCGCAGGGAATGCAGGTCCTCAGCAACTTCCTCGACCTGTGCGGCTGCTCGCGCGACTGGGATCCCGCGTCCTTCGTGGGCGAAACCGTCGACAAGATCCGCCAGCAGGTGGGCAAGGAGCGCGTCATCTGCGCCCTCTCCGGAGGCGTCGATTCCGCGGTGACCGCGGTGCTCGTGCATCAGGCGGTGAAGTCGCAGCTCACCTGCGTCTTCGTCGACAACGGCCTGCTCCGCAAGGACGAAGCGATGCAGGTGAAGGAGCGCTTCGAGTCGAAGCTCGGCCTGCCCCTGGTCTGCGTCGATGCATCCAAGCGCTTCGAAAAAGCGCTCAAGGGCGTCACCGATCCCGAGAAGAAGCGGAAGATCATCGGCAAGGAGTTCATCGACGTCTTCAAGGCCTCGGCGAAGAAGATCGGGCCCGTCAAATTCCTCGCCCAGGGCACGCTGTATCCGGACGTCATCGAGTCCCAGTCCGTGAAGGGTCCCTCCGCGGTCATCAAGAGTCATCACAACGTGGGCGGCCTGCCCAAGGCTCTCGGCTTCAAGCTGGTCGAACCGCTCCGCGAACTCTTCAAGGACGAGGTGCGGGCGGTGGGCCTGCGGCTCGGTCTCGAGGAGGAGTTCATCTTCCGCCAGCCCTTCCCCGGCCCCGGCCTCGCCATCCGTGTGATCGGCCCGGTATCGCGTCCGGCCCTCGACACCCTGCGTGAAGCGGACGCGGTGGTGGTCGACGAGATCCGCAAGGCGGGCCTGTACCGGAAGGTCTGGCAGTCGTTCGCGGTGCTTCTGCCCGTCAAGTCGGTGGGCGTGATGGGCGACGGGCGCACCTACGACAACACCATCGCCATCCGCGCCGTCGACTCGGCCGACGGCATGACCGCGGACTGGGCACGGCTGCCCCACGACCTGCTCGCGAAGATCTCGTCACGCCTGATCAACGAAGTCAAGGGAATCAACCGGGTCGTGTACGACATTTCGAGCAAGCCGCCCGCAACGATTGAATGGGAGTAGATCTGCCGGGCGGGGTTTCGCCGTCCGAGACCAGAGAGCCCGCGCCGGGTCGCTTTTCGCTCGACCGGATCGATCTGGCCCTGCGCGGCCGCTCCCCTCGAACCATCGAGGGCGCTGCCCACGCCGCCGCGGTGGCCCTCGTCCTGCGCCCGTGCGATCGCGAAATCGAAGCCCTCTTCATCAAGAGAGCCGATCACCCGAGTGACCCCTGGTCCGGCCACGTCGGCCTTCCCGGCGGGCGCGCGGAGAGCCACGACGCGGGGCTCGTCCGAACCGCCATCCGGGAAACCGAGGAGGAGATCGGGTTGAGCCTGATGGAGGACCGCGATCTCCTCGGTCCCCTCGACGAGACACGTGCGACCGCGCGCACGAAGTCCATCGACATGAAAATCGCGCCCTTCGTATTCGCAGCCAAGGACGCGCCCGACGCGCTGACCCTGTCCGATGAAGTCGCGGCCACCTTCTGGATTCCCCTGACCGAGCTCTTCGACTCGAGCCGCGCGTCCTCGGTGACCATCGAACATGGCGGCCAGATCCTGCGCTTTCCCGCGATCGCGGTTCGCGGCCTCACCATCTGGGGCCTGACCCTGCGCATGCTGAGGAACTTCGAAACCCTCGCCGCGGCCCGGTGATGGTCCTCTTCGGACGCTGACACCGCGGCGCATTTAGACTCCCGCGCGTCCATGCCCCGAAGCCTCCTCCCGACGGCGCGCCCGTTCGGCTTCCGGTCCGGGGTGACCTTCAGCGTTCTCTACACGCTCTGCGCGGCCGCCCTACTCTGGCCCTGGCCCCTTCATCTCGCGACGAGCGGCCTCCCCATTCCCGACTTCGTGGGGAATGTGTGGGTGCTCGAACAGAACCTCCACAACTGGACCACGCCGGGCGCGAACGCCGTGGCGAGCAACGCCTTCTGGCCCCACGACAAGACCTTCGCCTACAACGAAGCCCTCTTCGCGCAGACCCTCGAGTACGTCGCCGCTCGCACGCTGGGCGCGGGCCCTCTCCTCGCCCACAACCTCACCCTCCTCGCCACCTTCCCGCTGTGCGGCCTGGGCGCGGCGCTCCTCGCCTTTGAGCTCTTCGGCTCGCGTTGGGGGGCTTTCGTCGCAGGCCTTTCGTTCGCATTCTCGGCCTATCGCTGGGACCAGTTTCCTCATATCCAGTCCCTGTCACTCCAGTGGCTGCCTCTCGCGCTCTGGTCCATGGTCCGGTACGACCGGACGCGGTCTCCAAGGACGCTCGCGGCTCTCTTCGCGTTCGCCCTCCTCCTCGCGACCAGCAGCGGCTATTCCGCCGTGCTGTGCGCGGTCGCCGGCGGCGCCGCGCTCGCGGTCCTCTTCATCCGGCCGGAGAGCCGTAAGAGCGCCTTGATGGCGGGTCTCGCTCTGGTGGCGGCGGCGGCCGCGGTGTACGTCATCTTCGCCCCGTATCGGGAAGCGCAACAGGCGTTCGGCCTGCAGCGGGGCGACGAGGTCATCCACTGGAGCGCCCGCTTCAACAGCTTCTTCAAGCCGTCCGCCTACGCGGTCTGGCCCCACCTCATATGGCTGCGCGATCAGGCCACGACCCAGAAGCCGCTCTTCGCCGGAACCGTTCCCATCGCCCTCGCGCTCTTCGGCGCGGCGGTCTGGTGGAAAGAGCGGGGGGTCCGGCTGATGCTCGCCGTGGGCGCGGCCTCGCTGGTCGTCGCTCTTGGGCCGCGGATTTTCGTTTTCGATTTCTCATTCCCCGGCCCCTACGCGCTGTTGAGCGAGCTGCCGGTCATCGGCATGCTCCGCACTCCCAGCCGGATCGCCGCGGGAACGTTGCTCGCGATCGCTGTTCTCGCGGCCGCCGGGCTCGCCGGGGTCTCGCCCGGGCGGCGGCGGGTGCTGGCTCCGGTGCTGTCCCTGGTTCTTCTCGTGGAGGTGTGGCCGAAGCGACTGGGTCCCGACCTCAACCGCGAAATTCCCAAGGCGCCGCCGACCTCGGCCTGGCTGAAGGGCGCCCCCGAAGGCCCCGTGATCGAGCTGCCCTGGAGCGATCAGGACATGCCCGCGATCTATCTCTACTGGTCCATCGCTCATTGGAAGCCGATGCTGAACGGCTGGGGCAGTTTTCAACCGCCGGGGAGCCTTGGTCTCGGTTACATCGGGCATCGGTGGCCGACGGGCTACACCTCGCGAATCTTCCGACGGGTGGGCGTGCGTTACGTCGTGGTGCACGCTCGGGGAATGACCGATGAACGCCGGGCGCGTCTGCGGCCCGCGGAGCTTCCGGTCGGCGTGCGCCTGGCCGCCGACTTTGGCGAGGACCTGGTCTGGGAAATCTCGCCCGACGGCCCGATCGAGCAGACCGTTCCCGATTGGCCTTCGAAGCTGCTGGATCGGGCGTCCTCCTGGCGGGGCGGGGCCGCCAAATGAGAGACGTGAGGATTTCTCTGCTTCTGGCCTGGTGCGTCCTCGCCTTCGCGGCCTGCGCACGCGAGCCTCGGCTCCTCACCCGCTGGCGCGCGCTCGACGGCATCGCCGAGGGGGCCCGGGAAGGGCCCGGGCTCTTCATCGAATCCACCCGGCCGGCCTCGGTCGTGGTGGAGGATGTCGATGCGGGCTCAGATGTCCGGCGGGCTCTTGTCGCCCGCGAAAGCGTCACCCTCCGCTTCAATGTCCAGGCTTTTCCAGGGGCACAACTCGATCTTGCGCTCACGTCCAAGCCTCATTCTTCGGGGCTGCGCTGGCGCATCCGCGGAGGCCCGGCAGGCGATCCCGCGAGGCTCAAGGAGCTCGTCGCGGGTTCACAGGACGTCTCGACGCCCTGGATCGAAACCCGGGTGGCGCTCGACGCGGCCCGCGGGCCGTATCAGATCGAGATCACCGCCGAGTCGAAGACGGGACGGGTCGCTCTCGCCGAACCCACCATCCTGGGACCCGCGGACACCGAGAAACCGAATGTCATCGTTTACGTCGTCGACTGTCTCCGCGCCGACCGCGTGGGCGCCTATGGCTCCACGCGCGGACTGACGCCCCACATCGATGCCCTGGCGAAGGAGGGCGTGGTCCTCGAGCAGGCCTGGTCGTGCGCCTCGTGGACGAAGCCTTCCGTCGGCTGCATGCTCACCGGGCAGCTCCCGCCGAAGCACGGAGGCCGGACCGCCACCGATCGCCTCTCGGATGGCGCGCCCCGTCTGGCCGAGGCTTTCGCGAGGGCCGGGTACCAGACCCGCGGGCTTGTCGCGAACCCCGTGCTCGACGGCAAGGCTTTCGGTTTCGGCCGGGGATTCCGCTCGTACCGCAACCTCGCGAAGGAGTACGTCGAACGAGCCGTCAACGCGGTCCCCGCCGATGCCAGCGAGATCACCCGGGATCTGGCGCAGTGGCTCCCCACCACGAAGAATCGCCCGTTCTTCCTCTACACCCATTCCCTGGATCTTCACTACCCCTATGAAGCGCGCGCCATTGCAGGGCGGCCGGCCCCAGAGGCAGGTGCATCCGAATCGGACCTGTACGACAGCGAGATCGCCTACAACGATCAGGAGCTCGGCAAAGTGATCGAAGGATTGAAATCGCTCGGGCTCCTGGAGAACACGATTCTCGTGGTGACCGCGGATCATGGCGAGGAGTTCGGCGAGCACGGCCAGAACCGCCACGGGCACACCCTCTATCAGTCGCTCCTCCACGTCCCGCTCATCGTTCGCCTTCCCGGAGGAGAGCGTGGCGGCGCCAGAATCGCGAACCCGGTGAGCCTCGTCGATTTGAGTTCGACCCTTCTGGGCCTCGTGAATCTCCCGCCGCTCCCGGAAGCGGATGGTTTCAGTCTCGCTCCACTGCTGCGCGGAAAGGACGGGGTCCGGCCCCTGCCTCTGTTCGCGGAGCAGGTCGCGGGCGCCGCCCTTTATGCGGCGCGTGACGAGAGATTCAAGGCGATCGAGACCATCGCCCCCGAGACCACGTCCATGGTCTTCGATCTCTCCAAAGATCCGGATGAAAAGACGCCGCTGGAGAACCTGCCCGCACGCGCCGCGGCCCTTCAGCGCGACCTCATGACGTTCATGTCGAACTCGCAGGAGGGCGTCCACCTCGTGGTGGACTCTCATCCCGACGACGCCGCGGTCCAGGTCCGGCTCACGAGTCCTCAGGGCTTCGCGCGGGTCTACCTGATGGGACGACGCACCGGCGAACCGCTCACTCTTTCCAAGGACGGCCGCACGGCGACCTATGACTTCAAACGATCGGGGTTCACGCACCGGCTGGTGGCCGTGCCGAACCGTCCGGACGCGCCGATGACGCTCTCCATCCGCATCGACGGGCGCCCCGCGGACCCTTCAGCGATCCAGGCCGGCGACTCCGTCCGCCTGCAGGGGCCGCAGTGGACATTCCGCCCCCAGGACCTCATGAAGCCGAAAACTCCATCCAGCAGAACCATCCGGCTCTGGTACCAGCCCGGCGCAGCGAGCGGACGAACCGACGCCATGGACCCTAAACTCCGCGAGGACCTGCGGGCCCTTGGATATATCAAATGATGAAGATCGCACTTTCGATCGCGGGCTCGGACTCGGGCGGGGGCGCGGGAATCCAGGCGGATCTCCTGACCTTCGCCGCGCACGGCATCCACGGGACAACCGCCGTCACCGCCATCACCGCCCAGAACACGGTCGGAGTGAGAGCCTGGCAGGCCCTCGAGCCGGCCATGGTTCGCGCGCAGATCGAGGCGGTGGCCGACGACATGGAGATCGCCGCTCTCAAGACGGGCATGCTCGCCAACCGCCAGATCATCGAGGAAGTGGCCGCGGTGATCGCGGCGCGCGGATTCCCGCACCTCGTCGTCGATCCGGTGATGGTGGCGAAAAGCGGCGACCGCCTCCTGGACCCCTCGGCCGAGAGCGCCTATGTCGAACGTCTCTTCCCGCAAGCCGCCCTCATCACTCCGAACATCCCCGAAGCCGAGGTGCTGCTCGCGCGCCGGATTCGTTCGGTCGACGACATGAAGGACGCCGCCACCGCCCTCATGCGCCTGGGCTGCCGCGCGGTGCTGGTGAAAGGCGGCCACCTCGATGGCGACCCCACGGACGTCTTGTGGGACGGTTCGACGCTGCACGAGTTGACCACGCCCCGGATCCATACGACGAACACGCACGGGACGGGCTGCACCTACTCCGCGGCCATCACCGCGCGCCTGGCCTTCGGCCACGATGTCGAGACGTCGGTCCGGGGCGCCAAGCAGTACCTCACCACCGCCATCAAGGAGAGCTACGCCCCGGGCAAGGGTCATGGGCCGGTGCGGCACCTGAACAGCGGCGCGGTCTCCGCCCTCGGTCGCGCCACGGGGCCGCAGCCCAAGCCGCGAACCTACTGACCCTTCCGAACCAGAGTTTGCCGGGCGGCCAGGTCGGAGATAGCCTCTCCCAAAGGCATTTCGCCCGCGCCTCTTCGGGCCGTGGCGCGTTTCCATAGGAGAGGACCCAAGGACCATGGCCGGGAGCAGTCTGCTCGCACTGATCGACGACATCGCCACGTTGCTCGACGACGTGGCGATCCTGACCAAGGTGGCGAGCCAGAAGGGCGCGGCCATGGCGGACGACGTGGCCGTGCTGACCAAGATCGCCTCGCAGAAGACGGCCGGCGTTCTCGGCGACGACCTGGCCTTGAACGCGCAGCAGGTCACGGGCGTCGCGGCCGACCGGGAACTCCCGGTGGTGTGGGCGGTCGCCAAGGGCTCCTTCGTCAACAAGGCCATCCTCGTCCCCGCCGCGCTCCTCATCAGCGCCATCGCTCCCTGGGCGGTCACGCCCCTGCTCATGATCGGCGGCGCCTTCCTGTGCTTCGAGGGCTTCGAGAAACTCGCCCACAAGTTCCTGCACAGCCGGCACGAGGATGAGGAGGATCACGCCCGCCTCGCCACCGCCCTCGTCGACACCAACGTCGACCTGGTGGCGTTCGAGAAAGAGAAGATCAAGGGCGCGGTGCGCACCGACTTCATCCTCTCCGCCGAGATCATCGCCATCTCCCTGGACACGGTCGCCACCCAGCCCTTCCTGACTCAGGTGATCGTGCTGTCGCTGATCGCGGTCGTGATGACGGTCGGGGTGTACGGGTTCGTGGGGGCGATCGTGAAGCTCGACGACCTGGGGCTCCACTTCGGCCGCAGACAAGGGGCGGGGGCTTCGGCGAGGCTGATGCGCTGGGCGGGATCCTCGATCCTGAAGGCCGCCCCGTTCCTGATGCGCTTCCTCTCCGTCGCCGGCACCGCCGCCATGTTCCTGGTGGGCGGCGGCATCCTCGCGCACGGTATCGGGCCCCTTCATCACTGGACGGAGGAGATGAGCCACGGGACCGGCGTCGCCGCCGCCCTGGGCCCCATGATGGTGAACGGACTCGTGGGCGTGGTGGCCGGCGCTTTGATCCTCGCCGCCATAACCGGGGTGAAACGACTGAGGGGCGGCTCGAAAGCCGCGCACTGACCTGGGCGGCGCGCGGCCGCGCCGGGTGCGCCGGGCGCGAAACGTAGAATCACCCCATGGACACGAAGGCGCTACTCACCCGGCTCGGCATCGAACCCACGAACTCCGGAGGAAAGGGGATCGCCTGGATCCCGTCGCCCTCGGGCGAGGAGATTGTCTCAACGAATCCGTCGACCGGCGAAACGCTGGCCCGGGTACGGGGCGTGAGCGAAGCCGAGTACGACCGGATCGTGGCCGAGGCCGCGGAAGTCTTCAAGCGCTGGCGCCTCCTGCCCGCGCCCAAGCGGGGTGAGATCGTCCGCCAGATCGGTGAGGCGCTGCGCACCCACAAAGACGATCTCGGCGCCCTCGTGACCCTGGAGATGGGCAAGATCTACGCCGAGGGCAAAGGCGAGGTGCAGGAGATGATCGACATCGCCGACTTCGCCACCGGCCTCTCGCGCCAGCTTTACGGCCTTTCCATGCACTCGGAGCGGCCGGGCCACCGCATGTACGAGCAATGGCATCCGCTCGGCCCCATCGGCGTGATCAGCGCCTTCAACTTCCCCGTCGCGGTGTGGTCGTGGAATGCCCTCGTGGCCGCCGCGTGCGGCGATACGGTCGTGTGGAAGCCGTCGGAGCTCACGCCCCTCACCGCCATCGCGACGCAGAAGATCGCGGACTCCGTCCTCGAACGCCATGGCTTCGCGGGAGTCTTCGCCCTCGTGATCGGCGGGCCGTCGATCGGCGCGCGGCTCACCGAAGACCCGCGCCTGCCCCTCGTGAGCTTCACCGGCTCCACCGCGGTGGGACGCAAGGTGGGCGAAGGTGTGGCGAAGCGCCTCGGCCGGAGCCTCCTCGAACTCGGCGGCAACAACGGCATCATCGTGATGAAAGACGCGGACCTCGGACTTGCCCTGCGCGGGGTCGTCTTCGGCGCAGCCGGAACCGCGGGCCAGCGCTGCACCACCACGCGGCGCCTGTTCCTCCAGAAGGAGATCGCGCCCGCCTTCACCGCTTCGCTCGTGAAGGCTTACGGACAGATCAAGGTGGGCGACCCCATGGATCCACAGACTCTCATGGGCCCCCTGATCAACGAGCGAGCGGTGGCGGCGTTCAAGCGCGGGGTCGAGAACGCGGTCAAGGAGGGCGGCGAGGTCCTCTTCGGCGGCAAGGTCATCACGGGCCAGTTCGTCGAGCCCACCATCATCAAGGCCCGCGCCGACATGAAGATCGTATGCGAGGAGACTTTCGCGCCCATCCTCTACGTCATCGAGTTCGATGAGTTCGAGACCGCGATGAAGGCCCACAACGATGTGCCCCAGGGCCTGTCCTCGGCGGTCTTCACCACCAACCTGCTGACCGCGGAGACGTTCCTCTCCGCCGCGGGGAGCGATTGCGGCATCGCGAACGTCAACATCGGCACCTCGGGCGCGGAAATCGGCGGAGCGTTCGGCGGAGAGAAGGACACGGGCGGCGGCCGCGAGTCCGGCTCGGATGCGTGGAAGGCCTACATGCGGCGCCAGACCAACACCATCAACTACTCGAAGGACCTCCCCCTCGCCCAGGGGATTGTGTTCGGAGGCTAGGGGGTCCAGACACGGACCCGGCCCCCTAGGACCCCCCGGCCTTCGCTCGGCGAGATTTCTCGAGGCTCGAATCGCCTGAGTGAATCAGGCGATTCGAAGAGGGTGTCGCCGGGCTTCGGCCGTCACGATCACGCAAGCGCCTTCGCGACCAGTTCCTCCTGCTCGCGGGTGTGCACCTTGTGCGAGCCGGGGGCGGGTGACGCGCTCGCGGCCCGGCCGGCGTAGGACGGAACGCGGTGGTGGAACCCGGGCACCTCGCCGTCGAGGAAGCGCTCGCGGATGAACCGCCACGCCCCCATGTTCTGGGGTTCCTCCTGCGCCCAGACGAGCTCGGCGGTGATCGGGAACCGCCGAAGCTCTTCGGCGAGCTCCATCGCCGGGAACGGGTAGTACCGCTCCAGTCGGACGATGGCGACGTCGCGAATGCCCTTCGCCTCCCGCTCCTTCATCAGATCGAAGCTCACCTTGCCGGAGGTGATGACCACGCGCCGTACCATCGCGGGGTCGACGCTCCGGTCGCCGATCACCGGCATGAACCTCGAATCGGACAGGTCGGCCAGCGTCGAGACGCAGACGGGAGACCTCAGCAGTGACTTCGGAGTGAAGACCACGAGCGGCTTCCTCGCCGCACTGCGACCCTGGGCGCGCAGAAGGTGGAAGAAGGAGGCCGGTGTCGACGGGTACGCGACCCGGAGATTGTCTTCGGCGCAGAGATTCAGGAATCGCTCGATGCGCGCGGACGAATGCTCGGGGCCCTGTCCCTCATGACCATGGGGCAACAAAAGGGTAAGGCCGACCGTCTGGTTCCACTTCTGCTCGGTCGCGGCGAGGAACTGGTCGATGATCACCTGCGCCCCGTTCATGAAATCGCCGAACTGCGCCTCCCAGAGAACGAGAGCCTTCGTATGCACCGCGGAATAGCCGAACTCGAAGCCCATGACCGCGCACTCGGAGAGGAGCGAATCGTAGACGTCGAAACGGGCGCCGCCCGACGCGACCTGCTGGAGCGCCACGAATTCCTTGGCGTCGCGATGGTCGTAGAGGATGGCGTGGCGCTGGGAGAACGTCCCCCGTCCCACGTCCTGGCCGGTGAGGCGGACCGACACGCCTTCGAGAAGCAAGGTCCCGAAGGCCAGCGCCTCGGCGGTGGCCCAGTCGACTTCTCCCTTGCCCCGGCCCTCGAGGAGATCGGCGCGCTTCTTGAGGAAAGGGAGGAGCTTCGGATGAGGCTCGAAGCCCGCGGGGATCTGAGTCAGACCCTGCAGGGTCGCATGGATCCGGCCGGACAGGGCCGAAGGGTCGACCTCGGGCGGTTCGACCAGCGGCGGCTTCGCCTCTGAAGCAAGCCCGCCGTCGGTCTGCTGCATGATGGCCCGCTTGGTGGCCCAGATGTTCTCGAGGTCCTCGCGGGACATGGCCCCCGAGGCCACCAGCTTCTCGCCATAGATCGAGGCCACGGACGGGTGGGTCTTGATCTTCGCGTACATGGTGGGCTGGGTGTACGAAGGCTCGTCCCCCTCGTTGTGGCCCCATCGCCTGTAGCCCACGAGGTCGATCACCACGTCGTGCTTGAACGTCCGCTGGAAGTCGAAAGCCATGCGGGCCACGTGGATCACGCCATCGGGGTCGTCGGCGTTCACATGGAACACCGGCGCCGCGACCATCTTGGCCACGTCGGTGCAGTAGGTCGATGAGCGCGCGTCCTCGGGGAGGGTGGTGAAGCCGATCTGGTTGTTGGTGACGATGTGAATGGCGCCACCGGTCCTGAAGCCCGACAATCCGGAGAGATTCAGGGTCTCGGCCACGACACCCTGGCCCGCGAAGGCGGCATCGCCGTGAAGCAGGATGGGAAGGGCCGACACGTGGACCCGATCGCCCCGCTGGTCCTGCTTGGCCCTCACCATGCCCACGACCACCGGGTTCACGAACTCGAGATGCGAAGGATTGGGCGCCAGTTCGATGTCGATCGACTTGCCGCCGGGCGCGACATGTGTCCCGTGCGCGCCAAGGTGATACTTGACGTCGCCCGAGCCCTGGGTTTCGTCGGGATCGGTGGAGCCTTCGAACTCCTTGAAGATCTGGGGCAGGGGCTTCTCGAGGATGTTCGCGAGGATGTTGAGGCGTCCGCGATGGGCCATGCCGAGCACCGCGTCCTCCACCCCGGCCTTGGCGGCCAGGGAGAGCAGTTCGTCGAGCAACGGGATGGTGGCTTCAAGGCCTTCGAGGGAGAAGCGCTTGTGGCCGACGTACTTGGCGTGGAGATGCCGCTCGAAAGCCTCCGCTTCCGCGAGCTTCTCCATGACGCGCTTCTTCTCGACCGGCGTCAGTTCGGTCTTGTTGCGCGACGTCTCCTGGCGATTTTGCAGCCATTCCTTCTGGCCGGGCGCCGCGATGAACATGTACTCCGACGTGACCGTGTTGCAGTAGGTCTCGCGCATCACGTCGATGATTTCGCGAAGCGTCGCCTTCTCCTTGCCGAGAGCGCCGTTCGTGAAGAACTCGCGGTCGAGATCCCACAGGGTCAGGCCATAGCCGCCGGGATCGAGATCCTTGACCCCGGGACGCTTGGCCCCGAGGGGATCGAACTGGGCGAGGAGGTGGCCGCGCACCCGGAACGCATGGATGAGCTGGAGGACCCGCGCCTGCTTCTCGACTTCCTCCCGATTCGAAGCGCCGCCGCCGCCCATGAAGGCGGGCGCGAGCGCATCCACCTCGGTGCGCACCGGCGGGTAGGGCACCTGCAGGCCCTCGAACAGCCGCTCGTAGAAGCGGTCGTCGCCGCGCAGCAGGGCTTCGATGCGGGCGAGGAAGAGGCCCGACTCCGCCCCCTGGATCACGCGGTGATCGTAGGTCGAGGTCACGGTCATGACCTTGCTGATGCCCAGCATCGACAGGGTCTTGGGCGACATCGACCGGAACTCGGGGGGAAAGTCGAGGCTGCCGGTGGCGAGGATCAGGCCCTGACCGGGCATGAGCCGGGGCGTGGACGCGGTGGTGCCCACTGTCCCTGGATTGGTGAGGGAAACGGTGGTGCCCATGAAGTCGTCGGGCATGAGAGCGCTGCGCCGGGAGCGCGCCACCAGATCGTCGAACTTCTCGAGGAACTGCGGGAACGACATCTGGTTGGCCCCGCGGATGTTCGGCACGAGAAGGGTGCGGGTGCCGTCCTTCTTCTGCACGTCGACCGCGACACCGAGCCGGACGTCGCCGCGGTGAATGCGGTGGGGCTTGCCGTCGAGTTCCGCGTACGCGTCGTTGAGGCGCGGAAAGGTGTCGAGGGCCTTGATCATGGCCCAGGCGATTATGTGGGTGAAGCTGATCTTGGGGGCGGCGGTGGCCGCGCGATGCCGGTTCACGAGGGCGCGGTTTTCTTCGAGGGCGCGCACGGGAATCTCGCGGGCGGAGGTCGCGGTCGGAACGGACAGCGACGCTTCCATGTTCTCGACGAACCGCACCATGCCCCCGCGTACCGGCTCGACCACGTCCCCGGGCAGGATCAGCGGGGCGAGGGCGCGGGATCGCGGGGCCAGAGCGGCTGGAGCAGGCGCAGGGGTGGAGTCGGCGACCACCA